>DYER01000088.1 GCA_020725605.1 Ammonifex sp. | reverse complement strand
ATCATGATGTTGGGCGGGTCCCCGATGAGCGTGGCCGTGCCCCCGATGTTAGAGGCCAGGATTTCGGGGATCAAAAAGGGAACCGGGCTGACCTCGAGCTGTTTGGCGATGGCGAAGGTGATGGGCACGATGAGAAGTACGGTGGTCACGTTGTCCAGAAAGGCCGAGGTCACGGCCGTGACCAGGGACAGCGCGGCCATGATGGCCACGGGCTCGCCCCGGGCAGCCCGCGCGGCCTTGATGGCCAGGTACTCGAAGAAGCCGGTCTGGCGGGTGAGGCCCACGATGATCATCATGCCGGTCAGGAGGCCGATGGTGTTCCAGTCGATGGCCTCCACGGCCTGTTCCGGGGAGAGGATGCCGGTGATGACCACCAGGGCCGCGCCGAAAAAGGCGATGATGGTGCGGTGGACCTTCTCCGACATGATGATACCATACGTGACCAGAAAAACGGCGGTGGCGAAGATGGTCTGGTAGTGCGTGGGCAGGTGCATCGGAAATCCCTCCGGAGTGCGGTGCAGTCTAATTCCGGTATTTGCATATCTTTCCGGTTTTTTCGTCTTTTTGTTGCTTAATCACCCGGAATACGGTAAAATACTATTACGCAAATTCAAAAGCAACAATCCCTTCATTCAATCAAGCGCTACGCTTTCCCCGTATAATCATACCGTAATCGGTCAAAATTCCGGGTCAAATGCAGCCTGTCGCGAAATTATTACTACCGGTGCTCACCGACTGTGCCCCGGTACACCGGTAATGCCGATAACGACCAGCCTCAAACGGGAAACCTGGTTTGGGCGATTCCCACCGAGAACATACTCATAGTATACGGACCAATGCATAAAAATACAAAGCTATTACTCTCTTTGTATACAGTCTGCGCCAATTACCAGCCAATATCTTCTAGAAAACTGTTCCACCGCTTGAAATGGCAGGGTCCACCCTTCTTCGCGACACGCATCGACCGACGCTTGCCGTCCGAAACACGAAACAAACAGCGAACACATACCAAGGGAAGGCCCGCCCCTTTTGGGGGCGGGCCGCACCGTGAAAGTAAGGCTCGCTAGTCCTGGCGCAGGTCAATACTGTACTTCTGAACAATCTCCGGCCTGGCAGGTCTGGTCAGCAACGAGATAAGGATGAATACGATGAAGGAGACGAAGATCCAGTAATCCTGGTGGAACGTGGCGATTTTCCAACCGAAGGCTTTGTTCAGGAAAAACCAGTGTGGGCTTCCCAGCACCTGCCGGGCATACAGCCAGGAGAACAGCGTAAGCGGCAGGAATATGATTACCGAGGCGTAGGTGGCCGCCCGGGTGGCCCGGTCCCACCAGATGCCCAGCACCAGCGGCGGGCCAATGGTGGCGATGATAACCACAAAGGCCCAGCCCGAGAGGTCCAGTACCATGGCGGGCGGCTTGACGGCAAACAGGGTGCAGATCACCAGCACGATGATGGACCACATCCGCAGTACCGCCACGGGATTTTCCTGTGCCCACTTGTTCTTGAGGATCTTGCCCATCCAGTCCCGTCCGAGGATCACGTTCATGACTACCAGCCAGCCGGCCGTGGTTGACATGGCGATGCTCAAGCCCCCGGCCACCAGAATCCCCATCAACCAGGGGCTCTTCAGGGCCTCGACGCAGGCGATCATGGAGTAGTCCGTGGCCGCCGCGGCCGTGGTGCCGTACATCTTTTGGAGGCCGCCCAGCAGCTCCACGGCGTTCTTGGCGCCGAAGGTCTGCATCAGCGGGTGCAGCGTCTCGATGACGACCTTGGCGGCGCTACCGATAATGATCAGGCCCCAATACATTGCCCCGCCGAAGACCACGGACCAGAAGATGGCCCGCCGGGCCGCGTTCAGGTCCATGGCGGTAAAGAAACGCACCACCGTGTACGGCATGGTGGCAAAACCGTAGTGCCAGACAAAGAACACACTGACCATGCCGGTCCAGCCGGCCACCAGCGGGTGCGAGAAGCCCAGCCGGGAGTGGGGCGGCAGCCAGAACTTGGGGTTGTTCTGGTAAATGGCGTGGCCCAGTTCGCTGAGGCCGCCGAAGTGGGCGATGATGGCCAGGGCCGCGGTCACGGCTGCGATGGCCATCATCAGTCCCTGGAAGGCGTTGGACCACGTGGTGGCCACCATGCCGCCCAGGTAAACGTAAAAGAGTACCACGGCGGAGGCTATGATGAGGGACCAGACGTAGGGGATCTTCAGGATGGCCATCATGAACAGGGCCGTGCCGATGGTGGACAGCGTGACGTAAAGAAGCCCCGATACGATCACGGGGATGCTGATGAGAATACGCATCCCCACCTGGTCGTCGTAGCGATCGCAGTAGTAATCCGTGAAGGAAACCGGGGCGTACTTCCGCAGCGGCGCCGCCGTGAGCAGGGCCGCGATGGGCATGCCCAGAATGATGGAAATCAGGGCCCACCAGAAGGGGTAACCGATGATGAAGATGAACGCCGGCAACCCCAGGAAGCTGGCCGGACTCAGGTAGGTGGAGGCCAGAGCCGCGCCGTTGACCACGGGCCCCACGTTGCGGCCCGCTACCATGTAGTCGGTGGCACTCAAGGCCGCCTTACGCGTCCACCAGCCGATGCCGAACATGATTACGAAATAGAGTACGGCAAACGTAACGACAATGGGATTCGCACCCACGAACTAGGCCCTCCTTTCCCTCTCACCGGTAGTCGCACCCGCTTCCCGGCGCTTCCTTTCCGCCTGCTCCGGCACGTAATACCAGAGCCAGCCCAGAAAGAGACTGACGATGTAAAGCATGAAAATATTGTTGTAAATGAACGGTGCGGGTACGCCAAAGATGGTAACGTGGTAGGTGGAGGTCGGCGTCAGAATCTCCCACAGCATAAAGATGAACGTCAGGCCGTACATGATGGCCAGCCCCGCCCAGAAGATGGGGTGCATTCCCTTGAACAAAGGACATCAACCTCCTTCCCGTCTGACCTGAATCGGGTCTATGGGCCGTCTTCATCGGAACCCTCGAAAGCGATCACCCCCTGAAGACAACGGACTCGGGCGTGTTGATCATATTGCAATGCCCGGTCGGGCCTGCAACATTAAGACCTCAACGGGCCTTTTGGCCGGTTGAGCAGTCGTATGGCCATCCGAACCGCCCGAGGCGCCGGGGGTCATCCGTGGAAATGGCAACCCGTCAGTATGTTAATTGAAATTTACATGTCCATGTCACTTACAGCGGCGGGCCATAAACAGGCGGTAATGCAGTTCGGAGAAGAGAAACATGGTGGTAAAGGGTACGGCCAGTCCCACGAGGGCGCCCAGAAAGAGATTGCGGGAGAGGTCCAATCCGGCCTTGTAAAGTAAAAGGTTGACCCCTACGCCGGCCAGAAAGTAGGGGATGTACAGCCGGCTTTTGCGGTAGGCCTTTTCCCAGTTGAGCATGTCTTCCTCGGACCTGAACTCCAGCCGGTACTTCCGGTGCCCGCGGGTGATTTCCAGCACGTACTTTTTCTTCTCTTCGGCCAAGGAAGGGACCCTCACTTTCCGAAATCTTATGAAAACTACTTTCAAAAAGTATACCATAAAAAAGGCCCCTCACGGGACCTTATTCACCGAGGATCTCCTTTATTCTCGCCAGACACCTCTCCGTAAGGGCCTCGGCCACCTCCCAGGAGGTGGCGTCGGTGTACACCCGGCACACCGGCTCTTCGGGGTCCGGCAGCACCAGGGTCCAGCCTTCAGGATAGTAGATCTTCACCCCTTCGACGAGTTCCACGCCGTGGGGAGTGGGCCGTTCGGCCAGTTCCCGGATGACCCGGCCCCTGGCACCCCAGGAAACGGGTAGGGCCTCGTGCTTCCGGTACAGCGGCGGCAATTGGGCCACCAGTTGACCCAGGGTCACGCCCTCGCGGCACAGCACGCCCACGACGGCCGTCAGGGCGGCCAGGGCGTCGCAGTAAAGGAACACGCGGGACCAGGACGCTTCGCCCTCGCCGTACTCGGCGAGCAGGCGGCCCAGCCACTCCGCGGGCGGGGTCTTGGTACGGATAACCCGGGTCCCGTGGGCCTGCGCCAGGGCCTCCAGGGCCGCGGGGGCCGTGACCGGCACCACCAGCGGGCCGCCCCACACCTTCAGGGACGTCAGACCCAGGAGGGCCAGCAGGAGGTCGCCCGCGATCACCCGTCCCTCCTCGTCCACCAGGACCAGTTCCTCGCCCCCGGCCCCGATGGCGGCTCCCAGGAGGGCTCGGGTCTCAACCACGCGACGGGTAAGTTCGGGCATTACGCCGTCGGGGTCGACCCCCACCGGTTCCCGCGGGACGTTCTCGGCCGTCAGACCCAGCTCCGCCAGCAGGCGCGGTATCAAGGCCCCCAGGGTGGACGGGTCGTAGGCCAGCACCAGATGGCCCGGCCTTTCCCCGGGCCCGCGCGGCTCCGCTCCCCGCAGCAGGGCCTGCAGGTAACCCTCGACCACCAACCGCGCCGGCTCCACTTCGTACAACTCGGCCGGCGCGGCCCGCCGGACGTCTCCCCGCGCCAGGGCGGCCTCCACTTTGCGCTGGAGGTCCCGATTGACGTTGACGCCCCGGCCGTCGGTGAAGACCATGACGTACCGGCCCGGCCGGCGCTCGTCCCGCCTGACGTGGATGCCGCCGCGGCAGGCCAGGGCGCGAACCCCGAAGCGGTGCAGGGGCACGATACCGATACCCAGGTCCACCACCCGGGCCCCTGCGGACTGGAACCCGCACGCGCAGGCGCTCCTTAAGAGACGGGCAAAAAGGTCGGCGTCGCTGCTCACGGCCACGCGGCTACCGGCTCCCAACAGGGCCCCGAAGGCGACCGCCACCCGCACGGCCATCTCGGGCGTCAGGTCGCTGTTGGCCTCGCCTGCGATACCCTCGTTTCCGAAGAAGCGCCGGGGGGCCCGGGTACCCCAGATCACACTGTAGTTGACAACACTTCCGGCCTCGACCAGCTTGCCCGGCCAGAGCTTCACGTCGGGCTTGACGACGGCCCCCTCGCCGATGACCGAATCGTCGCCGATGACCGTACCCTCGTACACCTGGGCCCCGGCGCGCACCTCCACCCCCCGACCCAGCACGGTGCCCCGCAGGGCCGCGCCCTCGCCCACCCGTACCCCCTCCCAGAGCACACTGCGCTTCACGGTGGCCCGGGCGCCGATGCGGCTTCCGGGACCGACCACGGTGTAGGGCTCCAGCACCGCGCCTTTGGCCACCGTGCATCCCCGGCCCAGAAGCACCGGCCCCTTTATGACCGCCTCGGGGTGAATTTCCACTTCCTCCCCGGCCCAGACGCCCGGCGCCACCTCCCGGTGTGCCAGGTTGATTTTCACCCTCCCCTCCAGTACGGCCCGGTGGGCTTCCAAATACTGGTATAAATCTCCGATATCACACCAATACCCCTCCAGTACCAAACCGTAAAGGGGCCGGCCCTCCGCCAGCAGTCGTGGGAAGAGGTCCTTACTGAAGTCGAAGGGCCGGTCCGCGGGCACGTACTCCAGCACCCGCGGCTCCAGGACGTAGATGCCCGTATTAACGGTATCGCTGAAGACCTCCCCCCAGCCGGGCTTCTCCAGAAACTGCCGGATGCGCCCATCCGGCGCGGTGATGACCACCCCGTATTCCAGGGGACAATCCACCCGCGCCAGCACCAGGGTGGCCCAGGCACCCCTTTCTCGGTGGAAGGCCACGGCCCGTCCCAGGTCCAGGTCCGTCAGGGCGTCGCCGCTGATCACGAGAAAGGTGTCGGCAAGGAAAGGGGCCGCGTTCTTCACGCCTCCTGCCGTACCCATGGGCTCGGTTTCCGTAAAATAAGTCAGGCGCAGGCCCACGTTCCCGCCGGAACCGAAGTGCTCCCTGATGGCCTCCGGGAGGTACTGCAGGGTAACGGCCACCTCCCGAAAGCCGTGCCGCGCCAGCAATTCCAGGATGTGCTCCATGACCGGACGGTTGGCCACGGGTACCATCGGTTTCGGAATCCCGCAGGTAAGGGGCCGGAGGCGGGAACCCTCACCACCCGCCATGAGTACCGCCTTCAAGGCACGCACCACCCCCCTCCAGTTTCTTCGTGCCGGAGGCGGCCGGACGCCGCGAACCGCCCACCCGCATCACGCCACCGGCCGGTGGCGAACCCCGAACCTGAGCACCGGACCCCCGGTGGCGCCCACCCCGGCACCCCAACCCAAAAAGCAATGGGCGTGTGGTGGTCCCGCAGGGCCGACCGGCTTGCCTCACGAGAGCCTACCCTGAACCCACAGTTGTTGCAGGCGGCCCAGGAAGCGGGCGCTACGTTCGCGCTCCAGCCGCCACGGGGTGTGCAGGTAGGCCTGCCACACTTCCCGGTAGACTTCCCTGGTCAGCCTGGCCGCGCGCTCCCAGGTGAACTCGCGTTGCACCCGGCGGTAGGCTCTCTCCCGCAAAACGAGGGCCAGCCCTGGATCGCGCAAGACACGCAGAACGTTGTCTGCCAGCGAGCGGGGGTTGTCGGCGTAGGCCTTCAGCCCGTTCACCTCGTGCTGTACGATTTCGGTGAACCCTCCGGTATCGCTCACCACCACCGGGGTACGCGCGGCCATGGCCTCCAGAGCCACGATCCCGAACGGCTCGTAAAGGCTGGGAAAAACGGCCACGTCGGCCCAGTGGTACAGGGCGTTCCTGGTTTCCCGGTCGACGTAGCCCGTAAAGTACACCCGTGGCGCCACGCCCAGCCTTTCGGCCAATCCCCTTAGTTCCCGCTCGTAGGGCCCCTGGCCGGCAATAATGAATTTTGTGCGGGGATGTTCGGCCAGGATCATGGGCGCGGCGGCCAGCAGCACCTGTACTCCCTTTTCCCGCACCAGCCGGCCCACGTAAAAAACGATTTTTTCGTCGGGGGCCGCGAAGTAATCACGCTCCACCCGGCCGGAACGGTACCTGAATTCCTCCGGGTCCACGCCGTTGGGAATAACGCGGAGCTTGTCGGCCGGCAGATTGAAGATGGACCTGAGCTGGCCTTCCATAAACCGGCTGCAGCAGAGCACCCGCCAGGCCTCGAAGGTGAGCCACCATTCGACGTCGCTGATGTGGCGCTGGACGTCGTTGTGCAGACCGTTGTGCCTGCCGTACTCCGTGGCGTGTATGGTGGCCACCAGCGGCAGGCGCCGGCTGTGTTTGAGGGCCCGCGCCGCGTAGGCCACCAGCCAGTCGTGGGCGTGGATGATCTGCACGCCTTCGAGTACGTCGGGCAGGGAAAGGGCCCTTTCCAGCAGGGCCACGTTGAGCTGGGCCACCCAGGTCTCGAAGTCGGGCGCCGACACCCGGTAGGGGAGCACACGATAAACGTATGTGTTGTGCTGCCGTTCGTATGACGGCAGTTCCGTGGACCCGCGGGTAATCACGTGGACCTCCACCCCTTCGCGGCCCAGGGCCCGAGAAAGGTCGTAGACGTGCTGTCCGAGGCCGCCGACGTTCTGGGGGGGGTATTCCCAGGATAGCATCAGTACCCGCACGCGGTCACGCCCCTTCCGATAAAAATCCCTACCGTGTCAATTGCCCGGTAGGGATTTTGTTTTCAGAGACGGCCTTCGTGGATCAGGTAGCTCCAGTTTCGTCCTTCATTGTTGTCCCATCGGCCCCGGTCGTCTCGAAAACAGAAGTTCAGGTGGCCGCGTCCGCTTACCTCCAGGGTCTTCACCCACCCCCACCCGGTACGCGACATGCGGAGGTCTCTCACGTCTTCCCAGGAACGGGGGTCGCCGTATCCCAGGTGCAGGTACACCTGTCCGGCCCCTTCCCTTGCCAGGGGGCCGTGGTAGAGAATCGTAATTTCCTCGCCGCTCGTGACGGGCGTGGGGTCCACCACAACGCCGCCCGGATAGTCGGCTTCGGCCATGGCCTGGTACCTGGCCTCGCCGGTCCCGAAGTTGGAACGAAACACCATTTTCTCAGCCTCCCCGGTTTAATCCCTCCGGTCCAGAATGTATTATTTTCCCTGACAAGGAGGTTTATGCGGGAAGACGGAGAGAATCGGAATGCAAAAAATCATACCCGCCCGCTTACCCCGTATTTTGCCCAAGGTTTTGCCACAGGGACCCGAAAAGCAACCCCGCCGCCGGGCGGGGTATCCGGTGGTTGGCCCGGGCTTTTCGTTACGCCCGATCCAGTCCGAACTTGCGGTGCAGAGCCCGCACCGCCCTTTCGGCTTCGCTGGCCCGGACCACGCAGGAGACCTTGATTTCGGAGGTGCTGATCATCTCGATGTTGACGCCCTCCTCGGCCAGGGCCTCGAACATCAACGCCGCCACACCGGGCTTGCTGATCATCCCGGCCCCCACGATGGAAACCTTGGCCACCTCGTCGTCGTGGGTGTAGCCCCGGGCCCCGATCTCGGCCACCACCCGTTCCACCACGGCCAGGGCGCGCGCCAGGTCCGTACGCCCCACGGTGAAACTGATATCGGCCACCCCGCTGCGCGTGGAACTCTGGATGATCATGTCCACGTTTATGTTCTCGTCACCCAGGGCCTTGAAAATGTGCCGGGCCATGCCCGGCCGGTCCGGCACGTCGAAAATGCCGATTTTGGCCACATTCAGGTCGTGGGCCACTCCCGTGACCACCAGGGACTTCTCCAAAGCGGTCTCCTCCTTGAGCATGGTACCCGTGTTTTCGTTGAAGCTGCATCGCACGTGAAGCGGGATACGGTAGAGTTTGGCCAGTTCCACGGCCCGGGGATGCAGCACCACCGCGCCCAGGCAGGCCAGTTCCAGCATCTCGTCGTGGGAGATCACGGGTAGCTTGCGGGCCGTGGGGACCAGGCGCGGGTCCGCGGTGTAGACCCCGTCCACGTCGGTATAGATCTCGCAGAGGTCCGCCCGCAGGGCCGCGGCCAGGGCCACGGCCGTGGTGTCCGAGCCGCCGCGACCCAGAGTGGTTATCTCGTTGTCGCCCGTCACCCCCTGGAACCCGGCCACCACCGGGATGCGGCCCGCGGCCAGTTCCGCACGCAGCCTGGCGGTATCCACCTTTTGAATGCGCGCCTTGGTGTGCACCTCGTCCGTCAGTATGCCCACCTGGCCCCCGGTCAGGGAGACGGCCTCCTCCCCCAGGTCCCGGATGGCCATGGCCAGCAGGGCGATGGATACCTGTTCACCGGTGGCCATGATCATGTCCATTTCCCGGTCCGGCGGATTGGGACTCACCCGGTGGGCCAGTTCGATCAGGTGATCCGTGGTGTCGCCCATGGCCGAAACCACCACCACCACCCGGTGCCCCTGACGTTTCGTGGCCACCACCCGCGCGGCCACCTGCCGTACCCTTTCCGGCGTGGCCACCGAACTCCCGCCGTACTTCTGCACGATCAGCATCTGCAGTCTCCCGCCTCCTACTTGCGTTCGAGGGCCCGCGCCCCGACCGGACACGGGTTGAGGATCAACACGCGGGTAGGGATCCCGCTCTGCCGGAAGGTGTCCCGCATGACCCGTGCGATGAGCTCGAAGTTGGCGTCCGCGATGGCCACCACGGCCGGTCCCGCACCGCTGAGGGCCACGCCGCGGGCCCCGGCCAGGCGTGCGGCCGCTACCACCTTCTTGACTCCCGGCATGAGGTTGAACCGGAAACACTGGTGCAGGCGGTCCTCCATGGCCGTCCCCAGCACGCCCAGCTCCCCCTGTAGCAGGGCCGCCACCAGCAGGGCCGCCCGGCCCACGTTGAAAACAGCGTCCTGGAAGTTCACCTGCTTGGGCAGGACCTCCCGGGCCGTGCGCGTGGCCAGCCGGAGTTCGGGCACGGCCACCACGGCCTTGAGCCCGGGCGGCGGCGTGAAGCGCACGTACTTGACTTCCCCGTCCGCCAGGGCCGCCACCACCAGCCCGCCCAGAAGGGCCGCGGCCACGTTGTCGGGATGCCCCTCCATCTGGCAGGCCAGGGCCAGCTGCTGGCGCACCGAAAGCCGGCGTCCCACCAGCACGTTGGCGGCCACAATGCCTCCCACCACGGCCGCGGCGCTCGCCCCCAGGCCCCGGGCCACGGGAATGCCGCTGGTAATCCGGATGCGCAGTCCCCCGGGGGCCTGGTCCACCTGGCGGAAAACGGCCCGCGCGGCCTGGTAGACCAGGTTGCGCTCGTCGCGGGGAATCTCCGCCGCCCCTTCTCCCGAGACCTCGATGAAGAGGCCGCCGGCCAGGGGCACCAGCTCCACGGTGGTGAAGAGTTCCCACGCGATGCCCAGGCAGTCGAAGCCGGGACCCAGATTGGCGCTGGTGGCGGGAACCTGTACGCGTACCAGGGACAAGCCGCCGACCTCCTCAAAAACCGCAGGAAATCGCCTGCGGCCCCCCGCCGCGGAAGGTACAAGGGCGCCGCCGACCTCCTCAGAAACCTTGGGACTCTAGTCCGTTTCCAGAACGACCCTCTCGATGGCCGCGATCTCGGGTTCCACCACCACCGGCGGTGCGCCTGCGCGCCGGAGGGCGGTATCCGGGTCCTTGAGGCCGTGACCCGTAAGCACGCAAACCACCCGCCCGCCGCCCGCGAAATAGCCTTGGCCGGCGAGCTTGAGGATGCCGGCCACGCCGGCGGCCGAGGCGGGCTCCACAAACAACCCCTCTTCCTCGGCCAGCAGCCGCCAGGCCGCCAGGATCTCCTCGTCCGTGACGGCCTCGATCCTTCCCCCCGACTCCCGCACCGCCGCCAGCGCCCCCTGCCAGCTGGCCGGGTTGCCGATCCTGATGGCCGTGGCCACGGTTTCGGGCTTTTCCACCGGCCTGCCCAGCACGATGGGCGCGGCCCCGGCGGCCTGGAAACCCAGCATTCTGGGCCGGGAGGCGATCCTGCCACACCGGTGGTACTCGTTGAACCCCTTCCAGTAGGCCGTGATGTTGCCGGCATTCCCCACCGGGATGGCCAGGTAATCGGGCGGCCCGCCCAGGGCGTCGCACACCTCGAAGGCCGCGGTCTTCTGGCCCTCAATGCGGTGGGGATTGAGGGAATTGACCAGGGTTATGGGATGCCGCGCGGCGATTTCCCGGACCAGCCGGAGGGCCTGGTCGAAATTCCCGTTCACGGCCACGACCCGGGCCCCGTAAATCAGGGCCTGGGCCAGCTTGCCCAGCGCGATCTTCCCCTCCGGGACGAGCACCACGCACCTCAGACCCGCCCGCGCCGCGTAGGCCGCGGCCGAGGCCGACGTGTTGCCGGTGGAGGCGCAGATTACGGCCCGGCTGCCCTCCTCGAGGGCCTTGGCCACGGCCACCACCATGCCGCGGTCCTTGAAGGACCCCGTGGGGTTGGCCCCCTCGAACTTCAGGTAGACCTCGGTCCCCAGGCGGCGGCTGAAGTACCGGGCCGGGATCAGGGGGGTGTTACCCTCCCGCAACGTCAAAGGCGGGGTGGCGTCCGTCACGGGCAGAAACTCCCGGTAGGCCGCCAGCACCCCGGGCCAGGTCATCACTCCTCCTCCCCTTCCACGCGGATGACGTTGGCTACCTGCTTGACCACCGTCAGGCCTTCCACCACCGCCATGGCCGCCCGCAAGGCTCCCTCGGCCACGCGGTGGGTGACCAGAACGATCTCGGCCAGTTCGCCGATGGTGTTCTTCTGGATTACCGACGCCAGGCTAACCCGGTGGTCCCCGAAGCCCCTGGCGATGGCCGCCAGCACGCCCGGGCGGTCGTCCACCAGCAGCCTGATGTAGTAGCGGCTCTCCACCAGGGGCATGGGCTTGACGGGCTTGTTTTCGAAGCAGGTACAGCCGATCATGCCGGGCACACCGCGGAGGATGTCGCGGGCCGCATCGATGACGTCGGCCACCACGGCGCTGGCCGTGGGCAATTCCCCGGCGCCACGGCCGTAAAACATGGTCTCGCCCACCGCGTCACCCCGCACGAAAACGGCGTTGAAAACGTCATGTACGGCCGCCAGGGGATGCCGGGAGGGAAGCAAAACCGGGTGCACCCGCACCTCGATGCCCTCCGGGGTCTCCTTGCCCAGGGCGAGCAGCTTGATCACGTAACCCAGTTCCCGCGCGTACCGGATGTCCTCCGGCGCGATGCGCGCGATGCCCTCTACATAGACCTGTTCCAGGGGAATGCGGGAATTGAAGGCAATGGAGGCCAGAATGACCAGCTTACGCGCGGCGTCGTGCCCTTCCACGTCCGCGGCCGGGTCCGCCTCGGCGTAGCCGAGCCGCTGGGCCTCGGTCAGGGCGGCCTGAAAGCTTACCCCCTCACGGCTCATCCTGGTAAGAATATAGTTTGTGGTGCCGTTCACGATACCCATAATCTGATATATCCGGTTGGCCGCCAGGCTCGCCTTGAGGGTGCGGATGATGGGTATGCCGCCCGCCACGCTGGCTTCAAAAAAAAGATCGCACCCGTACCGTTCGGCCGCGGCAAAGAGTTCCCGTCCGTGTTCGGCCACCATGTCTTTGTTGGCCGTGACCACGCTCTTGCCGCGGCGCAGGGCCTCCAGCACGTAGTCCAGGGCGGGCCGCACCCCGCCCATGACCTCCACCACCACCTGCACCCGCGGATCGGCAACCACGTCCTCTACCCGGGTGGTCAGCATGCCCTCGGGGAGGTCGAGGCCTCTCGGTTTGTGCGGGTCGCGCACCAGGATGCGGCGCACCCGCACGGCGGTCCCGGCCCGCGCGGCGATCAGGGCGGCGTTCTGCTCCAGAATACGGTAGACGCCGCGCCCGACGGTCCCCAGACCCAGGAGGCCGACTCCGATTTCGGCAGGCATTGTGCTCCTCTCCCTTTCCCGGCCCCGGGGAACCTGCCCGCGGCACGTTCCCCGGAACGGTGGTCAGTAAATGATTATATCACTCTGCGCTAAGCCGCGGCAAGCTTATTCCGGAAATCCTTGACTCCCGGCGGACCTGATGGAAAGGGCGGGCGCCCGGCGCAGGGTCGGCAGGTACGCCCGACCGTGGCGCAGAAATTAATCCCCACGGATGTGACGGTGATGAAGCTGCGCCACCTTTCCTTGAGTACCAGAATGGCCCTGCTGTCCCTTGCCTCGGTGCTCTGCGCGGTTCTCGTGGGGGTCCTGGTCCTGGCCCTGCGCGTGGCGGACCTGGTGGAAGAGGAAATGGGCCTGCGGGCCCTGGCCATCGCCCGGACCCTGGCCCAGCTCGAGGTGGTCCAGAAAAGCGTCTCCCTGCCGCAGGGGGCCGAGGCCATCCAGCCCATCGCCGAGAAGACGCGCCTGGCCACCGCGGCCGAGTACGTGGTCGTGACGGACATGGAGGGAACCCGCTACTCGCACCCGGTGGCCGAAAGGATCGGCAAACACGTCACCGATGCCGACTTCAGCCGGGCCCTGTCCGGAGAGGAGTTCGTCTCGCGGGCCGCGGGAGTACTCGGTCCGTCGGTACGCGCCTTCGTACCTCTCAAGACCGAGGAGGGCACCAGGCAGGTAGGGGTCGTCGTGGTCGGCATCCTCACCCCCACCTGGACCTCTCTGCTGAGGGCCCTCCAGGTGGAGATTTATCCGGCCATCGGCGTGGGCCTCGTGATCGGCCTCCTCGGGGCCGCCTTTCTGGCCGCCCGGGTCAAGAGGGCCATGTTCTCCATGGAGCCGGAGGAAATCGCCCGCCTGCTGGAAGAACGCACGGCCATCTTCCAGGCCATGGGCGAGGGCATCATCGCCATCGACCGCGAAGGTCGTATAACCGTTATCAATGCCGCGGCCCGCCGTATCATCGGTTGCACGGAAGAGGTGGTGGGCAAACCCATCGAGGAGGTGCTGCCCGACAGCCACCTCCGCCGGGTCCTCTCCACGGGCCAGCCGGAGTGGAATCAGGAACGGGTGTTGCAGGGCACCGTGGTCATCAGCAACCGCGTGCCGGTGCGCGCGGGCGAGGCCATAGTCGGGGCCGTCAGCACCTTCAGGGAAAAGAGCGAGGTTCACCGTCTGGCGGAAGAACTCACGGGGGTCAAGGCCCTGGTGGAGGCCCTGCGGGTCCAGAACCACGAGCACCAGAACAAGCTGCACACCATCGCCGGTCTGATTCAGCTTGGCCGCCACAAGGAGGCCCTGGACTACATATACGAGGTGACCGAGGAGCACCAGAAGGTCGTGAGCCTCCTCACCCGCCAGATCGGTGAACCCTGCATCGCCGGACTCCTGGCGGGCAAGTACGGCCGGGCCAAGGAGCTGGGCGTGCATCTGGAAATCGACCCCGCCACCAATCTGAAGGCCCTGCCCGTCATGCTGGACCGGGGGGCCCTCACGGTCATCCTCGGCAACCTCCTGGAAAACGCCCTGGAGGCGGTCAGGGACGGCCCCCCGGAGAAAAGAAAGGTCTACTTCGGCATGTTCGACGGACCCGAGGGCCTTACCATTACGGTGCGCGACAAGGGTCCGGGCATTCTGGCGCCCCAGCGGGAGCTGGTGTTCCGGCCCGGCTATACCACCAAGGGTTCGGAACGGGGCCTGGGGCTGCACCTCGTGCACCGGTCCGTGGCCACGGCCGGCGGCACCATTACCATAACCTCGAACGAGGAGTGGCCCACGGTCATCACGGTTACCGTACCCAGGGCGCGGCCGGGCCGGAAATCGGGAGGTGCGGCGGTACATTACCATGGCACCCATTACGGTGCTCATCATTGAAGACGATCCCATGGTGGCGGAAATCAACGCCGGCTTCGTGCACGCCGTCCCGGGTTTCAAAGTCGTCGGCGCGGCGAGGACCGGGCGGACCGGCGTGGAGGCGGCGCAACGGCTGCGGCCGAACCTGGCCCTCCTGGACGTGTACCTCCCGGACGTGGACGGCGTTACGGTACTGCGGGAAATAAGGGGCCTGGCCCTGCCCGTGGACGTGATCCTGGTCACGGCGGCCCACGACACCTTCACCATTCAGAATGCCTTCCGGTACGGAGCCATCGATTACATCATCAAGCCTTTCAAATTCGAGCGCCTGAAGGCCGCCCTGGAAAGTTTTGCGGTACTGTACCACCGCCTGCACGCCCCCTCTCCCCTCTGCCAGGAGGAGGTAGACCGGCTGATCTGCAATCATTTCGTTCCCCCGGAACTGCCCAAGGGATTGCAGGAGGTCACGCTGCGCCAGATCCTGCTGCTACTGATTAAGGAGCCCCGCGCCTGGTCCGCCGAAGAGGTGGCCGCCCGCCTGGGGGTGGCCCGCGTGACGGCGCGGCGCTACCTCGAGTTCCTGCACGACGGTGGACAGGCCGAACTGGAGATGCAGTACGGCACCGTAGGCCGGCCGGTCAAGCGTTACAGGCTGGTGCGGTTGCCACGATCCTGAGGAACAAAAAGAACATTATGTGCGAATTGTTCCCCGAGTTTTGTGAATTGGCTTAGAATTTAGGCGTAGTGACGGTGGGGAGGCGCAAGATATCGGGTTGGGCCACGTAAGGTGCGGACTCCTGCCGGTAGCCGTCGCCCTGCTGGGACTCGCGCTGACCGGTTGCGGACCCCGGGTGGCCGATAACGAGCAGGTGAGCCCCGGCGAAAAGATAGTCCTCAGATTCTCCCACGTGGTGGCGGACGACACGCCCAAGGGCTGGGCAGCGCGCCGGTTCGCCGCCCTGGTGCACGAGCGCACCGGGGGCCGCGTGGAGGTACAGGTCTTCCCCAACTCGACCCTTTATAAAGACGGCGAAGAAATCGATGCCCTGCGTGCGGGGACCGTACACTTCATTGCGCCCACTACTTCCAAAATCAGCCAGATGTTTCCCGAATGGCAGCTTTTCGACCTGCCCTACGCCTTCGAAAGCGTAGAGCAGGTGCACCGCGCCGTGGACGGAGCGCTGGGGGAACGACTGTACCGGCAGCTGGAAGCACAGGGCATGAAGGCCCTGGCCTTCTGGGACAACGGATTCAAACAGATGACCAACAGCGTCCGGCCCCTGGTGTGGCCCGGGGACTTCCGGGGGCTGAAATTCCGGGTGCAGATCAACAGCCCGGTGCTGGAGGCCCAGTTCAGGGCCCTGGGCGGGGAGCCCCGTCCGTTACTCTTCAACGAAGTCTGCGCGGCCCTGGCGGCCCGCACCGTGGACGGCCAGGAAAACACCATGTCCAACACCTATTCCCAGCAGTTCTACAAGGTACAGCGCTACATGACCGTGAGCAACCACGGCTACATGGGTTACGTGGTGCTGACCAACGCCGGTTTTTGGGAATCTCTCGGGCCCGATATCCGCCGGGTACTGGAGGAAACCATAGCCGAGGTCACGCGCCTGGAGCGGGAAAAGGCCCTGGCCATGAACCGGCGGGACTTCGAGGAGATGAAGAAGGGCAACCGGCTCGCCATTCACCTGCAGACCGACGAAGAAAGGGCGTCCTGGCGGCGGGCCCTCGAGCCCGTATACCGGGAGTTTGTGGCCCGGGTGGGGCCCGAGCCCCTGGCCCTGCTGGAAGAACTCCGCCGGTCGTCCTGACCGGGAACAAGGGGGTGGAAACCGGGACCCGCGGGGTGCGAGGCGATGCGGCCGGCCAGACGTAAGTGCGTGAGGGTTTAACGACGAGGGCAGAGGGGGGTAAACGGTGCGCGAGAAATACTGGCTGTGGGTCCTGCTGGTGGGGCTGGCCATCGGGGGGCTGCTGGTGGCGGGCTGCGCCGCCAAGGGGCCGCAGACCGTCAAGGTGGGGGTAATCCTGCCCCTGACCGGCAGCGAGGCCATGTTCGGCGCCATGGAGAAAAACTCCTTCCTGATGGCCTACGAAGAGTTGAAGGCGGCGGGCAAGACCAACATCAAGGGCAAGGAGATTGAACTCCTGTTCGAAGACGATCAGGGCAAGCAGGACGTGGCCAAGGCCGCGGCCGAAAAACTGGTGAACCAGGACAAAGTGGTGATGCTGAGCGGCGGCTACACCAGTTCCTGTACCAAGGTCATCGCCGGTTCGGCGCAATCGATGGGCATACCCTTCCTCATCGTTACGGGTTCCGCCGACGACATCACCAGGAGCGGCTGGCAGTGGGTCTTCCGGGGCACGGCCGCGCCCGCGAGCAAGTACACCGGGGCCCTCTGGGACATGATGGAAAAGGTCATCAAGCCCCAGCGCGTGGCCCTGATCTACGAGAACACCGACTTCGGCACCAGCTCGGCCAATGCCTTCCGCAAGGCCTGTGAGGTCCGGGGCATCAAGATCGTTTTCGACCAGGCGTACGAGCACGGGGCCCTGGACTTCAAACCCATGCTGGCCAACATGAAGCAGACCAACCCGGACGTGGTCTTCGCCGTGTCCTACGTCATGGACGCGGCCATGATCGTCAAGCAAATGAAGGAACTGGATCTCAACACCAACCTGGTCATCGGCGGCGGCGCCGGTTACACCATGCCGGAATTCCGCGAGAACGCCGGAGATGCTTCCGAGTACGTGACCTCGGTCTCCCTGTGGGTGCCCAACGTCGCCTGGCCGGGGGCCAAAGAGTACTTCGAAAAATACAAGCAGAAGTACGGCAGCGAGCCGGACTACCACGGCGCCCAGGCCTACGCCACCATGTACATCATAGCCGACGTATTGGGCCGGGCCCAGGACCTCACGCCGGAGGGCATCCGCAAGGCCCTGAAGGAGACCAACCTGACCACCATCATGGGGCCCATCAAGTTCGAGGACTGGGAGGGCTTCACCAACCAGTCCCGGCCCACGACGTACGTCGTGCAGTGGCTGAAGGGGAAACTGGAGGTCGTCTGGCCCGAGAACGTGGCTTCGGCCAGGTACGTATTCCCGGTACCCAGGTGGAAGGAACGGGGTTGAGTAGGGGGGAGCACCCCCCTACTCCCCGCGCGGGGGTAAAATAACGTCATGGCCTTACTGGGACAGACCGTGATCTGCGGTCTATTGCTCGGCGGCATGTACGCCCTCATTGCCATCGGCATGACCCTCATCATGGGCGTCATGAAAATCATCAACCTGGCCCACGGCTCCCTGGTCATGGTGGGTATGTACGTGACCTACGTGTGTTACAGGGCCTGGGGTCTGGACCCCTACCTGGGCATGCTGGTGGCCATGCCGGTACTTTTCTTACTGGGCTGTGTCATCCAGCACTTCCTGATTAACCGGTTGCTCGAAGTGGAGTCCGTCCTTCCCGAAAATCAGGTGTTGCTCACGGTAGGTATTTCCCTGGTGCTGACCGAAGTCATCCGGTTCATTTTCAAGTCCGACTACCGGTCCATCGCCACGCCCTACACGGGCGAGGCCCTGCTGGTGGGCGGCATGTCCATCAGCATCGCCATGGCCGTCGGCTTCGTGATCGCCATGGTTTTCACCTACCTGCTGCACCTCTTCCTGACCCGCACGGACCTGGGACGTGCCATCAGGGCCACGGCCCAGGACCGGGAGGCGGCCCAGTACATGGGCGTGGACGCCCGGAGGGTGACGGTCATCACCTTCGGCCTGGGATCGGCCCTGGCCGCGGCCGGCGGTTCATTGCTCCTGCCCCTCTTTTACCTCTGGCCCGACATAGGACACCTCTTCACGGCCAAGGCCTTCATCATTACCATCCTGGGCGGCATGGGCAGCACTACGGGGGCCCTCCTGGGCGGGTTGACCCTGGGCGTGGCCGAGTCCCTGGGCGCCACTTACATCGGTATGGGTTACAAAGACGTGGTGGGACTGGTCATTTTTCTCCTGGTGCTCCTGTTCCTCCCCCACGGGTTGCGCAGTCTGGTCAGGAGGTGAGGACCGTGCACCGTTACCGCATTTGGGCCGCCGTGGCGCTTGCCCTGCTGGCCCTGGCACTGCCCTTCATTTTCAACAGCCCCTACTACCAGCACATGCTGATCCTCATCCTGATCTGGGCCGCCCTGGGCACCGCATGGAACCTCCTGGGGGGTTATTGCGGGCAGGTCTCCTTCGGGCACGCCGCGTTCTTCGGCCTGGGGGCCTACTCCGCGGGCCTGCTCTACCTGCACCTCGGGGCCTCGCCCTGGTGGGGCATGGCCCTGGGCCCGGTGGTGGCCACACTGGTCAGCATCCCCATCGGCCTCATTTGCTTCCGGCTACGGGGACCCTACTTTGCCCTGGCCATGCTGGCCCTGGGCGAAATCTTCCGGCTCGTATTCCTCAACTGGATCTCCTTTACCAACGGGCCCCGCGGCATCCTCATGGTGGCGGCACGGCCCGGCAAAATCCTCTTTTACTATCTGGCGCTGGCCATACTGGGTCTGGCCCTGTGGTGGAGTTACCTCCTGATCAAATCGAAATTCGGGTACTACTTTGTTTCCATCCGGGAGGACCAGGACGCGGCCGAAGCCCTGGGTATTCCCACCACGCGCTACAAGCTGTACGCCCTGCTGCCATCGGCCTTCCTGACCGGCCTGGTGGGCGCCTTTTACATGAATTACGTGGCCTTCATCGAGCCCAACGTGGTTTTTTCCCTCGGCAACGTCTCGGTCATGATCATCCTGGTGGTCATCCTGGGCGGCGTGGCGACCCTGTGGGGTCCCACCGTGGGGGCGGCCATGTACATCGCGCTGGGCGAACTCTTCCGGGCCCAACTGGGGGCCGCCAACGTCCTGGCCTTCGGCGTGCTGGTCTGCCTGGTGATACTCTTCCTGCCCAACGGGGTGGTCGGAGAAGTCGACCTCTTCAAGCGGCTGATGGGCGGAAAGCGGCGGGGTGATGTCGGTGGTAGTCTTGGAAGCCCGTAGGATAGTGAAGCGCTTCGGCGGCCTGGTGGCGGTGGACGACCTGAGTTTCGCGGTCCGGGAGGGCGAAATCTTCGGGCTGATAGGTCCCAACGGCTCGGGCAAGACCACGGTTTTCAACCTCATTAACCGCTTCTTTCCCCCGACCTCGGGCACCATCCATTTCGGGGACCGGCGTATCGACGTCTTAAGCCCGCATCAGATTTGCGCCCTCGGCATTGCCCGGACCTTTCAGGTGGTCAAACCCCTGCGGCGCATGACCGTACTGGAAAACGTCATGACCGGCGCCTTCCTGCGGACCGGCAGCGTGCGGCGGGCGCGGCAAAAGGCCCTGGAGGTCCTCGATTTCTGCAAATTGATGCACCGGAAGGACTTTCCGGCCGGCAAGCTGACCATCGCGGACCGTAAGAGGCTGGAAATCGCGCGGGCCCTGGCCACCGAACCCCGGTTGCTCCTCCTGGACGAAACGGCGGCGGGCCTGAATCCCAGGGAAACCGAGGAAGCCATGGACATCATCCGGCAAATCAGGGAGCTGGGGGTAACCATCATCGTGGTGGAGCACGTAATGAAGGTCATCACGGGCATCTGCGACCGGGTAATGGCCATCAACTTCGGCCGGGAAATCACCACCGGGCCGCCGGCGGCGGTGGTCAACCACCCTGAGGTCATTAAAGCGTACCTGGGTGAGGCCGATGCTTAAAATTCGCAATATCCACGTGGCCTACGGGGACCTCCGGGCGTTGGTGGACGTATCCCTGGAAGTGGGCGAAGGGGAACTGGTGGCGCTGGTGGGTGCCAACGGCGCCGGCAAGAGCACCACCCTGAAGACCGTTTCCGGGATCCTGCGACCGTCCGCAGGCGCAATCGAATTCGCCGGGGAAGACATCACACGCCTGCAACCCCACCGCATTGCCGCCCTTGGTATCGCCCACGTCCCCGAGGGACGGCGGCTGTTTCCCGAAATGACCGTTCTGGAAAATCTCGAGATGGGCGCTTTACGGCCGGAAGCCCGAAAAAAAAGAAAACAGAGCCTGGAATGGGTTTTCTCCCTTTTCCCGGTGCTCCGGGAACGCGAACGCCAGCCGGCCGGTACCCTGAGCGGGGGCCAGCAGCAGATGCTCGCCATCGGCCGCGGGCTCATGTCCCTGCCCCGGCTTCTCATGCTCGACGAGCCCTCCCTGGGCCTGGCGCCCGTGCTGGTAAAGCACGTCTTCGAAATCGTTCGGGAGATCAACCGCCAGGGCATTACGGTACTCCTGGTGGAACAGAACGTCATGCAGGTGTTAAGGTTCTGCCACCGCGGGTACGTCCTGGAAAACGGCCGCATCGTACTCGGTGGGAGGGGCACCGAGCTCTTGAACGACGCCCACGTGAAGGAGAGCTATCTGGGAATTTGAGGACCGGATGGCCGGCGGGCGTGTCCGTGTCACCATCGGCCCGGCTAAATGATAATGCAGATCAGCCCGCCGCCGCCCTCGTTGACGATGCGCTGCAGGGTTTCCTGGAGTTTCACCTGGGCGTTTTCGGGCATGCGGTGGAGCTTGTTCTGGATGCCCTCCCGCACCAGGTCGTGGAGGGACTTGCCGAAGATCTCCGACTGCCAGATGCGCTTGGGGTCCTCCTCGAATTCGTTGAGCATGTAGCGCACCAGTTCCTCGCACTGCTTTTCGGTGCCGATGATGGGCGTGATTTCGGTGGTGATGTCGGCGCGGATAATGTGGAGGGAGGGCGCGCTGGCCTTCAGCCGCACGCCGAAACGGCTGCCCTGGCGGATGAGTTCGGGCTCTTCCAGGTTCATCTCGTCCAGGCGCGGGGTTACCACACCGTAACCCGTTTCCCGCACCTCCTGCAGGGCCACGGCCACCTTGTCGTACTCGCGCTTGGCCACGGCCAGATCCCGCACCAGGCGCAGGAGCTGGTGCTCGCCCTCCACCGGGATGCCCACCTCTTCCCCGAGCACCTGATAGAACAGGGCGGGCCGGGCCGCAATCTCGATGGACGCCGTGCCGCTGCCCATGTCCACGTGCTGGAGGCTCACCTGCTGAACCACGTCGTGCTGACCCAGGGCCTCCACGGCCGGACCGATGTCGCGGAGGCGACGTACGTGGCGTACCGTCCCTTCGACGGCCTCCTCGAACCGCCGCCGGAGCCAGTGGTCCCCCGCCAGTTCCTCCACCCAGAGGGGCAGCGCGATGTTGACCTCGTGCACCGGGAACTCGTAGAGCACCTCCTCCAGCAGCCGGAGAATGTCCTGCTGGGTCATCTGGAGGCAGTCCACGGGCAGAACGGGCACGTCGTACCTGGCCTGCAACTCGGCCGCCAGTTCCCGGGTGGCCGGATCCTGGGGATGGGTACTGTTCAGGACCACGGCGAAGGGCTTGTTGAGATCTTTCAGCTCCTCGATGACCCGCTCTTCGGCCTCCACGTAGTTTTCGCGCGGGATCTCGCCGATGCTGCCGTCCGTGGTCATGACCACGCCGATGGTGGAGTGCTCGGAGATCACCTTACGGGTGCCGAGCTCGGCCGCCTCCTGGAAGGGAATAGGCTCCTCGTACCAGGGCGTGGTGACCATACGCGGCCCCTCTTCCTCCTCGTAACCGAGGGCCCCTTCCACCCTGTACCCGACGCAGTCCACCAGCCTGACCTTGACCTTCAGGCCGGGGCTGACCTGCACCTCCACGGCCTCGTTGGGTACGAACTTGGGCTCCGTGGTCATGACGGTTTTGCCGGCGCCGCTCTGGGGCAGCTCGTCGCGGGCCCGCTCGCGGTCGTAGATGTTCTTAATATTAGGAATGACCAGCAGTTCCATAAAGCGCTTGATAAAGGTGGACTTGCCGGTCCTGACGCCCCCCACCACTCCGACGTAGATGTCGCCGCCGGTCCTTTCGGCAATGTCCCGAAAGATATCCGCCCTCTCCATAACCATCCCCCTGCCGAGAATTTTTTTCCAGCCGGCTACCCTTATACATATATATGAAGGGGGCGTCCCAAATAATATCGCGGGCCCCGTTGACCCCGCGGCGCTCCCGGCGCTAAAATGGTGAAAGCCTGCCGGAGCAAAGGCAGGCCTCCCACCCAATAAAGAATGAGGTAGAGGTGACAACATGCCGGTGGCGAGTAAGGTCCGCCAGTACCTCGAGCGGGCCTCGTGGATCCGGAAAATGTTCGAGGAAGGGGAACGCCTCAAGGCCCTCTACGGCCCGGACCGGGTCTTCGACTTCAGCCTGGGCAATCCCATGCTGGAACCGCCGCCCGCCTTCCGCGAGGCCCTCTCGGACATCCTGCGCCGGCCGGTGCCCGGGATGCACGGCTACATGAGCAACGCCGGCTACGCCGAGACGCGCCGGGCCGTGGCCGAATACCTGGCCCGGGAAACCGGGGTGCCCCTCACGGAAAACCACATCGTTATGACCTGCGGCGCCGGGGGGGCCCTCAACGTGGCGTTGAAGGCGCTGCTGGACCCGGGAGACGAAGTTATCATCCTGGCGCCCTACTTCGTGGAGTACAGGTTCTACATCGACAACCACGGCGGCGTGCCGGTGGAGGTGCCCACCGGCCCGGACTTCCTGCCGGACCTCCAGGCCCTGAGCCGGGCCATCGGCCCCCGCACCAAAGCCGTGATCCTGAACTCACCCAACAACCCCACGGGTGTGGTCTACGGACCGGAAGTGCTGGCCGCCCTGGGCAAACTGCTGGCGGCCAGAGAAGCGGAGCTGGGCCGCCCCATTTTCGTACTCTCCGACGAACCCTACGCCCGCATCGTTTACGACGGCCTGCGCACGCCCTGCATCTTTCACCACGTCCGCAACAGCATCATAGCCAATTCCTACAGCAAGGACCTCTCCCTGGCCGGCGAACGCATCGGCTATCTGGCCGTGAACCCGGAGATCGAAGACTGGGGGCTCCTGGTGGAGGCCCTGGTCTTCGCCAACCGCGTGCTGGGGTTCGTGAACGCCCCGGCCCTGGTGCAGCGCGCGGTGGCCCGCATCCAGGGCGCCCTGGTCGACGTCGCCGAGTACCAGCGCCGCCGCGACGTACTGTACGGGCACCTCACGTCCCTGGGGTTCGAGGTGGTCAAGCCCCAGGGCGCCTTCTACCTCTTCCCCAAGTCGCCCCTGCCCGACGACGTGGCCTTCGTAAACCTCGCCCGGGAACACCGCATCCTGGTGGTGCCGGGCAGCGGCTTCGGCCGGCCCGGCTACTTCCGGCTGGCCTACTGCGTGCCCATGGAAACCATCGAAAATTCCCTCCCGGCCTTCGCGGACCTGGCCCGGGCCGCCGGCCTGGGCTAGGCCCGCCGGCCTATCTCCATCCCCACCGGACGCGCCGCCTTGGCCGCCGCCCTGGCGTTGAATCTCTCGGCGTCGATTACGAATCTCTCGTGGGTGCCCTCGGAGATCTTGTCCACTCCGTCGTCAGCCACGACGGAAAAGGTGAGCTTGCGGCCCTCCACCTTCTCCAACCTGACCTTCACGGTGACCGTCAGGCCGGGCGGGGTGGCCGCCTCGTGGGTCAGGTTGAATCCGATGCCCACCGTCTGCTCCCGGGGCCAGTCCAGGTGGGGATTGACGGCCAGGATGCAGGCCCATTCGATCAGTCCCACCATGAACCCGCTCGCCAGCACCCGCGGCATGACCGCAAACTCCGGCGACTCGGGCAGGAGGTGGGGCACGGTCTTGTTTTCCGGGACCGTGAACCGAAACTCGTAGGTCAGGCCCGGTTGTAAGGTGTCTTTCATGTTGCGGAACCCCCCGTTCTGGTGTAGGCTATTGCCATTTTACCAGAACCGGTGATAGAATACAAATTAATCGTTACACCGATTTCCATTAGCCTGGCTTATAAAGGGGGAACCGGCTTTGGAATGGCACCAGATCGTGGGGTTCTACCACGTGGCCAGGACCGGGAGTTTTACCAGGGCCGCGGCCCTGACGTATCGGACCCAGTCCGCGTTGAGCCAGCAGGTGAAGGCCCTCGAGGAAGAGTTCGGCTGTGCGCTCTTCGAAAGGCTGGGCAGGCGCCGGCTCAGGCTCACCCGGGCCGGGGAGGCGCTGCTGGAGTTCGCGGAGGCGGTGCTGGAAAGGTACCAGGGGCTCAAGGAGGAACTGGAGGCCATCAAGGGGCACCAGAAGGGGCGGCTGCGGGTAGCCGCCCCCTTTACCACGCTGTACCACCTGCTGCCGCAGGCCCTGGAGTCCTACGTGAGGCTTTTCCCCCTCGTCCACCTGACCGTGCTGGACCGCCCGCAGCGCGCCGCCGTCGCCCTGGTGCGGGAAGGGGAGGTCGACTTCGCCCTCGCCCTGGAATCCGCGGTCCCGCCGGACCTGACCGCCCTGCGCTGGAAGCGGGTAGAAACGGTCCTGCTGGCGCCGCCGGAGCACCCCCTGACCGCGGTGGAACGGGTCACACTGGATCAGATCGCCCGCTACCCCCTCATCCTGCCCCCGAGGGGTGCCGACTACCCGGCGCGCCGGCGGCTGGAAGAACACTTCCGCCGGCTCGGGCTGGAGTACCGCACCGTCATCGAGTCTTCCAACGTGGAGCTCAGTTCGCTGTACGTGGAAATGGGCCTCGGCATCGCCTTCGCCACCGTCGTCAAGGACCTCCCGGCCCTGAGGCGGCGCAGGCTGAAGGTCCTTCCCCTGGACCACTACTTCGAACCGGACCACCTCGTGGTGGTCGCCAGAAAGACAGCGGTCCTTACGGCACCGAAGCAAGCCTTCCTGGGGCTGCTCGGCCTGAGTACTTCCCCCGCGGGAGCGCCGGGTGCGCCTCAGTAACCCTGCGCCGCCAGCTGCTCCTGGTAATCGTACGCTATCTTGCTAATCCGGGCGATGTCGGCAAAGGCCTGGTCCAGGTCCTGGATGTTCTTGGACATCACCACCAGGATGTAGGGCCGGGAGCCGTAGACCACCCCTGCGTCGTTGGCCACACCCTCGATGTCACCCTCCTTGTGGGCCACGGTGATCCTTTCGGGAAGTTCGCCCGGCAGGCCCACGTGGTAGATGGGGTTGGCCATGTCGTCCAGCAGCCGCCGGCCCAGTTCGGGGTGCTGCTCGTAAAAGTCCAGGACCGCCTGGATGTAGAGCCCCATGTCCCGGGCCGTGCTGATGTTCTGACCGTTGGGGAAGACCGTTTCGCCCCCCAGGCTCCGCATGAAGGCCGCGATGTTGTCGCGCCCCAGGTAGCGCATCAGCATCCGGTTGGCGACGTTGTCGCTTATGGTGATGGAAAGGTTGGCCAGCACCCGGAGCGAGAACTTATCGCCGTCGCGCGCCGAAAACTGCAGGACGCCGGCGCCGTCCTGATAGTCGGTCTGGCTGTTGTAGGCGATCTTTTCCTGCCAGTCGACCTGCCCCTTGGCGGCGAGGGTGTTCAGGTACAGTACCACCGGGACCTTCACCAGGCTGGCCGCGTGAATGGGCTCCCGTTCGTTGATCCCGAAACTCTGGCCCGAAATGAGGTCCTTAAAATAGATGCCGAAGGTGGCGGGCTTACCCGCGATATAGTCGTTGATCTGCTGCTTCAGCGGCGCGTAGTCCGGAATCCGGCCCTGCGGCACGTCCAGGCGCTGGCCGGGGTAGAGGACGTCACCCTTGAGGTCGTTCACCCGCTGCAGATCCCTTACGCTAACGCCGAATTGCCGCGCGATGCCCCACAAAGTATCGCCCGGCCGCACGTAGTAGGTTTTCGCCAGGGCGTAGGCCGCGGGAAACAGCACCGCCAGCAGGGTCACCGCCAGAATCAATAATCTTTGCCTCAAAGACACCGTAACCCTCCTCGCGTTTTAATATGGCCGCCCGCCATACACAATAACAAAGAGCTCTGCAGTAGTACAAGCCGAAAAGTATACCTCTGCTGGCTGCCCGTGGCACCGCCGGCGCGCGCATAGCCGGCCTCCTTCCCCGGAATACCGGTACGCCTGCAACCGGTGGCTTCTCCCTGCCGGGGAGGGTCGCCCTGGGCGCGCAGGCCGCCATCCGGCGCCGCGCGCGGGGAGACCTTCCCCCCGCCTTACGCCTCCGGCCCCGTGTCCGGGATCCCGAAAGCTCCTGTCCAGCATCATTTACAAGGTTGGATTTTTCTTGACATGGGAAATTGCACCCAGAAGCATGCCCTACCGCTCCGTATCCGATTGGTATTAAATTTGCAAGGAAAGATATTGCAATATTAGTTTCCGGGAGGGGAGCGGCTTGAAGACGGGTGCCGAATATGTGAACAGCCTAAAAGATTTGAAACCGCGCATTTTCCTGGGGGGCCGGCAGGTGGACCTCCTGGAGAACCCCACCACCATGACGGTGGTGCGGGCCAACGCGAAGGTATACGACCTGGCCCACGAGCCCGAGTTCGCCGACGTCATGACCGCCGATTCGCCCTACATCGGCCGCAAGGTCAACCGTAACCTCCACATAGCGAGGAACACCGGAGACCTGGAGCGGCGGGCCGACATGGCCATTCTCACGGCCCAGAAGCTGGGCACCTGCAACTACCGCTGCGTGGGGGCCGACGTGCTGAACGCCCTGGCCAGCGTGACCTGGGAGCTGGAAAGGGACACCGGGACCCCCTACCACCAGCGCTTCGTGAAGTACCTGACCTACCTGCAGGAAAACGACCTGGCGGTGAGCGGGGCCGTCACCGACGCCAAGGGCGACCGCAGCAAGCGCCCGCCCCAGCAAGAGGAACCGGACGTGCACGTGCGGGTGGTGGACAGGACCTCCGAGGGGATCGTGGTGCGGGGCGCCAAGGTGAGCCAGAGCGGGGCCATCGCGGCCCACGAGACCGTGGTCATTCCGGGTATGGCCATGCGGCCCGGAGAAGAGGACTTTGCCGTGGCCTTCGCCTTTCCCAACGGCGCACCGGGCGTGACCTACGTCTGCCAGTACAGCCCGTTCACTGCCGAACGGGAAGTGATGCCGGAAAAGTACCTGGGCAATCCCCTCTACGGGGTGCGGGAGACCTCCATGATCGTCTTCGATAACGTGTTCGTACCCTGGGAGCGGGTCTTCCTGTGCGGCGAAGTCCGCCACACCGGAACCCTGATCTCCCGCTTCGCCAAGATCCACCGCATGAACTGCGGCGGGGCCTGCAAGGTGGGATTCGCGGACCTGGTCATCGGCGCCGCCCAGCTGGCCGCCGAATATACCGGTGTGGACAAGGTGCCCCACATCGTGGACAAGATCACGGAGATGATCTGCCTCAGCGAGACCTGCCACGCCTGCGCCATCGCCGCGGCCGTCAAGGGCCGGGAGGAGCCGCCCGGATCGGGTGTTTACCTCCCGGACGACGTGTTCGGCAACGTGGCCAAGCTGAACGTGGCCCACGGCTTCTGGGAGATCATGAAGTGGGCCGGCGACATTGCCGGGGGCCTGGTGGTTACCATGCCGTCCGAGAAGGAGCTGGAAAATCCCGAAAGCGGCCCCCTGGTGCGCAAGTTCTTCGGGACGGCGGTCGTGGCCGAGAAGCGCCTGCGCCTGGCCAAGTTCCTCCAGAACTGGACCGCCGGGCTCCACGGTCCCGGCACCTGGCACGGCGCCGGCTCCCCACAGGCCCAGCGCATGGCCCTGTACCGCCTCACGGACCTGGAGGCCAAGAAGCGCCTGGCCCGCGAGCTGGCCGGCCTGGAGTAGGCCACGCCCGACGAGTCGCCCCATCATAAAAGCCCGCCTCCCGAAAAGGCGGGCTTTTGGTCCCGGCACAAGTATAAGCCTGTACCTTTCAGGCTCCGGCACCCCCATGGAATTCGGTGCCTTTGACCCGTACGGGAATACCGGCCACCAGCAGGTAGACCTCGTGGGCCCGCGCGGCCAGGAGGCGGTTGGCCCACCCCAGGGCGTCCCGGTAGAGGCGCGCCAGGGCGTTTTCCGGCACCACCCCCATTCCCACCTCGTTGGACACCAGGAGGTACCGGGCCGGGTGGCGCGCCACGACGTCCAGCAGCTCCTCGATTTCGCGGCGCACGGCCTCCAGGGCTGCTTGTGCCTCCGCCACCCCGAAGGCGCCCGACGGGGGTAGAGAGGTCAAGAGCACGTTTGACACCAGCATGGTGACGCAGTCGACGAGCACCGTCGCTTCTCCGCCGTACCCGGCGGTTAGAAGGCGGCCCACCCCGCGGGGGGCCTCCAGCACCCGCCAGGACCGCGGCCGCTCCCGACGGTGGGCCTCGATCCGGGCCCGCATCTCCTCGTCCCCCGGCTCGGCCGTGGCCACGAAGAGCACCGGCCCGCCGTTCCGGAGCGCCAGTTCCCGGGCAAAGTCGCTCTTACCGCTGCGGGCCCCGCCCAAGATAAGGGTTACCCTCTTGCCCATCTCCCCACTCCCGATCCGTCACGGGAGGATATCAAACATCCTTCCGGGAACGCCGGCTCCTCTTCCGGGGTTCGAATTCGGCGAGCAGGCGAACGTAGTTCAGCTTCTCTTTCGCCGTGCGATAGAGCTTTTCGTCGGCGGTCCAGAATTCACACCCGCGAAGTTCCGCCAGGGCCAGGTAATGGGTGTCGTAAACCACAGGCACCTCCAGGAGCCTGGCCAACTCCCATGCCCGACGGCGCTGAAGGGGTTCTTCGACGACCCTCAGCGGCACCGCCTGAACTGCCTGAAAGGCCAGCTCGGCCTGTTCTGGACTCAAGCGACGCGCCGGATCTCCGGTACTGGACTTCCTGCGGATGACACTATCGACCTCCACGGGACAGAATACGGGGGCAATCATACGCACCCCCTCTTCCCGCCACCCGGCAAAAAGCGCCTCCGCCAGTTCGCTATCCGGTTCATTTAGTACCAGCTTCAGCACCAGTGAGGCATCAACACAGACCTCTCCGGCCGCCACCTCTACTTCTCCGCCCTCTCCCTGCGCATCTGCCGTAGCAGCTCCACACTGTCGTCAGACGGAGGCATGGCCATTCTGACTTCCCGGCACCTCGCAAGCCAGTCATCGTCGGTCGTTGCCGGTTGGCCGAGCCCGGCCAGGGCGCCAACGGGTATCCGCAACTGACGTCCGAAGCGCAAACCCTTCAACTCACCCGTACGCACCCATCGCCTCACGGTACGTTCGCTCACTTTCAGGATCCGCGCCACTTCCCGGGGGGTGTAGAAACCGCCTTCCACGTTTCCACTTCCTCTATTCTTTTGTGTACTATTATATAACGTTATGTCCGCTGTGTCAATTAATTGGACCTACAGTGCTCGTGAGGAGTGGGACGGTAATCAGGGTCGCGGTTTCCACGACCTCGCACACGGCCCCGTAAACGTCGCCCGTAAGGCCGCCCAGGCGGCGGCTCATCCACCGACCCAGGCCCAGGCTCAAGACCCCCGCCAGGACCATAACCCCTGCGGCCGCGCCGGTGGGCAGGAGGGCCAGAGCCGGGCCGGCGACGAAGGTCGTGGCGACGACCAGGGCCGGCCACCGCGCCCCCTCCTTGAAGTAATAACCCAGACCGGACGGCCCGCGGGCGTAAGGAAAGGCAAAAAGCACCAGTACCATGACCCAGCGGCCCAGCACCGGACCGAGGACCAGCACCGGAAGGGCCGCCGCGGATTCCAGGGTGGCCAAGGCCGCGAACTTGAGCAGAAGGAGACAGGTCACCCCGACGACCCCAAAGGCCCCGGTGGCCGTGTCGGCCATGATGGCCAGCCGCCGCTCGCGGGAGGTGCCGGCCAGACCGTCGCAGGTGTCGGCCAGGCCGTCCACGTGCAGCCCGCCCGTAAGGATCACCAGCAGCACCGTCAGCAGGGCACCGCGCACGAGGTCGGGCAGGCCGGTGGCTTCCAGGCCGCGGTAACCCCCCCAGAGCGTCAGTCCCAACAGGCCGCCCACTATGGGAAAGAAGGGGACCGCCGCGGCGAGGTCTCCGGGCTCGGGGGCCCGGCCCCGGGCCGCCGGCAGCACCGAGAGCATGGAAAAGGCCGCCATCAGGCCCCGCCAGGCCCGCAAGGTTTACCTCTCCTCGGCCCGGGACACCCCGGCCTCGGCGAAGGTGGCCATTTCGGTCTGGACCTTGCACGCCGCGGCCACCAGGGACATGCCCAGGCAGGCGCCGGTTCCCTCGCCCAGGCGCATGTCGAGGTTCAGCAGGGGTTCCAGGCCCAGGTGTTTGAGGAGCAGGGCGTGGCCGGGCTCGGCCGAAAGGTGACCCGCAATCATGTACTCCCGCGCCAGGGGTGCCAGTCCCCGGGCGATGAGGGCTCCGGCCCCGGAGATGAAACCGTCGATGACCACGGGAATGCGGCAGGCGGCGCAGGCCAGGATCACGCCGGCGATGGCCCCGATTTCAAAGCCCCCGACCTTGGCCAGCACGTCCAGGGGATCACGGGGATCGGGCCGGTTGACCTCCAGGGCCCGTGCTATGACGGCCCGTTTGTGCGCCAGCCCCGCGTCGTCCAGTCCGGTGCCCCGGCCGGTCACGGCTTCCACCGGCTCTCCGGTCAGGGCCGCGCAGACCGCGCTGCTGGCCGTGGTGTTGCCGATGCCCATGTCGCCCGTGGCCGCCAGGTCCAGGCCCGCGGCCAGTTCGGCCTCCACCACCTCGATACCCGCTTCTACGGCCGCCACGGCCTGCTCCCGCGTCATGGCCGGACCGCGCGCCATGTTGGCCGTTCCGGGCGCGATCTTCTTACGGAGCGCTCCGGTTTCGCCCTTGACGCCCACGTCCACAACGATCACCCGGGCCCCCACGTGCCGGGCCAGCACGTTGATGCCCGCCCCGCCGCGCAGGAAGTTGGCCACCATCTGCACCGTGACCTCCTGGGGGTAAAGGCTCACGCCCTCCTCCACCACTCCGTGGTCCGCGGCCATGACGAAGACCGCCATCTTCTCCAACCGGGGCTTAACCAGGCCGGTAATCCCGGCCACCCTCACGGCCAGCTCCTCCAGCCGGCCCAGGCTGCCCCGGGGCTTGGTCAGGCTGTCCTGCCTCTCCCGGGCCGCCCGCATCACCGCCTCGTCGGGCGGCCGGATGGCCGCCACGGTGCGCGCCAGCAAACTCAAGCCCTCTCCGCCT
>DYER01000087.1 GCA_020725605.1 Ammonifex sp. | reverse complement strand
TGGCGGAGCGCGGCCCGGCCACCGTCTGAAAAGCCTCAGTCCCTCACCCTGCCCACGGCCACCAGGCCGGCCGCGAACAGCACCACGCCGTAGAACACCAGAACCCCCAGGGAGACCCAGGGGGCCGGAGCGCCGCTTGTAACGGCCCTCAAGAAATGGCTGGCGTGGGTCAGGGGCAGCACCTCCACGGCCACGGCCACCCAGCGGGGAAGTTTGTCGGGGGAGAAAAAGGTGGCGCACAAAAAGGACATGGGCACGATGACGAAGGTGTTGAAGTTGGCCATGTCTTCGTGGGAGTTGACGGTCATGCCCGCCAGCAGCCCCAGCGAGGCAAAGACGAAGCACGTGAGTAGGGTTCCCAGCGCCACCCATCCGTCAATGGCGGGACGGGCCCCGAAGGCGTAGGCCAGCGCCAGGATGATGGCCACGGCCACCGCGCCCCGCACCGTGCCCGCCAGCACCTTACCCAAGGCCAGTCCCAGGGGACTGACGGGTGCGATCAGGTACTCCTCGAGGGTCTTGTGGTAAAGCCGGCTCATGTTGAGGGGCACCCCCACCGCGTTGAAGCTGGTGGTCATGGCGCTGAGGGCCATGATCCCGGGCACGACGAAGTCCAGATAGCTCCCCCCGGCCAGCTGCAGCCCGCGCCCCAGTCCCCAGCCGAAGGCCACCAGATACAAAAACGGCCCTACCAGCCGCGAGGCGAAGAATTTCACGAAGTTGCGCCGGAAAACCAGCATCTCCCGCCAGAAAACGGCCGCAAATCCCATAAAATTTCCCCTTCAGCGTTCGGCTTCCTCACGATGGCCTCTGCTCATGGACAACGCTCCCCGTCCTTAGTACCTCCCTCAAAAAGGAACTTCTGGGCAACATGGCGTGGAACTCGGACTCGTTATAGACGATGATATCCGCCGCCACCCCCCCCGCTCCAACCGTTCGTACACCAGCCTCGTCCATTCCTCTCCCGTTCTCGTGGCGGGCATAATCACGAGGAGGTCCAGGTCGCTCCCCACGTCCACCTCTGCGCGGGCCAGGGACCCGAACAGAACGATCTTCAAGGCCCCCAGGGCCCGCAACTGATCCACAATGGAACCCAAGGCGGCCCGCAGCTTTTCTTCGCGCCGTTTCTTGCGGCTCAGGATATGCTCCAGTCGGGAAACCAAAAGCCCCAGAACCCCCGTTCACTCTGTCACCCTGCGCCCCGTGAGCTCCACGAAAACGTCTTCCAGGTTGGTTTCGCGGATGGTGACCGTGCCGGACAGCCCGGCGGCGTAACGTATGGCCTCCTCCCGGCCGGTGAAGAGCCGGTATTGGGTCTCCCCGCCCGCGATGTTTTCCACCACGTACTCGCCGACGCGGCGCTTCAGCTCCCGGGGCGTGCCGAGGGCGATCAGCCGGCCGCGATCCAGGATGCCCACCCTGTGGCAGAGCATTTCGGCCTCTTCGATGTAGTGGGTCGTCAGCAGGATGGTGGTTCCGTTGCGGTTCATTTCCCGGATCAGGTCCCAGATGCGCCGCCGCACCTGCGGGTCAAGGCCCACCGTGGGCTCGTCCAGGAAGAGCACCCGCGGCCGGTGCATGAGGGCCCGCGCGATCATCAGCCGGCGCTTCATGCCGGCCGAAAAGCGGCCCACCGGTTCGTCGGCCCGGTCCTCCAGGTCGACGAAGGCCAGCAGTTCCCGGATGCGCACGCTCCGCTCCCCCCGGGGTATGCGGTGTAGCCGGCCGTGGAGTTCCAGGTTTTCGCGCGCGGTGAGGTCCTGGTCGAGGTTTATGTGCTGGGGCACCACGCCTATCTGGCGCTTGACGGCCTCGGGATGCCGTACCACCGAGTAACCGTTTATTGAGGCCTCCCCGGAGGTGGGCCGCGCCAGCGTGGTCAGCAGGCGCACGGTCGTCGTCTTGCCGGCCCCGTTGGGCCCGAGGAGCCCGAAAATTTCCCCGGCCCCGATTTCCAGGTGCAGATCGTGCAACGCGACGGTCTCGTGGTACTTCTTGGTCAGGCCCGCGATACGGATCAAGGCCACCACGTACTACGCTAACACAGACGAACCGGGGCGCGCAAGCTATTCTACGCCGAAGGTCATACGCTTGCGAAAGCGGCGCAGCACGCGCACCAGGTCCGGCCCGGCCAGCAGGTAAAACAATACGTTGCCGGCGGCGTGCAGGGTGTCGAACCCGAAGCTCGCGGCCTCTACGGCGGCAAAGGAACCCCAGGTGAGGGGCGAAATGAACGTCAGCCAGAACCACAGGTTCATGACGGCGCCGTACAGGTAGCCCCAGCCGAACAAAAAGCCGGCCATCCAAAAGCGGCCCGGCCCGGCCCGCGTCGCCTTTCCCAGGGCGCCCGCCGTGGCGCCCACCAGTCCCCAGGCCAGCATCTGCCAGGGGGTCCACGGGCCCTGCCCCAGAAAGAAATTGGAAACCAGCGCGGCGGTGGCCCCCACGGCGCAGCCGGCCCGCCACCCGAAAGCCAGTCCGCTGACGGCCACCAGCATGGTGGTGGGCTGCAGGCCCGGAATCCCGGCGAACGGCAGCCGCAACACCGCGGCCACGGCCGCCAGAGCGGCAATCACCGCCACCTCCCGGGAGCCCGTGCGGCCCACCTCAAAGGTCCAGAAAAACAAAAACAGCACACCCGCCGCCACCGCGGCCGCCGCGGCCCCGGGGGCCCAGGTTTCTCCGCGCAGACCCCGCCAGAAGCCGATCCCCACCAGAAGGACCGCCGGCAAAGCGGTTACGATTTGGCGCGCGGTGCCCACCATTATACCCCTCCCCGCGGGGCCCCTGCCTCCGCTCCCTTCACAACCGTCCGCAGGAAGGCCAGGGCCTCTTCCAGTTTTAAGACACCGGGGGCGTAACCGTGCAGCAGACGGTTTATCTGGGGAGAGTAAAAGAGATTGCCGTCGAGAACATTGCGGGTGGCATCTTGCGCCACCACCCTACCGTCCGCCAGAAGTACCACACGGTCCGCCGTCGACGCGGCAAATTCCACGTCGTGGGTGGCCACCACCACCGCGCTCCCTTTTTTCCGCGACAGGTCCCGGAGCAATGCCGACAGCCTCGTCTTCAGGGCGTAGTCCATGCCTCTGGTGGGCTCGTCAAGGATCAGGACCCGTGGCTCGGCCACCAGCACCGTGGCCACCGCGGCGCGCTGACGCTCCCCGCTGCTCAGGTCGCGCGGATTGGCCTCGCGGCAGGCCGCCAGACCCAGCGCCTCCAGAGTGTCCGTTATGCGTCCTCCGTCTTCCAGGCCCAGGTTCCGCAGGGTGAAGCGCAGTTCTTCCTCCAGGGTTTCCTGGAGGAGGTAATGGTCCGGGTGCTGGCCGACGTAGCCCACCATCCGCACCCTTTCCCGCAGTTCCAGGGCGGACATGGGAAGCCCGGCCAGGAGCACCCGCCCCCGGCCCGGATCCAGTTGCCCGGCCAGGATCTTGAGTAAAGTGCTCTTCCCCGACCCGCTGGGGCCCAGCACCATGACTATTTCCCGCGGTCGCACCGCGAGGTCCACCCCTTTGAGCGCCTCCCGACCGTTCTCGTAGGCAAACCACACACCGCGGGCCATCAGAAGCGCGTCGCCTTCGGTGGGGCGTGCCGACCGTCTCCGCATTATTCCGCGGGCCGTTGGAGGGCCGGCCTGCGCCGTGGCCCCGACTTTTCGGCCGGGCGCGTTTGCCCGTCCGGTTTCGCCGGACGACACGTGACCGTGTGTGGAGACCGGTACCGCGCCGTCCAGTCTGGCCGCCAGCAGGCGCCGTCCCTCGCGCACCGAGGTCGGAAGAACGTCCCAGCCCAGCCGGGCGAACAGCCTGGCGACCGGCGGCAGGTAGGCGTCGCCGTCGCGCGCCAGAACTCGTGCCGCATCCCGCACCGCCCCGTCCGCCACGATCCGTCCCGCCGCGAGGGCGACCACCCGGTCCGCCACGTGAAAGCACCTTTCCAGCCGGTGCTCCACCAGCACCACGGTGAGCCCGGCCTCCTCGTTGAGCCGGCGTACGGTGTGGAGGATTTCCTCGGCCGCTATGGGGTCGAGTTGCGACGTGGGCTCGTCCAGGAGCAGCAATCGGGGGTGCATGGCCAGCACCCCTGCCAGGGCCACCTTTTGCTGTTGCCCGCCCGACAGTTCGCCTACGGCCGCCTCGGCCAGGGAGGCCAGCCCCACCAGTTCCAGCGCCTCGGCCACCCGGCGACGGATCTCGTCCGGGGGCAACCCGAGGTTCTCCGGTCCGAAGGCCACCTCACGGTCGACCCGGGTCATGACCAGCTGCCGTTCCGGGTCCTGGAATACCAGGCCGACGTGGCGGGCGACCTGCCGGCGGTCGAGCTCCAGGAGGTTGCGGCCCATAAAGGTGGCGCGCCCGCTCAGTTTCCCTCCGTAGAAGTCGCCCAGCAGTCCCGCCAGCAACCGCAAGAGGGTGGATTTGCCGGACCCGGACCCGCCGACCACCAGAACGAACTCTCCTTCGCGCAGGACCAGGTTGACCCCGTTCAGGGCCGGCCTGGCGGCGCCGGGATACCAGTAGCTCAGATTTTCGAGCGTAACCAGGGCCATCGTCGCCACCCCAGTTCCAGCAACGGCGGTGTCAGAAGGGCACCCGCCACAACGAATGTGGGGAGCCACCAACCGGGGGCCAACAAGGGATCCAGCCGCGGATAGAAATTGAAGGACCACGCCCGCAGGTCGGCGAGCAGTAGCACCAGCGCCACGGCGAGGGCCACAAGCGCCGCCGTGTCCCGCGGCCGCCACAAATGGGTGACAAAGGCGGTGCGCGGACCGCTTCCGAAGGCCCGGGCCTGCATGGCCTCGGCCAGATCAAGGGCCCGCTCTAAAGACGAAAGCAACAGTCCCTTGATCAGGAGCAGGTGGTGTTTAAGGCGCGCCATGCGCCCGCCACCCCGGAAATCCACGCCCCGCGCGGCCTGGGCCAGCCTCACTTCCCGATAGGTGGCGGCCGTGGTGGGGACCAGTCGGGTGGCCAGTGCCAGCATCACACCCGCCCGGGGCAGGGTCCGGCCCACCAGCGCCAGCAGATCGTCGGGTTCCACCAGCCTTTGATAGATAAAGAAGGCCCCCGTCAGGAACAACAAACGGAAGACCATGACCAGGCCGAAGACCAGCGCTTCCAAAGACACGCCCACGTGGCCGAGCAACGGCAGGCGCGGACCGTGCCAGAGGACTGTGGCGCCCTCCCGCACCACCAGGGGATTCAAAACCACGATCAGCAGTACCGCCGGCCAGAGCAACTTCATGCTCCCCCACCAGGACCGAAGCGCCCCGGTCGCCACCAGGCCGGCCCCCACTACCACGGCCAGGGCCGCCAACCCCAGCGGGTGGGAGGACAGAAGGACAACCAGCACCAGCAACCCAACGTAGGCCAGGGCCACCGCGGGGTGGAAGCGCAAAACCCGTGCACCCCCCTACCGGGCCGTGGCCTGCGCCAGGGCCCACGCGCACTCGGCCCGGCTGGCCCGCCCCTCGGGATCAAAACCGGGGTAGAGCCAGCCCCTTTCCCTTGCCAGCTCCACAAATCCGGCCCACCAGGGCCGACCTGCCTCACTGCCGCCGGATGCACCGGCCGCGCGCAACAAAACGGTCACCACCTGGGCACCCGTGACCGGTTCGTCGGGCCCGAAAAGGTCTTCCGACAGCCCCCTCACCAGCCCCAGTTCGCGGGCCGTGTAGACCGCGGGCGCCGCCCAGTGGGTAACCGGCACGTCGGCGAAGTGCCGCGCGGCCGCAAGCGTCTGCGCCGCGGGACGGCAGGCGCGCACCACCAGGCTGACAAACTCCGCCCGCGTAAGCGCCTCGTCGGGCCGGCAGGTGCCGTCGGGGTAGCCCTTCACGACCCCTTGCCGCGCCAGGTCGGCCACGGCCGGCGCGGCCCAGTGCTCGGGGGGCACGTCCCGGAAGGGGTTCTGCCAGCGATCCGCGGCCAGGCGCGTGAAGAAGGGCGTGCCGTAGTAGCAGTCCGCCAGGGCCAGCAGCGCCTGCCGCGTGGCGATCGGGTCCGCCGGCCCGTCCGCGACGTGAGCAAAGGCTCCCCCTTCCAGACGGTAGGCCAGCAGGGCCTTGAGGGGGTCCGGGCCCGGCCAGCCGCCGGCCAGGGGGTTCCTGCCCGCCGCCACCAGGCCCATCAGGGCCATGGCCGCCGATTCGGCGTTGGGGTCGGCTCCCCAGCCGGCGAAGCCCCCGTCGGGCAACTGGGTCCGCCGGAGGTAGGTCACCGCGCGCTCCACCGTCCGGTGGGATGCCGGCACTCCCAGCGCCCTCAATGCCAGCAGGGCCATCCCGGTCAGGTCTGGGTCACTTCGGGTCAGGCCGACCGCGTAGGCCCAGCCGCCGTCCGGCAACTGTCGCCCCAGCAGCCACTCCCGCGCGCCCTCGGGGTCCGCCGGCCCGTCGCCGGCGGCCGCCAGCGCGATCACGGCCCAGATGTGGGCGTTGACGAGTTCTTCACCCCGGCCGTCCACGGTGTCGCCGAACTTGCCGTCCGGGCGCTGGGCGTCCCGCAGCGTGCCCACCAGGTCCGTCTCTTCCCGCCCCCAGCGACGCGGGTCGCCCCCGGCGGCCAGTATGGCCAGTACGGCCAGGGCGTAATCCGTGGTGGCACCCCCGGGCGTAAGCCCGGGCAACTCCTGACCCATACTCCCTCTCGCCTGCGGCCCCGGGTCACAACCAGCGGCCCGCAAGGCCACCACGGACCAGGGATCCGTGGCCCCCTGCTCCAGGAGATGGCGCGCGGTCCGATCCATCAGTGCCCGCAATTCCGCCGGCGGCGCGGCCGCCGCCGGACCGGCCACCGGAGCCCATAACGTCGTTATCGTCACCGCCACCCCGAGCATCCATCCCCAAAAACCCCGCCGACCCATTGTTCACCGCCTCCCCAGCGATTCGCGCGCGGACCGCACGTAGAACCACACCACCGCATCGCCCGACCGCAACCGGTAGTCGGCCGCGCCCACCAGGGGTACCTCGCCGTTTACCCGGTAGCACCACCCGCTGGTGGGCCCGTATTGTTTTTCCCGCAGACCGTCCACGGCCGCCACGTAACGCCCTCCGAAGGCCGTTTCCACACGCGCGCCCGTCTTACGCAACGCGGCCAGGGGCGTTTCTTCTCCCGGGCCGAGCACCACCTCTCGCGTCTCATAGAGGGGCGCCCCGTCCGGCCCCAGCACCTCCACTGTAACCCTCACGGCCGTGGCCGCCCCGGCGCCGTCCGGCTTGGGCTTTTCGCCTTGGGGCGCCGCGCCACCTGGCACTGCCGGCCCTTGCCCCTCGCCCGCCCGGCCCGGCCCGCCACCGGCCGGGCCGGCAGGATTCGCGCCCGCCCCGGCCGCTTCCCGGACGTTTCGCGGGCCGCCGCCCTGCGAGGGCTCACCGACCGTCGAAGTCCCGGTCTCCGACGCCATGGTCGCGTTCGGTCCGGCCGCGGTCCCGCCGTTAGCCGCCGCGAGGGACGCAGTGTCCGCGGGCGGGCCTCCGGGCCGGGCGCCTCTTTCGTTTCCGGAGGCCCACCAGACCAGCACCGCGCACACGATCAGCGCCCCGAGCGCGGGATACACCCACTTTCTGACCAAAGACTCCTCCTCCTTGCAGTAACCACCGGATGCGACCCGGGGCAGGGGCCGACACGGGCCGGCCCCTGCCGGACCTCACTCTGCAAGGGCCCGGTAAACCACGACCGCACATTCGGCCCTCGTGATCGGATTCCCCGGCCGGAAGGTGCCGTCCGGGTAGCCCCGCAACAGGCCCGCAGACACCGCGGCCGCCACACCGTCCCTGGCCCAGGCCGCCACCGTGCCCGCGTCGGCAAAGGGTAGGTTTGCGCCCTCGCCACCGCTCAGGTTAAGGGCCCGCGCCAGCACCGTTACCAGTTCCTCCCTGGTAATGGTCCGGTCCGGCCGGAAGCTGCCGTCCTCGTATCCCCTGATCAGCCCCGCGGACACGGCGGCCGCCACTTCCCCGGCGTACCAATCGTTCTCCCGCACGTCCTTGAAAGCCGGGCGGGTGGTGGCCGCCGCCAGGCCGAGGGCCCTCACCAGCATGGCGGTTGCCTCGGCCCTGGTAACCTCCCTGGCCGGTTCGAAGCGGTTCTCGTCCACACCCTTGAGGATGCCGGCGCCGGCCAGCAACTCGACCGCGTCCCTGGCCCACGAGGAATCCCCGGTCACGTCCGCAAAGGACGCCCTGGCCTCCCGCGCCAGGACCGCCAGAATCGAGAAATGCCTCACCCTGGCCATCACCAGGCCCCTGGCCAGGTCCACCACCGCGGGAAGGGCCGACCACGTTCCGCCTTCCGTGTCGTACCGGGCCAGCACCAGGTTTTCCGGCTTCACCACGGGGGGAACCACCAGGCGCAGGCTCAGGGTGGCCGGAACTTTAAAGGTGGTACCCTCCGGCCCGCAATCGTACGGAGAGGACATCAGCCGAAATCCCGGCGGCAGGGGCGGCGCCTTTTCGGGTTGCCGGACCTCTCGAATGCGCACTTCCACGTCCCGGGCCAGGGCCCCGGCCGGAATGACCAGCGCCAGCTCGGCCCCGGCATCGGACAGCATAGTCTCCTCGTCGGCCACAACCTTCTGTATCAGGTCCACGTCGTTGGCCTGAAGTTCTTTCTTTACCGCCACCCTCTCTGCAAACGAAAGGGACGTTCCGCTCCCGACCACGGCCACGGCCCTGCCGACCCCCTCGACCGGACCCAGCTCCACGCCATCCGAGGCCAGTCCCAAGACCTGCGCCAGCTTCTCCAAAACTTCTTGGGCCTCCGGGGAGGGTTTCAGGGCTGCGGGAATTTTTTCCTGTTCCTGCTCGGGTACCCGCCCGACGCCGCTCCCCGCCTCACTAACGGAGCGCACGTAAAACCATTCCACCTCGGCTCCGTCTTTTAGGGGGTAATCCTTGGCAGGCACCTGAGGTATCTCGCCGTCGACCCGGTAGCACCAGCCGCTGGTGGGACCGTAGGCCTTCTCCCGCAGATTCCCTATGGCCACGACGTACGCGTCGCCATACGCGGTCTGGACCTTATCCCGCCCCACCAGCTTCCTCAGGGCCTCCAACGGATTCTGCTCGCCCGGCCCCAGCTGCACCGTCTGCTGAGGGTACATCACCGCGCCGTCGAGGCCCACTACCTGAACCGTAACAGTGATAGTACTCGGGCCTAAAGTACCACCAGAGGGAGGCGTTGCCGGCGGGGGTAGCTCTAGCAACGGTACCCCCGCCAGGGCGGCTAAGGCATCGCCCGTCAAAGAAAGCGGGTCCCAGGCGGGAATGTCCTGCTGATACAGGAAGAAACCGGCGGGCGTCTGCAGGCTCAGCAAATGGGTTACCGGGTTCTTTACATCCACCACCCAGGCAAGGGGGTCTTCCCCCGCCGCCCGCAGGGCCAGAATTACCCGGGCGTCGGAACTGGCGTCACCCGCTCTGCCCCACTGGGGACTCCAGAAAAAACCACCGTCATCGGCCTGACACCGACGCAGGAAATTCAGCGCCTTTCCTAACGGTGTTCCCTCGCTCTTGTCGGTTTCTCCCAGGGCAATCAGGGCACGTATGGCGTCGGCGGTGTCGTTGGAATCGCTCAGGTATCCACCCCACGGATCACTCCTGTCCGTGGTATAACCCCACCCGCCGTCGGGGTTCTGGGCGTTAAGGAGCCAGGATTTGGCCTTTTCCGCGTTGGGGATCTCCTGGCCCGCGGCCTTTAGCGCCAGGATGGTCCAAACGTGGGCGTTTACCAGCTGGCTTTCCTGGTTCTTCCCAAAGTGACCGTCCTCAGGATTCTGGGATTCTTCGAGTACCTGGACCAGGTTGATCCCGGCGAAGTCCGTCAACTTGGCGCGCCAAGCCTCGTCGTAATAGGCGGCCGCGGCGACGGCCAGGGTTACCCGCGCATAGTCCGTTAGGGCCTTGAAGTACCCGTCTTTATTTTTCTGGTCTTTGAGATATTCCTCAAGGAAATCCAGATGACTCTTACCGCCGCGCTGCCAGGCCCGCCCTACGGGGTTTTCCCCCGCGGCGGCAATCCCGATGGCGGCCCATTCATTCAGTTGACCGGTTTCCTGTTGCTGCGAACGCAACCAGACGAACACTCTCTTGACAGGATCTTCTCTGGCCGCATCGGGATACACCGAGAGGCGGATCTCGGCGGAATAAACGGTCGAGCCCACGCTGTATGTCGCGTAGACCACCGTGGTGACGCTGTCCCATGCTTCTCGAGGAAGCGGCAGGGAACCGCATGCCGTATAGTTTAAAGTGTCCTCATAGTAGGTGTAGGTACCTGCGCTGTCGTTCGTCTGTCCCCAACCCACGCCCGTACCGGCGCGAAGCCATCCCAGAGTATCGTCGTAGACCTCGGCCGTGATGCTCCTCTCGTCTCCGGGGTAGAGTATCGGGCTTCCGTCGATTTGCAAACGGAATGGATTCTCGTTGGCCAGTGCAGCGGAGCAGAGCATCACTGCCGCAATGAATCCTATTGTCAGCCATCCCAGCCAGATACGGCCGACCCGCATCAATACCGTCCCCCTTGAAGCTTTCGCTCCCACAAAAGCTCCCCAAAATTTAACCCCGGCCCGCGTGGAGCCGGGGTATGGCGGTCAGCCGAACTTGTTCACCGGCATGGCCGGCACCCCCCTTTCCCTGGCGCGAGGCGGTTAGGGTGCGACCGTTCAGGCAGGTTTCCTGACTCGTGGTTCCTCGCCCGGCCCCGCCTTCCCAGGCCTGCTCGCCCAGTGGCCGTTTTGGGACGGGCTCCCCACTCACAGTGGCGCGACCGTCCGGGATTTGCACCCGGTTCCCTTTTAACCCCTGCGGGGGCACCTGAACGGAGGCTCTATGAAATTCCTGGCGGTATTATACCGCCGTTCTACCCGAAAAACAAGCTATTTCCGGTCGCCCTTCCGCACTCTCATTCCGTCGGGCAACCGCGAAACGGCATCGATCGCCCATGGCCAGAACCCGCTCTCCTCTGTGAGACACCTCAACCAAAGCGCAGCCTGGTGGCCCGGGGATCGATGATGACCTCCTCTCTCTCGAAATCGAGTTTGAAGCGCCACTTCTGCATGGTGGAGGCGCCGATGATCACCTCTTCGGATAGCCCGGGGAGCACCATGAACTCGTCGGAGAAACGGTACCCGTCGATGTAGAAAATGAGGCTCACATGCTCTCGAGCCTCCAGCGTTCTCCCTCTTTCCGCGGTTTCGAAACTCATCGGCTCCGGTAAAGGGGTCAGAATCTCCAGTGCCTCGGCCAGTTCTCGGCCGATGCAGGAGTAGGTGGCACCGCTGTCAAACAGTCCCCTGACCCTTTTTCTGCCCCGCGAGCCCACGAGTTCGATTTCCTTTTCGATGATGGCCATGGGTACACCCCTTTTCGGATGGCTTTCGCCGGCCCGCCCCGGATCTACGCACATCCGGGGCCCTCTGGCCCCGGCCCGGGTCGGCTTTCGCCGGCTCGCCCCGAGTCTGCGCACCGTGCCCGGTCACCCCGAGGGGGCCCGCCGGTGCGGCCGCCGTCCCACCCCGGGACCCGGAAAGCGCGAACCGGGACCGGAACCCGGGCAGCCGGCCTCAGCCGGGTTCGGCGCCCCGGCACACGTCGCACCATTCCCCGCCGGTTATGTCCAGTAGCTGCTCCGCCGTGACCGGCGCGGCCGAGCGGGGGCTGCCCGCGGCCACGTAGACCACGGGAAAGCGCTTCATGCTGACATCTACGAGGACGCGCACCTGCTCCGGGAGATCGAAGGGGCAGAGTCCTCCAGGTGGATATCCCGTGACGGCTGCGGCGGTTTCCGGATCCGCCATGCGCACCTTGCCCCTGACCCCCAGGTGCTGCTTCAGCCTGCCGGTGCTCACCTTTACGTCGCCGGAAGTGACCACCATCACGGGCCGGCCGTCCGCGATGAACAGTAGCGACTTGGCGATCTGGCCCACCCCCACCCCCACGGCCCGGGCCGCCAGCTCCGCGGTGTGGGTGCTCTCCTCGAACTCCATGATCTCTATATGGTAGGGAAAGCGGGCCAGATACTTCCGCACCCGCGCCACGGGCTCCACCGGTCCACCTCCTCACCGACCGCGGGCCTCCAGCTACGACCGGCGGTTCTGTATTTCCAGCCGGCCCAGGGCAATGAGGCTTTCCAGGTCTTCTCTTTCGCCGGGCGCCACCCGGTCGCAGAGTTCCCTGGCCGCGGCGAGCATTTCTTCGTCGGCCTGGCCCAGCATCCGGGTCACGTCGGCTAGGTCCTGCACGCGGCCGGACCGCAGTTTCATCAGTACAAGGTAAGGAAACGGCAACACCGGCAGTCCCTGGGGATCACGGTTGCGTTCCGCCTCTTCGATACCGGGAACGAGCCAGGGTTCGGGCTGTTCCACCACGTCCACCGAAAAACCCTCGGGCGTGCGCCAGGAGGAGCCGCCGATGGCCAGTTCACCCTGGTAGGTGAAACCGGCCTCAATCAACCTCTGCCTCACCAGGGCCGCGTCTTCCGGCCGGACGACCACGTCCAGGTCCTGTGTGGCGCGCTCCGGCATGTAAAGGCGCGTGGCCGCCGCGCCCACCACGGCCCAGGGAATGGGGCCCAGCACCGGGCCCAGGTCTGGAAAACGCATGCGCCGGGTCCTTTCCCGCAAGAAGTTCAACGCACTGCCCGTACCCGGACGTGCGCGACGACGGCTAATCTCAATTAATGTCCGGCGTACCCGCAACCGGGCGTCCATGGTACCTCCCGCCCCTTTCGGGCCTTACGTGTCCCAAGGCTAACAGGAATCTAACCGTCTACGCGGGCCTCGGCGGGGGGTTTTGGAGCGGTTTAACCCCCGGCGGGAGGCGGCCAGCGCCGGTCGAAGTAGATGTTCTTGCCCGTGGCCGAAAGGGGTATGCCCAGCACGAGTTCGGCCTCCAGGAGGCCGAGACGGCGCGCCACCACCCCCGCCCGGTACATGACCCGGTTGTCCACGTTGAAGAGGCCGGCTGTCTTCGCGGCCGAGCCCACGGCGATGCCGAAGTCCACCAGGCGCCAGGCGCACACCGGCCCCCGGTACTCCGGCCCCTCCCGGGGCCGCAACTCCTCGCATCTGTTATGGCCGCAGGCCCCGCAGTTCAGGCCGAGAGTGTTCGGGCCTTTCAGCCCGATGAGCAGCAGCGCGTCGGAGCGCCGGACTCCGTCGGCGTCCCGGTCGAAGTCCTTCTTGCCGGTCTGGCGGCCGTAGGCTTCCATGGCCTCGGCCAGGCGCCCCAGTTCCGGGCCGCTGATGACCTTCGTGACCACGAAGTTTTGCCCCAATGCCTTGGGGGCGGTGCAGGCGGCCAGTTCCATGAACCGGGCCACCAGTTCTACCGCCTCACGCATGACCGAACCCCCCTTTGTCCGTTGCCTCGCCCTGCCGGTACAGGCGCAACCGCTCGCCGGCCCTGACCCCCTTCAGAACGCGCGGGTCCCCGGTCACCCTGCCCACCACCGTAACCGGACTGTAGGGCCGGATCTCGCCCGGGCCGGAAACGGGAGTGGGCCCGAAGAAGAGGCACAGGGCCCGGCCGGGCGGCCAGTAGGCTACGTCGCCCTCGTCCACCAGTTCCCGCGGCGCTTCCTGCTCCACCTCCACCGGTATGCTGAAGTAGATTTCGTCGCCCCAGAGCTGGGCGTCGGCTTCCACCGGCAGCGCGGCGAGAATTTTGGCGGCCGTATCCGTGTCGTTGAAGGCGATTTCCACCCGCACCCCGGAGGCCTTTGCTTCCAGAACGGCCCGCATTCGGAATCACCCCTTCGACCGGGAAATTTGCCCAGGCAAACTAGCGCTGCGCGCAGGGCTTTCCGAGGGCAAAATTCCCGGTCGTTTCATCCGGTACGTACCTTCAAGCGCCGCAGCATGACGCGCACCGCTTCCCTTTCCAGCGTGTCGTCCAGGGGCTCCAGTTCCTCGGGCAGGCCCCGCCGGCGCAGCGCCAGCCGGATGAGGTGGTCCGTGAGGGCCGGGTTCTTCGGCAGCAGGGGGCCGTGCAGGTACGAACAGAAAACGTTCTTGTAGCGCGCTCCTTCCGTGCCGTCCTCCCCGTTGTTGCCGTGGCCGGCCAGGACCCGCCCGAGCGGTGCCAGATCCCCCAGGTAGGTGCGGCCGGCGTGGTTTTCGAAACCGCAGAGCGTCACCCGCCACCCGTCCAGGTCCACCTCCACCGCCACGTTGCCGATGAGGCGTTTTTTCCCCGCCCGGGTGTGGAAATCCAGCAGGCCCAGGCCCGGGATAAGGGTGCCGTCCGCCGCCCGGTAGTACCGGCCCAGCAACTGGTAACCCCCGCAGATGGCCAGGACCACCAGGCCCTCCTCCACGGCCGCGGCCAGGTCGTCCCGACGCGCCAGGAGGTCCCGGGCCATGATGTCCTGCTCGCGGTCCGACCCACCCCCGAGGAACACGAAGTCCACTTCCCCGAAATCCACCGGGTCACCCAGCCCCACCTCCAGCACCCGCACGGGAATACCCCGCCACCGGCACCGGGCCACGAAGGCCAGGACGTTGCCCCGGTCCCCGTAAAGGTTCAAGAGGTCAGGATACAGATGGCATACGGTGAGCACGGACCCGGTCCCCCCGCAACTCCCGGCGCAGCAGTCTTTCCACGGGCCACAGGGCCGTGTAGGTGGCCAGGAAAAAGGCCACCTCTCCGTCTCCGGCCAGGGTGGCGCGGATGCCGATTTGGAGCGAGGGCGCCACACCGATGCGGTCCACGGGCACCCCGGCGTATTTCAGCCGCACGGCCATGTCCGCTCCCCGGCGGCCGGCGCATACGAACCGCCGGCAGTCGTCGTGAGCGGCCAGCACTTCGAAGTCCACGTCCCAGAGCCAGGAAACGTCGCGCCCGTCGGCCACCAGGTCGTTGATGGCAATGAAAACGTCCTTGGTTCCTCGGGTTTCCAGCAGGGCGGCGAGGCTCTCGTTGAAGCCGGCCGGGTTCTTAACCAGGTTGAGAATTACCTTCTTGCTCCCGTACCGGAACTCCTCCATGCGCCCGGTGGCCGGGCGGTAGGCCGCCAGCGCCTTTTGGATCACCTCGACCGGCACATCCAGGACGCGCGCGGCGGCGAAGGCCGCCAGGGCGTTGTAGGTATTGTAGAAGCCGGTGGTGCCGGGGGTGAGCTGCAGGCGGCCCCCGGGATGGCACACGGTGAGGGCGCCGGTGCCGCCGTGCTCCGGCAGGCCTTCGAAGTCGGCCCTGGGCCTGGTGAAGCCGCATGCGCAACGATAATGTCCCAGCTGGCCGTAAACGTAACCGTCGTAGCCCAGCGGCGCCCGGCACAGGGGGCAGTAGCGGGCCTCGCGCACCTGCCCGGTACGGTGCCCCTTCACGGGCGCCAGGCCGTAGAACACCGCCGGGTGGCCCGTGAGACGGGCGAGCTGGGCCACCAGGGGATCGTCGGCGTTGAGCACCAGGGTCACGTCCTCTAAACCCAAAAGGGCGTCCCTTATCAGCTGCACCGTGCGGTCCAGCTCGCCGTAGCGGTCCAGCTGGTCGCGAAAGAAATTGGTGACGACCACCACCGAGGGCCGCACGGCCGCGGCAATGGAGGGAAACGCCGCCTCGTCGGCCTCCAGTACGGCGTGGTCGTGGTCCAGCCGTCCCCGCCATCCCGCGGCGCGCAAAAGACAGGTGGCCACGCCGGTGATGAGGTTGGCCCCTTCCCGGTTGGCCACCACCCGGTAGCCGGCCTCCGTCAGGATGGTGCGCAGCATGTTACTGGTGGTGGTTTTGCCGTTCGTGCCCGTGACGATCACCCTGTGGCCGCGGATGTCCCGCGCGAGCCACGCCGGGGCCTGGGGGCACAGGCGCAGGGCCACCATGCCCGGCAGGCTGGAACCGCGGTGTCCCGCCAGCCGGGCCAGGAAGGCCGCCACGCGGGCGACGACTACGGCCAGCAAAAGCCTCAGCCGGCGCAAACCAGCATCTTCCTTTCCGAACGTTCCCGGGCCAAGCCCTGCCAGGTGCACCGCTTCCGACAAAGGGTATACGTGGCGGCGTGTGGCGGGCGACGGGGATTTTGCCAGCCCGTTGGTGCCGGCAACAGGGTGGCTTTCCGCGGGCAGAATTCCCGGTCGAGAGCGAGCGACTTCACTTCCCGACCTCTTCCGCGGCGGCGCCTAACCGGTGCCCACGCGCCGGAAGTACAGCGTGCCGTTGCGGTAAAAGGCCTCCACCTCTCCCCGCTCGCGCAGGTAGTCCAGGTGTGCGAAGGCTTCCGAAAGGCCCAGGAAAATGTCGAACTGGCGCATGTCCGGAAAAAGGGCCGCGGCCACCTGGTAGGCCGTGAGCGCGCTGCCGCCCAAAACGTCCAGGACGGCCAGCAGCCGGGCCTCGTGGTGGGCCAGGTTGCGGGCCACCACCTCCGGCGGGTTCAGGATGGCCTCTCCGTGGCCGGGCCACACCACCCGGGGATTGAGCCGGCGCACAACCTCCAGCCCCGAGAGGTAATGCTCCAGGGTGCGGTCCCTCTGGGCCGGGTTTTCGGGGTCCGGTCCGAGCACGGGATTGGGCGTGATGTCGGGAAGCAAGAAGTCTCCCGAGAACAGGACGCGGTCCGCCTCGTTCCAGAGACACAGGTGGCCTGCCGCGTGTCCGGGCATGTGGAGCACGCGTAAGCTCCCGTCGGAAAACTCCAGGGACTCGCCTCCGTGCACCACCACCGCCTCCTCCGGTAAAACCACAGGCTGGGGCACCACGTCCTTCAGATTTATAAGTTTTTCCAGTACGGGCTCCGGCAAACCCGACTCCCGCAAAAACGGCAATCTGACCGCCAGGTAATCGTAGTCCGGCGCCAGTTCCGCCAGGGCGTGGAGGTGCACGTACACCGGGGCCCCGGTGGCCTCGTGGACGAAGCGAGCCAGGCCGCTGTGGTCCGCATGGCTGTGGGTTAAGACGATCCGCGCCACGGACTGCAACCCGAGGCCCAGGCGTTCCAGTTCCCCGGACAAAGCCTCCCGCGCGGCCGGCCAGTCCGGTCCCGGGTCCACCAGGGTTACGGGTTCGGAAACGATGAGGTAGCTGTTGACGGGGCCCACGCTGTAGGGCGTCGGTACCGACAGGCGATGAAAGCGCAGCACGGTCTCACCTTCAGGCCACGGTGATGCGCGCGTCAACTATGAGCGCCCCGTCCGGGTAGGCGATGACGGGATTGAGGTCCACTTCCCGCACTTCCGGTATCTTTTCCACCAGTTCCGACAGGCCCAGGAGAATCTCCTCCAGGGCCGTGAGGTCCACGCCGCGCCGCCCGCGGTAGCCCGCCAGCAGGCGGTAGCCGCGGATCTGGGTGATCATGGCGCGCGCGTCCTTGGGCTCCAGGGGAATCATCCGGAAGGCCACGTCGCGCAGAACCTCGGTGAAGATGCCGCCCAGTCCGAACATGGCCACGGGCCCGAACTGGGGGTCCCGGGCCACGCCGGCGATGACCTCCACGCCGGGAGCCGCCATGGGCTGGACCGTGACCGCCACCGGACCCCAGCGGCCGGCCATTTCCCGGTAGGCCCGCCGCACGGCCTCGGCGTGGCCCAGGTTCAGCCATACCCCGCCGGCGTCGCTCTTGTGAATCACGTCCGGGGAACGCACCTTGACGGCCACGGGATAGCCCAGGGTCTCGGCCGCGGCCACGGCCTCCTCTTCGCCCGCTGCCAGGGCGCAAAGGTTGACCGGCAGCCCCATGTGGGAAAGCAGGGACTTGGCCTCGTCCTCCAGGAGCACGTGGCGGCCCGCGGCGCGTACTGTCGCGATCATTTTTTTAGGGTCCACAAACGCTCACCCCCCGGCGCCGTCCGTAGTGGACCAGGGCCGCGGCGCCCACGGCCGCCTCTTCCGGACTGGTGTAAACCGGAACCCCCGCTTCCTGCAACAGTTCCCGATCCTCCCGCGCGCCCTCCCAGGTGGAGACGTAGCAGGCCAGCACCGGTTTCTGGTAGCGGGCGGCCAGATCGGCCAGCTCCCGGGAGGGGAAGCGCCAGTGGCGGTGGAGGCAGTGGATCCCCACCAGCAGGTGGATTTGAGGGTCCTCCAGCAGGGCCGCGGCCAGACGACCGTAGGGCTCCGGCAGGAAGGCCTGGCCCGCCCCGTCCAGGGGGTTCTTGAGCACCACGGGCGGATTGGGGCCCAGAACTTCTTTAATCTTGTCCAGGGTCTCGGGCCGCAACTCCGGCACCCGGCACCCGTGCTGCAGCAGGCGGTCCAGCAGGGCGATGCTGGGGCCGGCGGTATGCGTGAGTACCCCCACCCCGTTGCCCCGGGGCAGGGGCGCACAGGCCAGGGCCTTGCAGGCGGCCACCAGTTCCGAGGCGCTTGCCACCAGGAACAGGTCGAACTGGCGGCATATATCTCGGAACACGGCGAAGGATCCCGCCATGCTCCCGGTGTGGGTCAGGGCCGCGTAGTTGACCCCTTCCGCGCGGCCCGCCTTGTAGATGACCACCGGCTTGGTCCCGGCCACCCGGGCCGCGGTTTGCACGAACCGTCTGGCGTCGTCGATGCCCTCCATGAAAACGCCGATGACCGAGGTGCCCGGGTCCTCGGCCAGGTACTCCAGGTAATCGGCGAACTCCAGCACGCTCCGGTTGCCGACGCCCACCCATTTGTTGATGCCCAGGCCCTCGTCGTGCGCCTTGCGCAGTACCATCAGGCCGATGCCGCCGCTTTGCGACAGGAAAGAGACCCTTCCGGGCCGCAACGGCATGGGATAGAAGGTGGCGTTCAGGCCGGCGTCGGTGTTGATCATGCCCAGGGTATTGGGCCCGATTAATGCCATGTCGTACCTGCGGGCCGCGGCCACCAGCCTCTCCTCCAGCTCCTTCCCCTCGTCGCCCATCTCGCGGTAGCCGCCGGCCACGCAAACCACGCCCTTGACTCCCAGCCGGCCGCAGGTCTCCACGGCCTCCACCGTGGCGTGCTGGTTGAGCCCGATCACCGCCAGGTCCACCGGTCCCGGCACGTCCTCCAGGCGGTGGTAAACCTTCAACCCCTGCACCTCTTTCAGGCGGGGGTGCACGGGGTACACCGGGCCGCGGTAGCCGCCGCTCAGCACGCTTTCCAGGAGATTGTAGCCCACCCGGTCCGGCGTGTCCGTTACCCCGACCACCGCCACGGCCCGGGGATAGAATACGGCGCGCAAATCCAAAGCCATCACCTGCCGGTCACAGCTTGCGGGCCGGGGCGTACGCCGGCCCGGGGAACGGCCCTCCGGGCCGCGGCCGTAAACGCCGACCCGGGAAGGCGCCTCCGCCGGGAGGCTACAGCCCTGCGGCGTAGGCCACCGCGTTGCGGAAGACGGCCAGCCCGTGGCCCTCGCCGGAAATCCCGAGACGCCGCCAGTTGGGGTGCTGTACCGGCCTCACGTAGCGCTCGGGGTGGGGCATGAGGCCCAGGATGGTGCCGGCCGCGTCGCAGATGCCGGCCACGGCCGCCTCGGAGCCGTTGGGGTTCGCGGGGTACTCGGCGGTCGGGGCCCCGGCCCCGTCAACGTAGCGGAAAACCACCTGCCGACGCGTTTCCAGTTCCTCCATCACCGGGGGCGGCGCGTAGAAACGACCCTCGGCGTGGGCCACGGGCATCTCGATCACCCGACCCGCCAGTCCCCGGGTGAACACGCAAGGTGTCTCTTCCACCCGCAGCCGCACCCAGCGGCACTCGAACCGGCCGCTGCGGTTGGGGATCAGGGCCGCCCGAACCCGCCCCGCCTCCCGGAAGGGAAGCAGGCCCGTGCGTACCAGTACCTGAAAGCCGTTGCAGATGCCCAGGACCGGCTTCCCGGCCGCCACGAACTCGGAGATTTCTTCCCTCAAAAACGAAATCAACTCTACGGCCAGAATTTTCCCCGCCGCCACGTCGTCGCCGTAGGTGAAGCCGCCCGGAATAACCAGGAGCTGGTAATCCCGCAGCCGCTGCGAGCGTGCGCGCAGCTCGTTCACGTGCACCATGCGCGGGTCCGCTCCGGCCAGCTCCAGGGCGTAAAAGGTCTCCACGTCGCAGTTGGTACCCTCCGCCCGCAGGAGGCAGGCGCGCGGTTTCACGGCCCGAACACCTCCCGCATGGGCCGCCGCCAGGCGGCCTCCAGGTCCGCCAGGGGCACCCGCTCCCGCCTTTCGCCCAGGCGGAAAGTGAGTACCGGCCCGTCCACCGTATGCCCCAGCACCCGCCACGGAACTCCGCCGAAAAGGGCGGCCGGGTCCGCGCCCGGCGCCAGCTCCAGCACGAAATTTCCCGCGGTCTCGTTGAAGAGATACGGGCCCGCGTCCTCCCCGTCGGGCACCACCACTTCCGCACCCAGGGCGCCCCCCAGGCACATCTCCGCCACCGCCGCCGCCGGGCCCCCGTGGCTCACGTCGTGGGCCGCCAGCACCGCGCCGGCCCGGATGGCCCGGTGTACGGCGCGCCAAACCTCCACAAGCCGCAAGGGGTCCACCCGGGGCACCTGCCGGCTGCTCGCGCCGTGCAGCTCCAGGTAGACGGACCCGGCCATTTCCGGGGGCCGCCGCCAGCCCACGAGCACCAGCAGGTGCCCGGGCCCCTTCAGGTCCGCGGACACGGTGCGCGCCACGTCCGGGATACGCCCGAAGGCCGAAATGCACAGCACGGGCGGAATGTCGATGCGCGTGCCGTCCGGTCCCAGGTAGGTGCTCGAGAGGCTGTCCTTTCCCGAAACGAAGGGCATGCCCGTGGCCCGCACGAAATCCACGCAGGCGTCCACGGCCAGGTCCAGGGCCCCCAGATAACGTTCGTCGGGCACGGGCCAGATGAAGTTGTCGATGAGCACCAGTTCGGCCGGGTCCGCGCCTGCGGCCACGGCGTTGGATACGGCCTCGGCGCAGGCCCACAGGGCCCCGGCATAGGGATCGAGGCGCATCAGGATGGGATTCAGGCCGTGGGCGATGACCAGACCGTAAGGCCGTCCCAGGAGGGGCGTCAGCACCACCGCGTCGTTGGGCCCAGCGTGGGTCACCCCGCCGAAGGGCGGCAGGGCCAGCGCGCCCTGCACCCCGTGGTCGTACATCCTCACGATGGGTTCCTTGGAACACACGTTCCAGTGCCCCATCACGGCCCGCAACACCGAGGGCAGGTCCTCAAGGGGCGGGATGGGGTCCTCGGGCACCTCCTCGGGCTCCCAGCAGGCCTTACACGTGCGCCGGGGCCGGCCCTGGTGCAGGAAACCCATGTCCAGGTCCAGTACCTTTCTCGAGCCGTAGGAGGCGGTGAACCGCTTGTTCCCCGTAAACTCCCCGATGACCGTGGCCTCCACGTTGTGGGCCCGGCAGATCTCCACCAGACGGGCGGCGTTTTCCGGGGCCACGGCCACCAGCATGCGCTCCTGGCTCTCGGAGAGCAGGATCTCCCAGGGGGCCAGACCGGTGTACTTCAGCGGCACCCGGTCCAGGTAGAGGTGCACGCCCACCTCGGCCCCCATTTCGCCGGCCGCGCTGGAGAATCCTCCCGCCCCGCAGTCCGTGATGGCCCGGACCAGCCCCTCGTCCCGGGCCGCCAGCAGGGCGTCCGAGGTGCGCTTTTCCTCTATGGGGTGCCCGATCTGCACCGCCTGGGCGTGCACCTCGATGGTGCTGGCCGTCATGTGGGCGCTGGAAAAGGTGGCCCCGTGCAGTCCGTCGCGCCCGGTGCGGCCGCCCACGACCACCGCCAGGTCTTTTGGCTTCGGCCGGCCCCGGATGGCCTTTTTGGCCGGCAGCAGGCCGTAGGCGCCCACGATCACGGTGGGCTTGGCCCGGAAGTCCCGGTGGAAGTGCACCGAGCCGTTGTTGGTGGGCACGCCCATGCGGTTGCCGTAGTCCCGCACGCCGGCAACCACCCGCCGCAGGAGATACACGGGGTGCAGGCACCCCGGCGGGACCTCCTCCCAGGGCAGGTCCGGCGGCGCGAAGCAGAACATGTCGGTCGAGGCGATCACCCTGGCCCCCTGCCCGGTGCCCATCACGTCGCGGAACACCCCGCCGCTCCCGGTGGCCGCGCCGCCGTAGGGCTCGATGGCCGAGGGCGCGTTGTGGGTCTCGACCTTCCCGCATACGGCCCAGCCCTCGTAGAACTCGATGACCCCCGAGTTGTCCTCGAAGGCCGAGAGCACCAGGGGGTGGGCCGCCTCCTCGCTGGCACGGCGGATCCTCTCCAGGAGCGGCACCTTGGGCTCCCCGTTTACCTCCAGGCGGGCCTTGAAGGTTTTGTGCACGCAGTGCTCGGACCAGGTCTGGGCCAGCACCTCGATTTCGCAATCCGTCGGGTCGCGTCCCAGGCGTCGGAAGTGGCGCTGGATGGTTTTCAATTCCTCGAGGTCGAGAAAGAGGCGGTCCCGGCTCAGGGCCAGCAGTTCGTCGTCCGTCATCTCCCGCAGGGGTATGATCTCGACGGGACCCGGCTCCCCCTCAATGACCAGGGTGGCCGGGCGCGCGGTCACCACCCTCTGCACCGTGGGATTGACCAGGAGGCGGTCCAGCACCAGTCGCCGCTCTTCAAAAGACAGCGTACCGTAAAAGGCGTACTCGTGGCCGGAATCGGCCGCCACCAGGCCGGTTATGCCGAGATCCCGGGCCGCCTTCACCAGGGAGGTCGCCTCGGGGTTCATGACGCCGGGCTTGTAGGCCACTTCTACCAGCCAGTCGGCGTCCCGGATCAGGGGCCGGTTGAGGGTGTATTCCTGGTAGATGTCCTCGCACAGCAGGGCCCGCGCCAGGTAGTCGGCCTCCCCTTCGGTAATGCCCTCAAAACGATAGACCTTGACGGTGCGGACCCGTGCCACCCCTTCTATGCCCAGGCTGCGCATCATTTCGGCGCGCAGGCCCTCGCCCTGGGGGTCGGGGAAACCTTCCCGCCAGGCCACCCGCACTTCCTGTATCACCGGTGGGGCCATCCCTCCAATAACGAAAATTTCCCATTGGCCGGACACAGCAATATTGTACCACAGGCCAACGGGAAACCCAAGGGTGCGCGCCTTTTTTGCCGTTGCGCCCCGCTCTCAGGCCACGCGTCGCGCCACACCTGCACGGGCGGCGGCCGAGCGCAGGCGCGCCTGGGCCGCGGCCAGGCGGGCCACCGGCACCCGGTAGGGCGAGCAGCTCACGTAGTCCATCCCCACCTCGTGGCAGAAGGCGATGGACTCGGGGTCACCGCCGTGCTCGCCGCAGATGCCCACCACCAGTTCCGGCCGCGCGGCCCGCCCCAGTTCCACCGCCATGCGGATGAGCCTCCCCACGCCGCGCCGGTCCAGCACGATGAAGGGGTCTTCGGGAAGGATCTTGCGCTCGACGTAAACGGGAATGAAGCGGCCCTGGGCGTCGTCGCGGGAAATGCCCAGCGTGGTCTGGGTCAGGTCGTTGGTACCGAAGGAGAAGAACGAGGCCTCCCGGGCGATCTCGTCCGCCAGCAGGCAGGCCCGGGGCAGCTCGATCATGGTGCCCACGGTGAAACTGAACGGCACGCCGCTCTCACGGTGCACCTGCCGCGCCACGTCGGACACCACCTCGCGTAAGATAGACAGTTCGGCGGCGTCCGCCACCAGCGGGATCTCGATCTCCGGCGTCACGGCGTAACCCTCGCGGATGAGCCGCACGGTGGCCTGGAAGATGGCCCGCGCCTGCATGGCGTAGATCTCCGGAGAGGTGATGCCCAGCCGGCAGCCCCG
>DYER01000086.1 GCA_020725605.1 Ammonifex sp. | reverse complement strand
TATGTTAGCCAGAATCAGCAAATTCAGTAAAAAGCGGTCCGTCGTCAGCCACGGAACGGCGGCGAGCAACGCCACCACCAGCGCCACGGCGAGTACGGCGGCTCTGTTCATTTTCACCTAGTCCCTGCGCCCTACCCTGCCCAGCAAGCCCGAAGGCCTGGTGAGCAGACCCACGGCGATCACCAGCAACATGGTGATGTAGGACCACTCGGGGGATACGTAAAAGCTGACCCCCGAGGCCACCAGCCCCAGAATCAGGCCGGCCACGAGGGCCGCGTGGACGTTGCCGAGACCGCCGAAAATGACCACCGCCAGCGACATCACCAGGGGCACGCGCCCCATGGCGGGATAGATACTGTGGGCAAAGGCCGTCAGGTTGCCGGCCACGGCGGCCAGCCCGCAGGCCACGCCGAACACCACGGTCTGCACCCGCGGCACGTCGATGCCCACCAGGGCCGCGCCCTCGGCGTCCTGGGCCACCAGGCGCACCGCCATACCGATTCTGGTGCGCAGCAGGCCGAAAAGTACCAGCAGCAGGGCCACCGCCACCAGGGCCGCGGCGATCTGCTGCAGGTCCACCGTGGTGCCCATGAACCCCACGAGGGGCAGCTCCCGGGGAATGCTGTGGTAGTCGGGCCCCCACACCAGCTGAAAGACCTGCTCCATGAAGATGGCCACGGCCAGGGTCACGATGGCCACCACCGCGTGGTGCCGGCGGACCGGCCGGATGACCCACCTTTCCAGGCCCATACCGAGGAGCAGGGAAAGGAGAAAAACCACCGGCAACGCCAGGAAACTGCCGCCCCCCCACTGCACCACGCCGTAGGTGACGAAGGCCCCCAGGGCGAAGAAGGCACCGTGGGAGAGATTCACCACGCCCATGATCCCGAACACCAGCGTCAGGCCTACGGCCACCAGGGCGTAGGTGAAACCGGCCAGGAGTCCGCTTAAAGCCAGCTGCAGTTCCTGTTCCACGAGCTCAACGCCCCTCTACATCCGGGGCCAGCGTGCCTCTCCCCTGCCGTCCTTCCACTCCACCACCATGCCCTCGAGCCCCTCTCCCTTGCCCCAGCGCGCCTGGTGGGAGCGGTCGAAGCGGTAGACCCCGCAGGCGGCCCGGAACTCACCCTGCTCCAGAGTCTGGATCAGGCGTGGCACGTCAAGGCTTCCGGCCTTGTTGACGGCCTGGGCCAGCACGAAAAGGGCGTCGCGCGCCAGCACGTCGGCGTACCCCGCCGGGTGGTAACCGTATTTCTCCTGATAGGCGGAGAAGAAACGCCGCGCTTCTTCGCTCGTACGGTCCCAGGCCGCGGCCTGGAAATAAAGGGGGCCTCCCGCCGGCAGGGTGCGGGCCACCCGCTCGTCGCCCAGGGCCCCGCCCACCGAAAACAGGGGTGCGTTAAGCCCGAGGTCGCGCGCCTTCTTTACCAGGTTGATGGACTGCTGCCCCGGGTCCCCCAGCACCACCACCCCGGGGTCCTTGCCCTTCAGGGCCACCACAATGGGCTCGAGGGCCGGCTCCTTGGGGCTGTAAAACTCCTCGTAAACGGGCGCGATTCCGGAACGCGCCAGGTGCTCCCTGAGGGCCTGAGCCAGTTCCCTGTTCCACCGGATGTTGGTCCCCACAAAGGCGTAATTGCCCACCCCGGTGTCGGCGATGAAACCGCCCATCAGGCCGGCCCACTGGTCGATGTTGTAGCTGGTGCGGAAAACGTACTTGTACTTGTCGTACTCGCTGGCCACGCGCGCGTTCAGCTCGTTGGTGGCGGCCACGGGCACCATCAGCAAAACCCCGTTCTCGGCTGCCACCTCGGCCGCGGCCATGGTTTCTTCACTCAAATAGGCGCCCAGCAGTACCTTTACCTTTTCCCTCTGGATCAGGCGCAGGGCCTCGCTGCGGGTGGCGTCCGCGGTCCCCTTGCTGTCCCCGAAGAGCAACTCCACCGGCCGGCCCAGCACCCCCCCGGCCCTGTTGAGTTCCTCCACCGCCAGCTGCAGGCTCTGCTGCATGGCCTGGCCCTGGGAAGCAAAAGGGCCCGTCAGGGGTACCAGCACGCCCACCTTGAGCCCGGTCCCCGGGGCGCGTGCACACCCCGTCCATACAAAAAGAGCCAGCAGCCCGACCAGCGCCAGCACCCCTCGGCCCCGCACGGCTACTCCCCTCCCCGACGGGGAATTTTGCCTACGAAAACCATCCGGTCACCGGAACCACTCGGTTGGCAAAATTCCCCGTCGCCTTTCTGCGGCTCCTGTGTTTGCCCTTATATTACGACAAAGCGTCGTCAGCTCCTACGAACCGGGACTGAACTGCCGTTTTTGCAGAACCAGCGGTAGGAACAAGCCTCTCAGCAGCAGCGACCCCGTAAGCCGCCGCGAAGGCCCGTCTCGGACGACTTGAGTTGGGACATAAACCGTTGGCTCCGGTTTTTCGTCCTTTGCCAGTCAAAGCCTTGCTCTGCGCGAATTGTCTGGATAATATCGTATTCGGTGAGCACCAAAACCAGTTAATTAAAGAGGAGGTTGTGAAGCTCATGCGGGAAGTCAAAGAAATCGAAATAAGAAGCCCGGCCGACACCATGAAGATGAGGCCCTGGCCGGTGACGCCTCCCCCTTCCCGCGAAGAGGTGGCGAAGGTCTACGCCCGGAGGAAGGCGGAGGAGTTCGGAAAGTTCATCGAAGATAACCTGGGCTTCGAGCATATTTACGAAAAGCCGGAAGCCCTGCAGGGCCTCAAGGTGCTCGACGTGGGCATCTGGCGCATCGGTAACGCCTTCGCCTCCTCCCTGCTGGCCGAACTGGGTGCCGAAGTAATCAAAGTCGAGCCACCCACCGGAGACCCCATGCGGCAGCTGACCCCCTTCGGCCGGGAAGAGTACATGATCGCCGACAACAAGACCGGCCAGCCCTGCGGACTGGACTTCATAGCGGAAATGAGGAACAAGTACTCCATCACCCTCAACCTGGAAACTCCCGAAGGCCGCGAGATCTACAAGAAGCTGGCCGCGCACGCGGACGTGATCATCGAGAATTACCCGCCGGGGCAGTTCGACGAGTGGGGCATCGGCTACCGCCAGATCTCCAGGTTCAACCCGCGGGTTATCTACTGCTGGGTCGGCATCCTGGGCCAGTGGGGCCCCATGAAGGACAAGGTCTCCAAGCACGGCCAGTGGATGCTCGATCCCTTCGGCCAGGCGGCCTGCTCGTTCATTCACAACACCGGCTTCCCCCAGGACCTCCTGCCCAGGGGTGCGGGCGGCGACCCCACGCGTTCGGGGGTGTGGATTGCGGACTACGTGGCCGGCGAGCAGGCGGCGGTGAACATTCTGGCGGCCCTCTACTACCGCGACGAGTTCAGCGGGAAGGGACAGTTTATCGAGGTCACTTCCGCCGAAGCACTCATGGATATTCTCGATTTCGACATTTCCTGGTACGGGTTCAACAGGAGTATTAAGGCCCGCACCGGCGGCTGGGACCCGAACCTCAACCAGTACGCCTGGAATCCCTGTAAGGACGGCTACATGATGATCGGCGGCCAGACCGACCGGCTGTGGTACCGCATCTGCCAGTGCATCGAGCGCGAGCTGCCCCAGTTCGGCCGGTTGATCACCGAAGACCCCTTCCTGAAGGAAATCGCGGCCCGCAACGCCTTCGAAGCCCTGGTGAAAACCTACACCCTCACCACGATGTGGCTCCGAGCGAATACCAGGGCGCAAACGGAAAAGAAGCTCATGGAGTACGACGTGGCCGCCGGCCCGATCATGACCATCGACGAGGTCGCCGAATTCCCCCACTTCAAGTACCGGCCCTGGGTGAGCCTCATCGAAGACGACAACTACGGCACCCTCATGTACGCCGTGCCGCCGCACGCCTTCCAGCACCGCACCCCCGCCCGGGTCAAGTGGATGGGGCGGCCCCTGGGGTACGACAACTCGGAGATCTACGGCCGGTACCTGGGGCTGGGCAACGAGCAGCTCAGGCAACTCAAGGAGAAGGGGGTTATCTAAATGGAGGCCGTCAAGCGGGAAGTTTGCCTTGAGGATCTCCCGGGCCCCAAGAGCCAGGGCGAACTCGAAGAAATGAAGGTGCCCTACGAGGAGTACTGCCGTAAGCTCTTCGCCCCGGGCAGGGAATTCGAGAAGCCCGAGTCCCTCAAGGGCATCAGATGGCTGAGCTGTACCATGTACATCTTCACCCCCCACTCGGTGGCCAACCTGGCGGAGCTGGGGGCCGAAGTGATCAAGATCGAGGTGCCGCGCATGGGCGAGCCCATGCGGCACACGTCCCCGTTCAACGAGGTCTACCTGTACCCCATGCACGACTCCCGGCCCATGACCGGGACCGGTTTCGGGTACATGAACGCCAACCCCAACAAGTACAACATCACCCTGGACTACCACCGGCCCGAGGCCCAGGAAGTATTCTACCGTCTGGTGAAAATCTCCGACGGGCTTACCGAGTGCTACCGGCCCGGTACCTTTGACCGCTGGAAGCAGAGCTACCGGTACGTGCAGGAGATCAACCCGCGCTTCATCTACGTATGGGGCGGCGGCTTCGGTTACGGCCCCAAGGCCTTCGGCGCCTCCTACGACATCCTGGGGCAGGCCCACGCCGGACTGGCCAGCACCACCGGCTTCCACGAGGACTTCGGCGGGCACCCGGCCAAGCACTCCAACTGGGTCATCGACTGGTACTCCGGAACCCAGATTACCGTGGCCATCCTGGCGGCCCTCAACTGGCGGCGCAAGACCGGCCTGGGCACCATGATCGAGTTCTCCCAGGTGCAGGCCGCCACGCGCTGCCTGGGTTACGGCGTGCCCCTGTACCACCGGTTCGGCATCGTCCGCCAGCGCTGGGGCAACTGGGACACGCAGCTCTGCGTCCACGGCATCATCCTCTGCGGCAAGTCGGACTATCCCGACGAAAAGAACCCGCAGCTCAAGTACGACGCGCGGTACGTGATGGTCAGCGCCTTCCAGGACGAGGACTTCAAGGAGCTGTGCGCCGTCATCAACCGCAAGGACCTGTTCGACAAGTACCACACCCACAAGCAGAGGCTGGCGCCCGAGGCCCAGATGGAGATCTACAAGGCCCTCGAAGAGTGGGCGGCGGACAAGACCAGGTCCGAGGTGGCCAAGACCCTGAGCGACGCCGGCATTCTGGCCATGCCCGTGATGAACGACAAGGAAGTCTACGAGTGCGAGCACTACCGGCAGAGGGGCACCATCAGGTGGCTGGAGGACCCCACCTTCGGCGACGTGCTGGTGCAGGGCGGCTACAGCTGCGGCCTGATGTCCGAGACGCCGCGGAGGGTCAAGTGGATCTGGAGAACCCTCGGCGCCGACAACGTGAAGATCTACCACGACCTGCTGGGGTACCCCATGAGCCAGCTGCAGGAGTGGTACGAGAAGGGCATCATCTAGCGAGGAGGGCGACGGACCGTGTGCGACATCATCTGGTGCAGGAAGTGCAACACGGTAAACTACCTGGACCCCTACTACTTCTGGAACTGGGAAGGAAAAACCAAGTGCGCCGAATGCGGCACCGTGTACTATATCCACATGATCCAGGGATTCATGTACCGGGGCCCTGAGGAGAGGCCGGGCGAGGAGCCCGACATCCTGCCCCTCTACGCCGACAAACCTTACGAGGGCTACGCCAGATACATGCCCGGGACCGAGGGCCGCACCCGACCCTATCAGTGCACGCCCCGGGACATCTACCTGGGCAAGCCCGACCCGGTCAAGTTCAGCATCAGGGGCAAACCGGTGCGCGGCTGGGCCCCGCAGCCGCCGTCGACCGGGGTGCTGGGGTCCTACGGCTGGAAGTGGGACATCGAAAAGCTCTCTCCCGACGTGTGGCAGGAGTATCAGGAAAAGATCAAGCGCGGCGAAGTATCCGACTGGTGAGAAAGGGGTGGCATTGTGGACCGGAACCTGACGCCCGAGGAATTCCTGGCCAAAATACTCGAGCCCGCCAAGCAAACCGATCATATCTGCTGGAAGTGCAAACACCTGAAGCCCGTACTCAAGGATTCCGCCTATCCGCCGGCGGACCTGATCGGATACTGCAAGAAAATCCACTGGCCCTTCTACTGGTGCGTATCCGAGTACGACGTGGTGAAAAAGTGCTATGCCTATGAGGCCAGAGGGTAAAACAGAACTGGAGGCCCTGCGGCAGATGGTGCTCGCCTGGAAGCAGGATTATCTGCAATGGGCGGGCACCACCGCCGCCTCCGACTTCAGGCAGGAAATCGACGAGGTGCTTTACCCGTACCTGCGGCGGCTCTACGAGGGGCAGTTCATCGACGACGCCGCCTTCCGCGAGTTCATGTCCTTCTGCGACGAGCAGGTGCGCGAGTTGACCAATCCATGAAGAGAGGTGTGTGAGCATGCCCGAGAAATGCCGTGTCGTGGTTTGCGGCTTTGACCCGATGCTCGTCAGAGGGTACGTCAAGACCGGCGAGCGGGCCCTCTGGTGGTACCTGCCCGACGAGCTGTACGAGGACTACAAGGTTAAGCCGGGCGACAAGATCAAGGGGAAGCTCCTGGCCGTGTACAACGCCAAAGGGGAGTGCCGGGTGGCGACCGAAAAACCGCCCATGATTTCCGGCGAGGAGGATTGGACTGCGCCGGACGCCTCCAAGGGCTGGGGGCCGAACGCCGTACCCGGCGACCCCTTCACCTGGAGTACCACCAAGGAAACGGGTCTGGCCGTACTGTTACCTCCCGAGGTTATTACCAGGTACGGGCTCACCGAGTTTCACTTCCTGGAACTGGTAATCGAAAAAATCATCCGGGCCTCGGGTGAGGAGGAAGTGGTCTACCCGGGCGAGGAAAAGTGCCGCAAGTGGTGGCCCGAGGAGAAGATGAAACTGCATTACTACGTGGAGTACGTCGCACCATGAACCAAAAGGGAGCGGTCGGGGCGGGCTGGAGATCCCTCGGGGGGCTCGGGTTCGCCCCGCGTCCATTTTTCGACAAAATCCTGTTTCTGGAGGGGTATGAATTCTCCTCCAACATTTACGCGATAGCCGGCGAGTACCTGACCCTCATCGATCCCGGTAACGATTACACGGCCTTCATACAACTGTTTGAGCTGGCCTTTAAGCCCGGGGACGTCAAGAAGATCGTGCTCACCCACGGCCACGTGGACCACGCCATGGGCGTGGTCGAACTCCTGCAGGCCTATCCGAGCAGCCGGCAAGGCGGAGGGTTTGAGGTTATCCTCCACGAGGCGGGGCCGGCCGAACTAAAGGACCTGGTCCGGCAGTTCGGCTGCCGGGTTACGGAAGTCAAGGGCAGCGAGGTCCTGCGGTTGGGCGGCTGCGAATACGAGGTAATACCGACGCCGGGCCACACCGCCGACGGGATTTGCCTCTACCACCCGCCCACCGGGACCGTCTTCACCGGCGACGTGGTACTGCCCCACGCCATGGCCGCGCCCGACCCCGTCAGCGGCGGCCGGATCCACGAGTACCTGGCGGGCCTGAAGTCGCTGCTCAGGCGCCCCATCAAGCACGTTCTGCCCGGCCACGGCCCGCCGGTGTTCGAAGAAGGCCGCCGCGTGGTACTCGACACGTACGAGGGCGTCGTCAGGCACATCGCGGGGGCCAAAACCCCCTGGGACCGGGCGGCGCTGATGTTCCTGCGCATCGGCTACCTCGAGGAAACCGTCTTCTGCTGCGACAAGTGGCTGGAGTCCGGCCCCGAGGACCTGACGGCCCTGGAACTGAAAGGGATGTGCCTGAACGATCTGGGGAGACACGAAGAGGCCGGGCAGGTCTTCGACCGCATTCTGGCCCGCGAGGGCCAGCGGGTCCCGGCTCTGGTGGGCAAGGGCTACGCCCTCATGGGCCAGGAGCGGTTCGCCGAAAGCCTGCCCTACTTCGACGCCGCCCTCCAGGTCGAGCCTCGCCTGCGGGAGGCCCACGTGTACAAGGGCCTGGCCCTCTACCTCTCCGGCCGGGTGGACGAGGCCATGGACATCCAGGTCTTCCGCGAAGAGTTTGCGGAAAGGGTCAAGGCCGGGCTGCTGCAAAAGAACGCACCCGGCCGGGAAAGCTGAAGGCTTACCGTACCTCGCAAAAACGCGCCCCGGGAACTCCCCCGGGGTATTTTTTTACCCGTACGCCTGTGGCGAAAGCGAAAACCGACGGCTACCCGGCGGAAGGAGAAGGCCGAGCGGAGGGCGAAGGCATTGAGGCGACGCGAACGATAAGCATGGGGCCGCCCATAACCAAACCCGGTCGGACTGCGCGACCCGGGCTGGATTCGGTACGGTGGCCAACCGGAAACGACAAGAGTCGGCGCAGAGAATCTCGCCGGCCCGTACGGGCTCCCGTACGGGCCGGTCCTCTTCTGAATTACCCTCACTCCACGGTCACGCTCTTGGCCAGGTTGCGCGGCTGGTCCACGTCGCACCCGCGGGCCACGGCGGCGTGGTAGGCCAGAAGCTGGAGGGGAATGACGGTCAGGATGGGCGCCAGGAGTTCGTGGACGCGCGGCAGGGGAACGAAGCCGTCCGCCACCGTTTGAGCGGCCCGGCACCCTTCCATGGCCACCCCCAATATCCACCCGCCCCGGGCCTTAACCTCCTTGACATTGCTGACCATCTTTTCCAGTACAGTTTCCTGGGTGGCCAGGGCCACCACCGGCACCCCGTCCGTGATCAGGGCCAGGGTACCGTGCTTGAGTTCGCCGGCCGCGTAGGCCTCGGCGTGAATGTAGGAAATCTCCTTGAGCTTCAGGGCCCCCTCCTGCGCCACGGCGTAGTCCAGACCGCGGCCGATGAAGAAAACGTGCTCGTGGCGCGCGATCTCGCCGGCAACCTCCCGCAGGCGGTCGCCCCCGGTCAGCACCCTTTCGGCCGCCGCGGGCAGACGAGCCAGTCCCGCCACCACCTCGCGCTCCAGCTCCGCAGAAAGGGTACCCCGCCGGCGGGCGAGCCAGAGGGCCAGCAGGTACATGACGGCCAGCTGGGTGGTGTAGGCCTTGGTGGAAGCCACGGCGATTTCGGGCCCGGCCCAGGTGTAGCAGGTGGCATCGGCCTCCCGCGCCACCGAGCTACCCACCACGTTGGTCACCGCCAGCACCGGGGCCCCGCAACGCCGGGCCTCACGCAGGGCCGCCAGGGTGTCGGCCGTTTCCCCGGACTGGCTGACGACCACCACCAGGGTATCGCGGTCCACAAGGGGCTGCCGGTAGCGGAACTCGCTGGCGATCTCGACCGCCACCGGAAGGCGCGCCAGCCTCTCGATCACATACTTGCCCACCAGCCCGGCGTGGTAGGCCGTGCCGCAGGCCGTGATGTGCACCTTCTTCGCGCCGGCCCACTCCTCGGGCACGTCACGTAAGGCAACCGCACCGTCGGCCCCGATGCGGCCCCGCAGCGTGTCCCGCAGGGCCTTCGGCTGTTCGTAGATCTCTTTGAGCATGAAGTGGGGGTAGCCGCCCTTTTCCGCCTGGGCCGCGTCCCAGGTCACTTCGAATACGTCCTTGTGCACCGGGCGGGCTTGCGCGTCGAAGATCCGCACCCCCTCCGGGGTGACGGCCACCATTTCCCCGTCATTCAGAACGTAGGTGCGCCGGGTGTAGGGCAAAAGGGCCGGGATGTCCGAGGCGACGAAGTTCTCGCCCCGGCCCAGGCCCACGACCAGGGGGCTGTCCCGGCGCACCGCTACCAGGAAACCGGGGTTTTCGCGGCACAATACCGCCAGGGCGTAGGAACCCCGCACCAGCCGCACGGCCTCCCGCACCGCGGCCAGCAGGTCCCCGGCGTAGAAGTGCTCTATCAGGTGGGGCAGCACTTCGGTGTCGGTCTCGGAGCGGAAGACGTGCCCCAGGCCCCGCAGCCACTCCCGCAGTTCCTCGTAATTCTCTATGATCCCGTTGTGCACCACGGCCAGGCTCCCGGCGCAGTCGGTGTGGGGATGGGCGTTCTCGTCCGACGGCCTCCCGTGGGTGGCCCAGCGGGTGTGCCCGATGCCGCAGTGTCCCCGCGCCACCCCGTCCAGGCTCTCCACCAGCACCCCCAGCTTGCCGGCGCGCTTGACGATCCTCAGGCCGTCCTCACACGATACGGCTACCCCGGCCGAATCGTAACCGCGGTATTCCAAACGCCGCAAACCTTCTATCAGAACGGGTACCGCGTCGCGGTATCCCGTATAGCCTACAATGCCGCACACAGGCCATCTCTCCTCGATCGGGAAGTCGGGCGGGCCGTAGCCCCCCGTAACAAATACGACGGGGAATTTTGCCAACCCGCCGGTGCCCATACCCGGATAGCCTTCCGAGGCAAAATTCCCCGTCGACCCGGCGCCCGAACGTGTCGCGCGCCGGCCCGTTAGAGTCACAGGACACCCGGCCCCACCCCGCACCGGGGGGAACGGCCGGGAGGCAGATTCCCTTGCCGAAAAGAGGACAGGATCACCTTCTCCTGAAACGGGCACGTCTCAGGCTCCGTCACCCGGCACTTTTGTCCTGGCGGTCGCCCGCCAGTTTTGTGGTGCCTTTCTCGGTCGTGACCGACCGGGGGGCATCCGCCGAAACCTTCGATTAACCCCCACCTCGTCAACCCGACGCGAACGCCCGCCCGGCGCGCTACCGCTACTGACAGCGTTCCGGCGCGGCGGTCGGGTTCTGGCGCTTCGGTATGCGGTTGTAACTCCCGTCGGGCCGCTCCTTTCCTGCCGCTCCTCACCCCCCTTCCCGTTCCAGGCGCCCGATGACCTCGCCCAGGGCCGCCACCACTTCCTCCAGCACGGCCGCCGAGGGCCCTTCGGCCATGACCCGCACCACCGGCTCGGTGCCGGAAGGCCGCACCAGCACCCGTCCGCGGCCTGCCAGGAGCCTTTCCTGTTCCCGCACCGCGGCCTCCAGCAGCGGGTGGCGCATCACCCTTTCCTTATCGGTTACCCGAAAGTTCCGCAACACCTGCGGGTACCGCTCCCACTCGCCGGCCAGCTCCCCCAGGGTACGCCCGAAGGAGTTCACGGCGGACAGCAACTGCACGGTGGTGAGCAGGCCGTCCCCGGTGGGGCTGTGGTCCAGGAAGATCACGTGTCCCGACTGCTCGCCGCCCAGCCGCGCCCCGGTTTCCAGGAGCTTTTCCAGCACGTAGCGGTCGCCCACCCTGGTCTCGATAACCCTGATCCCGCGGGCCGCCAGGGCGCTACGCATGCCCAGGTTGCTCATGACCGTGACCACCACCGCGTCCCCGGCCAGACAGCCGCGCGCTTTCATGTGGCGCGCGCAGACGTAGATGATGCTATCGCCGTCCACCAGATCGCCCTTCTCGTCCACGGCCACCACCCGGTCCGCGTCGCCGTCGTAGGCCAGGCCCAGGTCCGCCCCCAGGCGCCGCACCTGGTCCTGCAGGGCCGCCGGACTGGTGGAACCGCAGCCCACGTTGATGTTCACGCCGTCGGGTTGGTGGTTAATGGCCACCACCTCGGCCCCCAGCTCACGAAGCAGGCGGGGCGCGACCTGGTAGGCGGCCCCGTTGGCGCAGTCCACCACGATGCGCAGGCCCCGCAGGTCCACCCGGGCCGTGTTCGCCACGAAGGCCACGTAACGGTCCGGCGCGTCGGCCACCCGGTAGACCCGGCCCACCTCCACCCCGGAGGGCGAGGGCACACCGGCCAGGGAATCGAGCACCAGGTGCTCGATCTGCTCCTCCAACGCGTCCGGGAGCTTGTATCCGCTCGGTCCGAAGAACTTGATGCCGTTGTCGGGCGCCGGGTTGTGGGAGGCGGAGATCACCACTCCCCCCGCGGCCCCGAGGTCCCGGGTGAGGTGGGCGATGGCCGGAGTGGGGAGCACGCCCACCTGCAGCACGTCCACCCCCACGGAACAGATACCGGCGACGAGGGCCGCCTCCAGCATGTCGCCCGAAGCCCGCGTGTCGCGCCCCACCACGATGCGCTGCCGGGAACCGGACCGGCCCGCCAGGCAAAAAGCGCCCGCCCTCCCCAGCTTGAAGGCCAGTTCCGGCGTCAGCTCTTCGTTGGCCCTACCGCGGACTCCGTCCGTACCGAACAGGATCCCCATGACCCGTCTCCCCCCGCGATCCATCATATGCGCCACCGCGGCCGCCGGCCAACGCCGGCCCGCGGCCGGCACACCAGACCCGACAATCTGGCCCGCAATCCCTCCTCGTCCAGGTCGCGTAACAGCACGCCCTCCAGCGCCAGCGACACCCTTCCGGTCTCCTCCGAAACGACTATGGCCGCAGCGTCGGACTGCTCGCTGATCCCCAGTGCGGCGCGGTGCCTGGTACCCAGCTCCCGGTTCGTGCGGGAGGCCTCGGCCAGGGGAAGAAAGCAACCGGCGGCCGCGATCCGGTCGCCCCGGATGACGGCGGCCCCATCGTGCAGGGGCGTGCGGGGCACGAAGATGTTGAAGAGCAGTTCGGCCGAAAGGACCGCGTCCAGCTTCACCCCGGCCGCCACGTACTCCTCGAGGCCCGTCCGCCGCTCCACCACCATTAGGGCCCCGATCCGCTCCCGCCGCAGCATCTCCACGGCCCGCACCAGCTCCTCCACCACGCGGGAGGCCTCGTCCTCACCGGGGCGGAACGGGGAACCCGCGAAGAGGCGCCCGCGGCCGATGCTTTCCAGGGCCCGGCGCAGTTCGGGCTGGAAGACCACCGGCAGGGCCACGATCAGGGCCGTGATGGCCTGATTCAAAAGCCAGTTCACGGCCTGCAGGCCCAGCCTGCTGCTGACGGCCTTGGCCACCAGCAGCACCAGCAGGCCTTTGACCAGCTGTTCCGCGCGCGTGCGCCGGATGAGAAGCCAAAGCCAGTAGAGCAGGAAGACGACGATGAGGACGTCCACCACGTCGAAAATCCCGATGTCCCATTGCTCCAGTATCCCCGGCACCCGCAACGGCCCCTAGCGGTAACAGTTCTTCGACACCGGAACCGACAACTCCTGCTCCCAAAAAGGGCCCCGCCCTCAAGCGGAGCCCCCCACACCCCTTTTCAGCAGGCCGTAGGCGATGCTGTCCACCAGGGCCTGCCAGCTGGCCTCGATGATGTTGGTGGACACCCCC
>DYER01000085.1 GCA_020725605.1 Ammonifex sp. | reverse complement strand
TAGAGCAGCGGACTGAAAATCCGCGTGTCGCTGGTTCGATTCCGGCCCGTGGCACCACAAATGTTTAAACAATGCGTGCGGAAGTAGCTCAGTGGTAGAGCATCGCCTTGCCAAGGCGAGGGCCGCGGGTTCGAATCCCGTCTTCCGCTCCATTTTTTCTGGCGGCATAGCCAAGAGGCCAAGGCGGCGGTCTGCAAAACCGCTATTCGCCGGTTCGAGTCCGGCTGCCGCCTCCAAAAGACACAGCGACGGCAAGGGTTCCCGGGGTGGAAGTCCTTGCCGTTGTGTCTTTGGCCCCGAAGACACGTCCGTCAGCCGGCGGGCCATTCTTCCCGCGCCAGCCTTTCCGCCACCGGCCGGTCCGCGCCCGCGAAGTCGCAGAGCAGGAGTTCTTCCTTTTGGACCCACCGGTAGGCCCGGCACCCCTTAGGTCGCGGCTCGCCGCCGTTAACGCGGCACCAGTAAATCAGCATGCGGATCTGTAGGTGGCCGTAATCGTGCCTGACCAACTGAAAAAGCGGCCCTACTTCCACCTCCAGCTCGAGTTCTTCTCGGATTTCGCGCCGGAGGGCCTCCTCCGGTGTTTCGCCGGGTTCGACCTTGCCCCCCGGGAATTCCCACTTCCCCGCCAGGAAATCGCCTTCCCTGCGCTGGGTAATCAGCAGGCGCCCTCCGGATACAATCAATGCGGCCACTACCGGTATCTCCCCATCCTCAACCACCGGCCTTTCCGTCAGGAGCGAAGGCTGTTCTTGGGGTCCCGGTGCCCCCGGCACGTATCGGCAGGCGTACCGTCAGCACCGTGCCGCAGTTCGGCTGGCTTTCAATCTTCAATTCCCCACGGTGGTCGTGGACCACCCGATTGGCAATGGCCAGGCCGAGCCCGGTGCCGTCCTCTTTGGTCGTGAAAAAGGGGTCAAAGATGCGGTCCGCGAGTTCCGGGGGAATGCCCTTCCCGGTGTCCGCTATGGTGACCTCCAGATACTTTCTGTCAGGACTCGGGTTCACGGAGACGGTCACAAGACCGCCGGCCGGCGTGGCCTGAATGGCGTTTACAATCACGTTGGCAAAGGCCTGCCGCAATTGCTGGGCGTCGCCGGTCACGGCGGGTAACGGCCTGTGCATCCGCAGTTGCAGCCGCACCCCCGCCTTCCTGACCTCGACCTCCAGGGATTTACAAAGGGACCGCAACAGGCTGGCGAGACTCACCTCCTTGAACACCGATCGCATGGGCCTGGCCAGCAACAGGAAATCCTCCAGCAACCGGTTGATGCGGTCCGCTTCCTCCATGATGAGTTTCGCGTAGCTGGTGACGTCCCTGCCGCCGCGGCCTTTCAGGAGCTGGGCAAAGCCCCTGATGACCGTCAGGGGATTGCGGATCTCGTGGGCCATACCGGCCGCCATCTCCCCAATCAGGGCGAGCCGGGAGGAGCGCGCCAGCTCCTTCTCGATGTATTTCTGTTCCGTGAGGTCCTTAAAGAGCAACAGCCAGCCGTCGCCCGGTGCTCCGAGGGGGCTGACGTCGCTCACTACCACCCTTCGTTCGCCCATCAGGGTTAGTTCCACTCCGTGGACCGGCGCATCCCGGCAGAGGGATGATATGAGTTCCGTCGGGAAGCCGGGGATCTGGTCTACCCCGCGGCCGGCGACGTCCTGACCGTCCAATCCAAAGATTTCTTCGGCGACGCCGTTTATGAGGGTAACCCTCTTTCTCCGGTCGAGTGCGAGTACTCCCACTGGTAGCGCGTGGAATAGCTGGCATAAGAAGTTATGCTCCCGAACCAGCATGTCCATTACTTCGCGCTTCTTATCGCTGATGCTGCCGATAACCCCAGTAATCATTAACAGTACCCCGCCCAATACCAGGTCCGACTGGAGAACCATCCACCGTTTCGCGGCGGGGAGCATGAGGTCACCGCCCAGCAGCAAGATCGTGATGCCGGCCGCCAGCCCCAGGGACACACGGATCGGACAGGTAAGGGCGCAAACTATTCCCGGTACCACCACTACCACTTTCGGGGTGCCGGGATACAAAATGGTAATGACTGCGAGCAATATGGACCAAGCCGCGGCGTATAGGACGGGTCCCCGCCCCCTTCTGGTAGCGTGCGCCAGATCCTGCTGTCCCCAGAAAAACAGAGCCGCGGCGAGTCCGGCGAGAAAAAGGGCGAGCGGCAGGTATTCGAAGCCAAAATAACGCTCCACCGTGAGACCCAGACACCCCGCGAGGCCTGTGAGCAGGAGCAAACCGGCCACGAGGAAGGCGGCCACGGTTCCTTCCGGGGTACGGGCACGCCGGTCGAAGGTCCAGATGAAAGCGTTCTGAGAGCCTCCGGCTCCGTGACGGTTTCTTTTCAGAAACCCCAGCAATGTCGTCAGCTCGCGCGCCGAGTTATTATCCTAACATTCAACGCACTCCTTCCTTTTCCCTTTCAGGTTATCCTTACCGTGAGATTGTTTTCCACCCCGCCGGCGCCCGCCAGGCCGGACACGAGGGTGCCCGCCCGTTCCCTCTCGGCCTCGGAATCCACTATGCCGACCAGCACCACACGCCCGCCGGATACCTCTACGTTGATACCGTAGCGCCGCAGTTCCGGGTCCGCCTCGAGCAGCCCCGCCACCCGGCGCCGCAATTCTTCGTCGGGGCCGGCCGGGGGTTTACCGCGCCGGATCCTGGTGCGCAAACCGGTCTTGTATTCCATGCTGAGCTTTACGGCCTTATCGGTACCGTGCCGGTGCACGCTCTCCAGCTGGGCCTTCTGGGAGGTTTTCTCCCTTGCCTGTGGCGTCCCGGGCGGCCTGTGGAGGTCGTGGATGGTCTCCGGCTCGGTGTAGCCCTCCGGTGTCCGGCGTCGCTGTCCTTTACCCATGGTTGCTCCCTCCCGTACGCGGTGCGCTGCAGAATGCCGCGTAGGCCGGTCGACGGGCGCTGCCTCGGCGTTCCCTGCCGGCCCGCTGCTTCCGGTACTCGTGGCCCCGAACATCCTCCTTGGCGCCGTACTTTAATTGTGTCACACGGGCTCGAACCTATAACGAATTCCTCAATCGTTTCGGGAAACTATAATACCGGTGAATTTACGTAATGACATCCGATCGTTCCGCCACCTATGGCCCCGGAACAAATAACCCCACCCCGGTGCGGCGGAGAACCGTCCGCCGCGCACCGGCCTGGTCGGGCCACGGCGTTTACTACGTCCGCAGGGGGAAACGCTGACCGCAACCGTATCACGCGGTGGGGGCCGGCGCGGCTTCGCCGCCGACAGGACGGGCCCGGCCGATCAAGTCCGCGACCTCGGCCCGCTCCAGCGAGAGCTCCCGCGGCCCCCCCCGGCCCACCTGTTCGACCAGGACCGCGGCCCTGTCCAATCCCCGCGCCTTGCTGTAGCGTATGGTCAGGGCGGCCGCCAGGCGCAAGCTGTCGGCCCCGTTCTTGGCTCCCCGCACCAGGGTGCGCGGGCCGGGAAGGCCCTTAAGCCGCACCAGGTAATCTCCCGGACGCGCCAGGGCGACGAGGGGCTCGTTTTCTTCCTTTTGCCTCGCCACCACGATGTGCGCGCCTTCCGGCGATTTGAAATGCCGGCCGTACTTGAGCAACTCCAGGTCCCGGGGTTCCGGGACGGGGTTTTCGGCCAGCAACTCCTTCAGGCGCCGCGACAGTCCGGGGTCGGTCAGCAGGCAACCGCCGGCCGGACTGGGGTAGTCTTTGAGGCCGTACTTTTCGGCCAGGGCCATTTGGGGTTTGCGCGAGCGGCCCTGAATGTCCAGGAGCCGCTCCCGGTCCACCCATCCCTTTTCTTCCGGCACGGTGGGGGGCAGCAATTTGGCCGAGAGGGGACGCAGGAGATAGCCTTCCAGCCCCGAGTCCCGCGCCACGATGCGCAGGGCCGCGGCGTTTTGAGACTTCGGGCGCTCGCCCAGCACCTCGCCAGTGATGATGAAAGAGGCTCCCAGTTCCTTCATCAGCTCGCCGGCCTTCCTCACCATCAGGGCGTGACAGTCGATGCAGGGGTTCATGTTGCGACCGTAACCGTATTTGGGCCGGACCAGGATGGGTATGAGGTCCTCCGTGATGTCAACGACGTGCAGGGGGATGCCCAGCCATTCGGCGGCCCGGCGGGCCCTGTCAGGTCCGAAGAAGGGCGAGGTGAAGGCCACGCCGATAACCTCGATCCCCTGTTCCTGTATGAGTCTGGCGGCCAGCATGCTGTCCAGGCCGCCGGACAGCAACGCCAGGGCTTTCACGATGCCACCGCCTGTTCCGCTTCGCCTTCGGTGAAAATCCGGAAACCGTGGTCGAGCAACAGTGCCGCGGTCACTCCGTGGCCCGCGCGCAGCCTTCCGGTGAAGGTCCCGTCGTAGATGAGGCCGTAGCCACACGAAGGGCTGCGGGCCTTCAGAATGGCGGTCGTGATGCCGTGCCGCCGGGCAATGGCCAGGGTGGCTCGGGCCCCGCTCAGGAAGGCACCGGTCACATTCTCGCCCGCCCGGTCCACGACCCGGGCCCGGCCCGCCAGCACCTCGTGCCCGGCGCCGTTTTGGACCTCGGCCGGCGGGCGGGGTGTCGGCCGTCCGCCCAGGACCTCCGGACACACCGGAACGGCCCTGCCTTCCCGGACGAGGCGGGCGACGAGGGGATGGGTACGGGCCTGCCCGTCGTAGGCGCAAGGATACCCCGCCAGGCAGGCACTGACAAGGAAGCGGTACGCCATGCTTTCACCTCTGAAGGAATCTTCAAGTATTCTAACCTCGGGTATTTTGCGGCGTCAACGGTTCCGGTGGGGAGATCTTTACCCGGGTCGGGTACCGGCGGCGTGTAAGGATTTTGGCTGGGGGACCCCCGTCAGGCTCCCGGTCCGGTACGGACCAACTAGGACCCGGCAGGACGCCGGAACTTCTTGAACACCGGTCGCACCAATTCCAGCCTGCGGAGCGGTATGTCCGGACGCGGGGCGGGATTCAGGGCGCTGTGCCGATATCCGTAGGCGAAATAAATGGCCAGACCCAGGGCCATCCAGACGACGAAGCGCCACCAGGTAAGGGAGGGCAGGTTGAACATGAGGTAAGCCGAAAAACCGGCCGCCAGCACCGCGGTCCAGGGCATAAGGGGGGCGCGGAAGGGCCGATGCAACTCGGGCCGTCTGTACCTAAGAACCAGGACCCCTACGGAAACGGCCACGAACGCCGAAAGGGTACCTATATTGGCCAGTTCGGCCGCCGTGCCAATGGGGAGAAAGCCTGCGATCAGGGCCACCAGGCTGCCAATGACCAGGCTGTCCAGCATCGGGGTTCGGTAGCGCGGGTGTACCCAGTAGAAGACCGGGGGAAGCAGGCCGTCGCGGGCCATGGCGAAAAAGACCCGACTCTGGCCGTACATGGTCACCAGCAGGACGCTGGTCAGCCCGGCCAGGGCCCCCACCGCCACCAGCGCCGAGGCCCAGCGTATGCCCGCGGAAAGCAGGGCCGCGGCCACCGGCGAAGCGGTATTGAGGGCGGTGTAGGGTACCAGTCCCGTTACTACGGCGGCCACGGCGACGTACAGCAGGGTGGAGACCGCAAGCGAACCGATGATGCCAATCGCCAGGTCCCGTTTGGGGTTACGTACTTCCTCGGCCGCCGTGGCCACGGCATCGAATCCAATGTACGCGAAGAACACGATGGCCGCCCCGTGCACCACCCCGCTCATACCGTAAGGCAAGAACGGGCGCCAGTGGGCGGGGTCCACGTGGTTTGCGCCCACCACCAGGAAAAGCAAGATGACGCCTACCTTGACGGCCACGACTACCTTGTTCGCCACCGCGCTGTGCTGTGTGCCCGTGATGATGAGCAAGGTGAGAAAGGCCACGATGAGTACCGCGGGCAGGTTGACCAGGCCCCCGGCGCCGGGGCCCTTGGCCAGGGCCGGGGGTAGAAAGACGCCCGCCGAGGCCAGGAGGTCCTGCAGGTAAGAACTCCAGCCGATGGCGACGGCCCCGCTGGCCACGACGTACTCCAGGATGATGTTCCAACCCACCAGCCAGGCCACCAGCTCGCCCAGGGACGCGTAGGCGTAAGTGTAGGCGCTCCCGGCCACCGGTACCATGGAGGCCAGCTCGGCGTAAACCAGGGCGGCGAGGCCGCTGGCCAGGCCGGAGATGGCGAACGAGAGGATGACGCCGGGCCCCGCGTAGCCGGACGCGGCCACCCCGGTGAGGACGAAAATGCCGGCGCCGATAATGGCACCGATTCCCAGGGCCGTGAGGTCCAGCGGACCCAGGGTACGCCGCAGGCGGTACGGGCCGCCGGCCTCTTCGGCCAGAATTCTCTCGACGGGTTTGGTGCGCCAGAGTTGCAAACCTGCCGACCCCCTGCCGGGTGCCCGTGGTGCCGCGCCGCCACCGCGGCACGAAAACCACGCCACCGGTGGTTGAACTTTCGGGCAGACCCCGCTTATTAGCTTCCCCCGAGCGGCCCGCGTTATTATCCCCACCGGGTTCGCCTTGCACCTGTTCTCCTTTGGGGGTATAATCTAGGCGGCATGAGAGGCCGTCAGAAAGGCACGCCAAGCCCGTGGCGCCCTGGCCGAGATGCCGGGGGGAGAAAAACCGATTTCTGTGGCGGAGGGGCCGGCGCATGGCGGCAGGCTTGCCGTTACCGGACGAGAGCATCTATCTGGAAGAGTATCGTCAATTCCGGACCCGCGTGGCGGAACTGAAGGGGGCCTGGGAGACCTTTCAACGGACCGGCGAGGTGCCCGAAGGGGTGGTCAAGCCGGAAGTCCTGGCTTCCTGGCGGCGTTGCCGGGCCAGGGGGCTGGACCCGTACGGTAACCCCAACGTTATTTTTTTGTCTTCCGCGGACCTCGAACGGCGCCGAGAGGCCAATCGCCTGCTCATTGAGGTCGCGGCTCCTTTCCTGGAGACGCTGGCGCAGAGCGTGAGGGGTTCCGGGTTTCGCATTGATCTCCTTGACAAAGATCTGTACATCCTGGTTCAGTACGGAGACGACAAGGCCGTGGCCGAGGCCGCGGCGCTGGGTTCCGGGCCGGGCGTCAACCGTGGGGAAGTGAACGCCGGAACCAACGCCATCAATCTTGCCGCCCATCTGAGGAAACCCGTCCAGCTGGTGGGCCCCGAGCATTACAACGCCACGCTTCACTACTGGACCTGCTCGGCCGTGCCGGTTTTCTCGCCCCGGAAAGACCTTCTCGGAGTGATAAACATAGCAGGTCATTTTTCCCTCTTGCACAAGCACACTCTGGGTATGGCCATTGCCGTGGGCAGGGTCATCGAGCAGAGCCTGCAGCAGCGGGAACTGATCGCCGCCCTGGAACTCTCGAACGAATACCTCAACAACGTGATCCACGCGGTCTCGGACGGCCTGATTGTGGTCGACCCCTCGGGCGTAATCACCACCCTGAATCAGGCGGTGGGCAATTTTCTAAACGTGGAGCCGGCCGATTTTTTGGGGAGGCGGATCGAGGAGCTTCTGGGGCCCGATAACGTGTTTCGCGAGGTCCTGCAGACCGGGCGCCCCCTGGTTAACCGGGAAGTAGTCCTCAGGAACAAAGGGCGCCAGCACTTTTTCATCGGGACCCTGGAACCGGTACGGGGCCGAGAAGGATCGGGCGGGGTTATCGGCGTGCTGAAGCCGCTTGCCAGCGCGAAGCGCTTTGTAAAGAACGTGGCGGGCTTCAAGGCCCACTTCACTTTCGACGATCTGGTAGGCCAAAACCCGGAATTCAAGCGGGCGGTACAGCTGGCCAGACAGGCGGCCGAGTTACCGACAACCGTTCTCTTACAGGGAGAAAGCGGTACCGGCAAGGAGTTGTTCGCCCAGGCAATTCACAACGCCGGCCCGTTTCGCGACGGGCCCTTTGTCGCCGTTAACTGCGCGGCGCTTCCGGCGGAACTGATCGAAAGCGAGCTGTTCGGTTACGAAGGCGGCGCTTTCACGGGCGCCAGAAAAGAGGGGCGCCCCGGCAAGTTCGAACTGGCGGAAGGAGGAACCATCTTCCTGGACGAGATAAGCTCGATGTCCTTAAATATGCAGGCGAAACTGCTGCGGGTGTTGCAGACCAGGACGGTGGTGCGCCTGGGCGGGACCACCGAACTTCCGGTGAGAGCCAGATTGATCTGCGCCACCAACCGCGATCTCTGGCAGCAGGTAAAGGACGGTACCTTTCGGGAAGACCTGTTTTACAGGATCAACGTGCTTGCCATAACCATTCCCCCGTTGCGGGAGCGCGCGGACGACGTACCGCTCCTGGCGCGGTATTTCTACGGCAAAATCGGCCGGCGCCTCGGGGTCGAGTGCGAAGTGGAGGATCGGGTCTACGGTATCCTGGCGGGCTATCACTGGCCGGGTAACGTCCGGGAGCTGGAAAACGCCGTCGAACGGTCGGTGGTTTTGGCTCTGAGTCGCGGGAGCCGGAGGGTCGAGGCGGAGGATGTGCTGTCCTACCCCGGTCTGCGGGCCACTTCACGGCCAACGGCCTCCGGAACTCCCGGTTACGATCTCGGCGAGGTGGAGCTGGCCGCCATACGCCGGGCGCTTGCGGCCAGCGGGGGCAACATAAGCCGGGCAGCCCGGCTTCTGGGGGTTGCCAGGACCACCTTATACCGGAAGTTGCGTCTGTACGGCCTGAATTGCGCTAAAACAAAACACATGTAGCGAAACGATACATCGCCGTCAGAGTGAGAGCGCAGACGGGGCCGAAAGCCGGCCCTTATTTTTTTGTTATTATGTCCCCTGTAACAAAACGCAACATTTCCCTGCGGCACCATGGCGGAGGACACTCTGGCATGCGATTTGCGTGAAACCCGTGCTTCGGGGTGCATCGGGAGTGGCGCAAGGGACAAGGATTCGGGTAAAGCTGCATCCGGCATTGAGGCGGGCCGCCGGCAGCACCGGAGCGGAGCAGGAGCTGTGCCTACCGCCCGGGGCCACGGTCCGGCATTTGCTCGAGACCTTCGATCTGGCGCATGGAGAAGTTGGACTGGTCCTGGTCAACGGCGCGCTGGCCGGTGAAGGCCAGGAATTACCCGATGGCGCCAGAGTGGAGCTGTATCCCGTTTTTAGCGGCGGCTGAGAACCATCTTTAATCAGCTGGGGAGAGGAGGCGAACGATGGATCGGTTGGGCTACCGGGGCAAGATCCTATGGGTGGATCTCGCGACCGGAGCGGTTCGGGTCGATGAGCCGCGACCGGAATTTTACCGTACCTACCTCGGCGGTCCCGGGGTTGCCCTTTATTATTTGCTGAAAAACCCCGGTACCGAGGACCCGCTGGCTCCCGGGAATATGCTGGTCTTCGCCCCGGGCTTGCTTACCGGGACGCCTGCCCCGTGTGTGCCCCGTTATACCGTGTGTGCCCGTTCCCCCTTGACCGGTGCCCTGGGCAAATCGGAGGCCGGTGGGTACTGGGGCCCCGAACTGAAGAGGGCCGGGTATGATGCGGTGATCGTCACGGGGAGGGCGGCGACGCCCGTATACCTGTGGATTACCCGCGGCGGGGTGGAGATCAGGGACGCCGGTCGGATGTGGGGGCTGGACACGGGGGAAACGGAGGAACTGATTCGGGCCGACACCGGGGAAAAAAGAGCCCGAATTCTGGGGATCGGGCCGGGCGGCGAGAATCTCGTGCGCTTCGCCGGCATGGTCAGCGACCTTACGCACTTTAACGGCCGAAACGGCCTCGGTGCGGTGATGGGCTCGAAAAACCTCAAGGCGGTGGCCGTTTACGGTTCCGAAAGTGTGCCCGTGCACGATCGGCACCAAATCCGGGAAATCGCCCGCTGGGCGGGTGAGCACTGCCGGGAGCATCCCCTGAGCCGCGCGTTGCACGAGCACGGAACGCCCCTGGGGGTCGAGACCAATAACGCGGGTGGCTGTCTGCCCACGAATCACTGGTCGCGGGGGGTATTCGACGGGGCCGCCGAAATCGGCTCCGAGCGCTTGACCGCGGAGCTCCTTGTCGAGCGGGGAGGCTGTTTCGCCTGCCCGGTGCGGTGCAAAAGGGTGGTGGAGGTTAAGGACCCGGCGCTGAGGGTGGAAAAACGGTACGGCGGACCGGAATACGAAACCCTGGTGGCGTTGGGCTCCAACTGCGGGATAACCGACCTTAAACTCATCAGCAAGGCCAACGAGTTGTGCAACAGGTATACCATAGACACGATTTCCACAGGCATGGCCATCTCTTTTGCCATGGCGTGCTACGAGCGGGGACTGATCACCAAAGAGGACACCGGCGGGCTGGAGCTTCGCTTTGGGAACGAGGAAGTCGTTCTTTCCCTCATCGAACAGATAGCCTACCGGCAGGGCTTCGGGAAGGTGCTGGCCGACGGTCCCCGCGCCGCGGCCGCCCGCATCGGCCGGGGCGCCGAAAAGCTACTGGTGGAGGTAAAGGGCCAGGACGTGCCGATGCACGACCCCCGGGTGAAGACCGGCCTCGGTCTTCAGTTCGCCCTCAGCCCGAACGGCGCGGACCACTGGTTTGCCCAGCACGACCCCTTTTTCAATACCCCCGGCAGTTTGGGCCTGGCGGCGGTAGCACCCCTCGGCATTCTGGAGCCGGTACACGCCCTTGACCTCGGGCCGCGCAAAGTGCGTCTCGTCCTGTACACCAGCTTCCTCAATGCCATGTACGACTGTCTCGGGGTCTGCGTTTTCGGCGCCGTGGCGCGCAGCCTGATACCCGTCAATCACCTGGTGCGGCTGGTTGAGGCGGCTACCGGCTGGGAAACCAGTCTGTGGGAGCTTCTCAAGGCCGGCGAGCGGGCCAACACCATGGCGCGCCTGTTCAACCTGCGCCACGGCCTTGGGCCGGAGGACGACAGACTACCCGAGGTTTTCTTCGAGCCGCTGGCAGGCGGGCCGCTTGACGGTCAGAACGCCATAGATCGGGCTGCCTTTGCGCGGGCGGTGCGGCTTTACTACGCCATGGCCGGCTGGCATGCCGAGACCGGCGTGCCCACGCAGGGCAAACTATTGGAACTCGGTTTGGACGAATTCGTCGGGGGTTAGTTACCGTGGAAAAGGAGGGCTTGCGATGACTTTTCCGTTTGTTATGCCGGGAGTCTGCCACGTGGGGCCGAAGGCCCTGGAGCACCTCGGCGAGGAGTTGCGGCGGCTACGTGCCCGGAAGGTCCTGCTCGTCTGCGACCCGGGAATCGCGCAGGCCGGTTTGGCGGAACGGGTTGAAAAGGCGCTGAAGGCCGAGGGTCTGGACTACGAGGTCTTCGACCAGGTGGAACTGGAGCCGAGTACGGAAAACGTGGAAAAGGCGGCAGAAATAGTCAGAAGCAGCGGCTGCGACGTTCTAATTGGCCTCGGCGGCGGGAGCTCCCTGGACGTCGCCAAGGGGGCGGCGGTGCTGGCCACCGCCGGCGGAAGCATACGCGACTACATGGGCATCGAGCTCGTTCCGGGTCCCGGTTTGCCCACGGTGTTGATTCCCACCACGGCTGGCACCGGGGCCGAGGTGACCCTCAATGCGATTTACACCCTCAAGGACGAGCGGGTCAAGAAGGGAGTGGTCAGCCGGTATTTGCGGGCGGCGGTGGCCATCGTGGACCCCGAGCTGACCCTCACGTGTCCGCCGAAGGTTACCGCGGCCACCGGTATGGATGCCCTTGTTCACGCCATTGAATCCTATACCGCCGTGCGGGCCACCATGCACACCGACATGTACGCCCTGAAGGCCGTCCGGTTGATCGGGCGGGCGCTACGGCGGGCGGTCTTCGCGGGCCACGACCTGGAAGCGAGGACTGCCATGGCGTGGGGGAGCTTTCTGGCCGGCGTTTCGCTGGCCAACGCCGGCGTGGGGGCGGTGCACGCCCTGGCCTACCCCCTGGGCGGCCGGTTCCATGTCAGTCACGGCGTGGCGAACGCGTTGTTGCTTCCGTACGTTCTCGAGTTCAACGCCCTGGCCGACCTGGACAAATTCGCCGACATGGCGGCCGCACTGGGGGAGCCGGTTTCCGCCAGGGCACCGCGGGAGGCTGCCTTGCAGGTCGTTAAGGCGGTTCGGGAGCTGTCGGGCGACCTGGGGCTGCCGCAGCGTTTGAGGGAGGTGGGAGTGGCGCCTGAGGACCTGGACCTTCTGACCGACGGGGCGGTGCTGCAAACGCGCCTTCTGACCAACAATCCGCGCACCCTGACGAGAGAAGAAATTCGCGAAATTTACGCCCGGGCCCTTTAATGGGCGGCGAATGCCGCGCGTTCGGCACGCTCCAATATTGCGGAAAGCAAATCCCGAGGAGGTGTTACGAGATGGAACCGCTCAGGTACGAGCCGGAAATAGTGACCGAGCTGTTTGGCAAGAAGATTCACATTCTGGACCTGAGCCGGGAAGTGAGCCCGGAGATGCCGCACTACCCCGGACACATGAAGACCAACCTGTGGTGGCACCTCACCCACGAGGAGTGCCGCATGCGCCTCGGCGATACTCCCTTCGAAGGTTACGGGGTCAAGGGGATCGTCACGTGCGACCACGTCTCGACCCACGTCGACGCCGTCTACCATTTCAACAAGCACAGACCGGACCTGACCGTGGACAACATCTCCCTGCACTACATGATCACGCCCGCGGTCTGGATCGACGTTTCGCACGTAAAACCCAGGACGCACATCACCCTGGCGGACGTCAAGCTTGCCCTGGAAAAAGCCGGTGCCACCCTCAAGCCCGGCATGACCCTTTTGTACTATACGGGAGTCGACCGGTACTGGCACGATCCGCTTACCTACGTCTCCCAGTACCCGGGTTTGGACCGGGAAGCTACGGCGTGGATCCTCGATCAGGGCGTCGTGAACGTGGGCACCGACGCGGCCAGCCTCGACAATCCGGCCGATATCACTTACCCCAACCACACGGTCCACGGCGAAAGGCTCGTCATCCACACCGAGAACGTGGCCAACATAACCAGAATACCCCGTCATACGGGCTTTTACTTCGCCATGTTTCCGCTGAAATTCGTCGGTGCCACCGGAAGCCCGGTTCGGGCCCTGGCGATCTGGGAGGAGTAGGGGGGCGGGCCATGGGCAGGATCAGGGTCGACCTCAGGGGCAAGGTAGCCCTGGTTACCGGAGCCGGCAAGGGTTTGGGCCGCGCCGCCAGCCTGGCCCTTGCCGAATCCGGCGCCAGCGTTGCCGCGGTCAGCCGGACGGCCTCGGACCTGGAATCCCTGCGCCGGGAGATTCTGGCGTTGGGGGCCGAATGTTTTACCCGCACCTGCGACGTGCGAAACGTCGAAGAGGTGTACCGGATGGTGGAGGAAGTCCACGCCTGGAAAGGCCGGATAGACATCCTGGTGAATTCCGCGGGGATCAACATCCAGGCCGAGGCCCTGGATGTAACCGAGGAACAGTGGGACGCCGTGCTGGACACCAACCTGAAAGGAGCTTTTTTCTGCTGCCAGGCGGTGGCCAAAAAAATGATCCCCCGGCGGGAAGGGAAGATCGTCAACATAACCTCCACCATGTCGATGGTCGGCTTTTACCGGCGCGCCGCTTACTGCTCCAGTAAAGGCGGGCTCAGCCAGCTCACCAAGGTCCTGGCGATAGAATGGGCACCTTACAACATTAAGGTGAACTGTGTGGCCCCCACCTTTATCAGAACGCCCCTGACGGAGCCGATGTTCAAAGATGAGGACTTTTACCAGGAAGTAGTACGGCGCATACCCCTGGGAAAGGTCGGTCTGCCGGAAGACGTCACGGGGGCCATCCTGTATCTGGTGTCGGATTCGGCGGATTTCGTCACCGGGAGCTCTATTCTGGTGGACGGCGGGTGGGTGGCGTGGTAGCCGTTGCATAACAAACTTTCGTGGCGAATACTTTGGGGGTGAAAAACTAGATGGCCAGTCAATTCGAGGCCCTTTACGCCAAGCTGGAAGAGTCGCGGCTGACGGTGAATCACATCAAGGTAATCGTGGCCGCCATATTGGGCGATTTGCTGGAGTTCTTCGACTTCTTCCTCATAAGTTACGTGTTGGCCTTTATCGTGGTACCTTGGGAACTGAGCTACGGTGCTACGTCTGTGGTTCTCCTGTCGGCGGGCATCGGCGCGATTGCCGGAGCGGTTTTCTTCGGCGCCCTGGCGGACCGGGTCGGTCGGAGACCGGTCTTCATTGCCACGGTGCTCTGTTTCTCCATCGCCACCGGCTTTATGTACTTCACGCCCGAGGGCAACTGGTTGTACCTCACCTTCTTCCGTTTCTTCGTCGGGTTCGGACTCGGCGGACTCTATTCGGTGGACCTGCCCCTGGTCCAGGAGTTCGTGCCTTCCCGGTACCGGGGCAGGGTGAGCGGGATATTGACCTCCGCGGTGCCGCTGGGGACCATGCTGGGCAGCGTTCTGGCGGCCTTCCTGGCGCCGATAATTGGATGGCGCGGTCTGTTCCTGGTCGGCCTCTGCCCCGCGTTCCTGACACTTCTGATCCGAGCCTGGGTCCCCGAGTCCCCGCGCTGGCTGTTGTCGCGCAGGCGGTATGAAGACGCGGAAAATGCGGTCCTGTGGGCTCTCGGCCAGAGAAGCACGTTTGGAAGGCAAAAGACGGACGCCGCGCCGGCAAGGTCGAATGAGGAGGAAGGCGGGGAACCGGCGCCGAAGGTTACACTGCGGGACCTGGCGAAGTATCCCCGCAGCCTGATCGTGTCCTGGCTCACCAACCTGGGCCAGCAGATCGCCTACTACGGCTTTACCCTGTGGGGGCCGACCATTCTGACCCTGGTACTGGGGATTTCGGCGGCGCAGGCGGCCAAACTGTTCATCTTCGTCACCCTTGGCGGGTTTGTCGGGCGGTTGTTCTGGTCCTTCTGCTCCGACCTGATCGGCCGGCGGGCCTCCGGTTTCCTGATCGGCCTGGGGGGTTGCGTGCTGACCATACTCGCCGGGGTGAATTACAACACGTTCGTCGGCGGCACACCGATGGTCTGGATCCTGATGATTGCGGCGTACTTTTTCGTGGACGGCGGCTTCGCCATCGTCGGGCCCTATGCGTCGGAGGTCTGGCCGCGGCACCTGCGGGCCACGGGCATGGGTTCGGCCTACGGCTTCGGTGGATTCGGAAAGATTGTCGGCCCCATCGCCCTGGCGTTCTTTGCCGGCTCGAGCAACGTCGTGAGTCCCAAGGCAACCATAGACGCGATTATTCCGGCCTTCATCTTCCTCGGTACCTGGGCCCTGATTACCGGTGTCACCTACTTGTTCGGCATCGAAACGAAGAGGAAGTCCATCGAGGAGATCGATATGCTCCTGAGGACGAGCCGGACGTGAAACCCCACGCGCCCGCGAGAAAGCCGCCGGAGAAGCTAGCTCTTGTGCTCTGGAGACCATGTGCGGCCCGGGGTGCGGCAGAAGAGTTCCCGGGCGCCCTGTCCGGAGAAGTGGGGTTTGCGAGAGTCTCATAGCCGGGGGGAGCACGTTCTCAAGTCGTGGAGTCCGCCGTCAAGGTAAAACTCAAAACGATTCGGCAACTCCTGTACGCCTTACAGCACCTCATATTCGGAGTGGCAAACTGCGCGGCGGTGCCGGTCGTGGTGGGTACCAGCCTGGGGCTGGACGCGGCCGGCATTGCCGCTTTTGCCCAGCGTACGTTTTTCTTTTCGGGATGCGCCTGCCTGCTCCAGGCGGTCTGGGGACACCGGTATCCCATTTTCGAGGGCCCGGCGGGCATCTGGTATAGCACGTTTATCGTGCTGGCCGCGATGGCCGTGCAGGTCGGCAAGCCTTTACCCGAGTTGCGATCCGACCTGGAAATGGGGCTCATCAGCGCCGGGATTCTGTCCGTGCTGCTGGGTGCCTTTGGGTTGATGCCCTACGTGCGCCGGTTGTTCACACCGGTGGTTAACGGGACCTTCCTGATTTTGCTTTCGCTACAGTTCAGCAGCACCCTGGCGAAGGGCCTCCTGGTGTCAAACGGAGGAGTCTTTTCCGTCGCACCGGATAAGGTAGTTGTATTTTGCGTGACCTTGGGCGTGACCCTCTTTCTGTCTTTAAAAGCAAGGGGCTTCATACAGAGTATAGCCGTTCTCATAGGTACGGCCACCGGATGGGCGGTGGCCTATCTCTGGAGTCCTTCGACCCCGGTGACGGCACCGAAAGTGGGTGGAGCTTATTTTTCGCTGCCGGATTTTCTGGCGTGGGGCACGCCCACCTTCGACCCGGGTGTCACGCTGAGCGCGGTCACCGCCGGAACGGTGGTTTTGGCGAACCTGATAGCCAGCGTCTCGGGGATGCACGCATTGTTGGGCCTGCCGGAACGGGATTCCGTGTATAACAGAACGGTGGTCTGTACCGGGATCGCCGACATTCTGGCCGGGTGTGGCTCTGTCGTGGGGTTCGTACCCTACGCTTCCTCCATCGGTTTCGGCGCCCTTACAGGCGTGCTGAGCATAGGGCCCTTTATCTTGGGAAACGCGATGTTGATAGTTCTCGGTGTTATACCTGCGGTGGGACGGTTTTTCGCGGCCATGCCCGTTACGGTAGGTTACGCTGTGTTATTTGCCGTTTTTGCCATCATCATCGGCCTCGGGATTCGGGATTGCGCCAAGACCGGTCTGGGCACACGGGAAATGATCATCCTGGGCTCCTCCATTATGGTCGGCAACGGAATCGGGTTCATACCCGCCCAGGCGTTTGCCGGGGTTCCGTCAACCTTTTCTTACCTGCTGGCCAACGGCCTCATCGTAGGCGTCGTGCTTTCCTTACTGCTTGAGCACGTCGTTTTTCCACGCCAGGCCGGCCCTCCCGAGGGTGCGGCGAAATAAACGGTACCCATGCCGGGCGCGCAAACGAGCCCGGTCTCGCCTGGTGGCGCGACCGGGGCACGTCGGTGCGACGGACGGGCGTCAGGCGGCCGTCAGTTCCCTGACGCGGCGGGCGATGGTGGCCGGGTCCAGGTATACGCGGGCCACTCCCGTGGCCCAGGCCGCCTCGGCCACGGCGGCGGCCACCGCCGGTACCACCTCGGGGTCCAGGGGCTTCGGGATGATGTGGTCCGGCCGGAGTGCTTCGGGCTTCACCACGCCGGCAATGGCCCGGGCGGCGGCCAGTTTCATGTCATCGTTTATGTCGGTGGCCCTGACGTCCAGCACGCCTCTGAAGATGCCCGGGAAGGCAAGGACGTTGTTGATCTGATTTGGATAGTCCGAACGGCCGGTTGCCACCACCGCCGCGCCGCCTTCGGCGGCCTCCGCGGGGTGGATTTCGGGGTCGGGGTTGGCCAGGGCGAATACGATGGCTCGGGGAGCCATGCGGCGTATATCGGCCGCCGTGAGGACGTTCGGTGCCGAAACACCGATGAACACGTCGGCACCGACCAGGGCTTCGGCCAATCCCCCCTTCAGGCCGCGGGGGTTGGTCCGGGCGGCAATGGCTTCCTTATACGCGTTCATGCCTTCGCGACGTTCGGGGTAAAGTGTGCCGCGGCTGTCGCACACGGTCAGGTCCTCCACCCCCAGGCGGAGCAACAGCCTGGCTATGGCCAGACCCGCGGCCCCGGCGCCGTTGATCACGATCCGCAGGTCGGGCAGGTCCTTGCCAACCACCTGTGCCGCGTTTAACAACCCCGCCACGGCAACCACGGCGGTGCCGTGCTGGTCGTCGTGGAAGACGGGTATGCTTACTTCTCGTTTCAGGCGCTCTTCGACGATAAAGCAAGCGGGGGCGGCGATGTCTTCCAGGTTGATGCCGCCGAAGGTTGGTTCCAGCATTTTGACTACTTCGACGACTTTTTCGGGGTCGTGAGCGGCGATGCAGATGGGAAAGGCGTCCACGCCGGCCAGCTTTTTGAAGAGTACGGCTTTGCCCTCCATTACGGGCAGCGCCGCTTCGGGACCGACGTCGCCCAGGCCCAGTACCGCCGTGCCGTTGGATACGACGGCCACCGAGTTGCCCTTGGCCGTATATTCGTACGCCAGTTCCTTGTCCTCCCTGATGAGCCGGCAGGGCTCCGCCACCCCGGGGGTGTAGACCAGGGAAAGTTCGCGTTGCGTGCTCAGGGGCACACGACTGGACAGCGCGATCTTGCCGTGACGATGGAACTTGAGAATTTCCTCCGACCGCACGGGTACCACCCTCCGCGTTTCAAACGTTGGTATTCAGTATGTTGTATACAGTATATCCGGATGACCGCCTCGCGTCAAGGGAGATCTTGGGGGGTCTCTGGTCCCATTGACAACCGGCGGTCCGATCTGTACAATTAAGGTTAAGACGTCGGAGTGGCGGAATAGGCAGACGCGCACGTTTGAGGGGCGTGTGGGAAACCGTGCGGGTTCGAGTCCCGCCTC
>DYER01000084.1 GCA_020725605.1 Ammonifex sp. | reverse complement strand
CGGGAGCTTGACCGGCGCGGCTGCCAGGTCATGCTCTCCAACTCAGATACCGAATTTATTCGCGACCTGTACCGGGGTTACGACGTCCGGGTGGTCTACGCCAGGCGAGCCATAAACTGTCAGGCGGAAGGGCGCGGGCCGATTACCGAACTGGTGATCCGTAACTACCGCTTAACAAATTCTTAACGTTTACTTAACGGGGACTTAACGGAACTCTGTTAAGATGGCGACAGGGCGATGTCCGTGACCCGCATCCGACACAGCGTTCTCTGGTACGACCGCTTTTTCCGGTATGTCTTCGTCGCCAGTGCGGCTCTGGTAAGCTTGATCATTCTGGCCGTGGTCTTCTTTGTGGCCCGGCAGGGCTTTCTCACCTTCACCGTGGTTTCCCCCTGGGAGTTTTTATTCACCACGAATTGGAATCCCCCCGCCAATTACGGCGCCTTCACCTTTATTTTCGGGTCCTTCGCCGTGACCGTCCTGGCCATCTGTTTCGGCGGGCCACTGGGTCTAGCCGGGGCCATATTTCTGGCCAAGGTTGCCCCGGAGTGGGTGCGCGAAAGCTTGAGGCCCGCAACGGACCTCTTCGTGGGGATTCCCTCGGTGGTTTACGGTTGGATAGGGCTCACCGTTTTCGTGCCCTTCGTGCGGGAGCACGTGAACGGTGCGGGTTTCGGGTTGCTGGTGGCGGGGATTATTTTGGGCATCATGATCCTGCCCACGGTCATCAGCGTTTCGGAAGATAGCCTGCGGGCCGTGTCGCCGGCACTGGAAGAAGCCTCGTACGGGCTGGGGGCCACCAGGTGGCAGACCTTAAGCCGCGTGGTGCTGCCCGCGGCGGCCCCCGGACTGGTGACGGCCGTCATCCTAGGGATGGCCCGGGCCATCGGTGAGGCCATGGCGGTCCAGATGGTCATCGGCAACTCGCCCCAGTTTCCGCGCTCGCTCGTCACGCCCACGGCCACCCTGACCAGCGAAATCGTACTCGAGATGGGTAACACGCCCTTCGGTTCCACGTGGAACAACGCCCTGTTCTTCATGGCCTTTACCCTGCTGGTGCTCTCGCTGGCCATGATTCTGGTAGTACGTCTGGTGGTGCGGCACAGGGGGGCGACTCCGTGAATAAGTATCTGGCAGACCGTCTGGCCACGGCCTGCTTTTGGGCCGCCGCCGCGGTGATCACCGGCATCCTGCTCTTTTTCCTGACCCACATTTTCTGGCGGGGCGCGCCGGTACTCTCACTTGCCTTTGTCCTGGGGACGCCCAGGGAAATGACGGCGGGAGGTGGCGTCGGGCCACAGCTCTTCAACACCTTTTACATCCTGGTTCTCTCCCTGCTGTTTTCCCTGCCCATAGGCGTGGGGGCCGGCATTTACCTGGCGGAATACGCCCGCCCGGGACCGCTGACCAACCTCATCCGCCTGAGTACCGAGTGCCTGGCCAGCGTGCCTTCCATAGTGCTGGGGCTTTTCGGGGCCGTGGTCTTCGTGTGGTACCTGGGCCTTGGTTTCTGCATCCTGGCCGGAGCCGCCGCCCTTGCCCTTCTGAATCTTCCGGTACTGGTACGGGTCACGGAAGAGGCGTTGCGGGCCATACCGGTCTCCTACCGCGAGGCCAGTCTGGCCCTGGGGGCCACCAAGTGGCAGACCATTCGCAGGGTGGTCCTGCCCAGCGCTTTATTGGGTATGGTCACGGGTGTGAGCCTGGTGGCCGGCCGGGCCCTGGGGGAATCGGCCATTCTGATCTACACGGCGGGGTTAAGTGTTTCCCGCTATTTTCCGGACTTCGACCCTTTTGTGGCCGGCGAGACCCTGGCGGTGCACCTCTGGTACGTCAATGCGCAGTCCCTGGTGCCCGACGCCACCAGGATCGCCGACGGGAGCGCGGCGTTGCTGGTACTGGTGGTGCTGGTTTTCAATCTCTGTATTGGCATTCCCAGCCGGATTTTGCAGCGCCGGCTGCTCGGTGGGGGTGGCAAATGAATGGGGCGGCTTGTGGCAGAAAGGTTGACCGCGGCGGAAGAAGCCATCCGCATCAAAATGGAGGTACAGGGCCTCAGTGTGCACTACGGGAACACGCCGGCCCTGAGCAACGTGAACCTGGCCGTCAAGGCCAATCACGTTACCGCGCTCATCGGACCCTCGGGTTGCGGCAAAACCACCTTCCTGCGCACCCTGAACCGCATGAACGACCTGATTGAGGGGGTGCGGGTGACGGGCCGCGTGCTCCTGGACGGTGAGGATATTTACCGCCCGGGAACGGACGTCGTCGCTTTGCGCAAGCGCGTGGGGATGGTCTTTCAGCGCCCCAATCCCTTTCCCATGTCCATCTACGACAACGTGGCTTTTGGGCCCCGCATCCATGGCTTGCGCGACCGGCGGCGGCTGAACGAGATCGTGGAAAAGGCCCTGCGGGACGCGGCCCTCTGGGACGAGGTGAAGGACCGGTTACGGAGTTCGGCCCTGGGGCTGTCGGGCGGGCAGCAGCAGCGTCTGTGCATTGCGCGCCTGCTGGCGGTGGAGCCAGAAGTGGTACTCATGGACGAGCCGACCTCCGCGTTGGACCCCATTTCCATGCTCAAGATCGAAGAACTGATACAGGATTTGAAGGCCACCTACACCATCGTCATCGTTACCCACAACATGCAACAGGCGGCGCGGGTGTCCGACAGCACGGCTTTTTTCCTCTCCGGGGAATTGGTGGAGTACGGGCCCACCGACGTAATCTTCACCCGCCCGCGCGACCGCCGTACCGAGGATTACATTACGGGACGCTTTGGCTAGCAGGCCGGCGCCTATCGTCCGTGGTGGGCTCAGGGGGCGCCTTACGGGGAGGTACTCTTGTCTTTTATCCTTGTTTGCGGTAAAATTTATTTATTAACTTACGTCGCGACCGAGAGTGTTCGCAGAAAGGCACCTGTTCCGGGCGGTGGTGCGCTGGCAAAACCTTCGGTCGAGGGGAGTGGCATCTTCCATGCCCACGCGCCAATCCTTTGACAAGGCCCTCGCCGAGCTGCAGCAGGACATCCTGCGCATGGCCAGTCTGGTGGAGCAGAACATTTATAACGCGGTTCAGTCACTGGTCAATCAGAACGCCGAACTGGCGGCCCAGGTAATCATGGGCGACGAGGATATCGACCGGCTTTACTGGGAAATAGAAAATAAGTGCGTACGGCTTATTGCCACCCAGCAGCCCATCGCCCGTGATCTGCGCGTGGCCATTACGGGGATCAAGATCCTCCTGAGCCTCGAGCGGATGGCGGACCACGCGGTGGACATTGCCCGCACCACCATGTGCCTTTGCGACCGGCCCGTTATCGGGGCCATGGAGTACATCCCCCGCATGGCGCGGGTGGTCCAGCAAATGGTTAAGGACGGGCTGGATGCCTACGTGCACGGGGATGTGGAAAAGGCCCGCATCATGTGCGGCATGGACGATCAGGTGGATTACCTCTTTGCCCACATTTTTCGGGATCTGCTGCAGGCCATGCGGGAGGACCCCGGGGTGATCACCCAGGCGGCCTATCTCCTTTACGTAAGCCGCTACATCGAGCGCATTGCGGACCATGCCACCAACATCGGGGAGGCCGTGATTTACCTGGAAACCGGTGAGTGGCGCGAACTCAACTAGAATTCGCACGGCCGAGCCGCCCGCGAGCCGGGGAGGCTCTTTTTTGTTGTCGAGCAGGGTTCGCCAGTCCTTCCGTCGAATGGTAAGGGGAAGCACGCCTTTTCCAAACCGTGAGCACCCGCGGTTCGCCGTGACACTTCAGACCAGGGCCGTACCAGACGATTTATTTAGCGACACCAAAACCGCACGCGCCGGCGGCGCCCGTGCACCCGACAACGCTTTCTCGCGGAGTGGGCCACAATGAACGTGGTAGAGAATCTGGAGCGCGTACGAGAAGCGATAAAGAGGGCGGCGGCACGCGCGGGGCGCAGGGTAGAAGAAATCCAGCTGGTGGCCGTAACCAAGGGCGTGCCGGTGGCCGTAATCCGTGAGCTGGTCGCCGCAGGGCAAACGGCCCTGGGCGAAAACCGGGCCCAGGAGCTGCTCGCCAAGCAGCCCCAGGTGCCCGGCGTGGAGTGGCACTTCGTCGGCTCCCTGCAGACCAACAAGGTCCGGGCCGTGATCGACAAGATCGTGCTGCTGCACTCCCTCGACCGGCTCGGACTGGCCCTGGAACTTGACCGCCGGGCGCAACAGCAGGGTATCGTGGTGCCGGTGCTGATTCAGGTTAACGTGTCCGGCGAGGCCAGCAAGCACGGTGTCGCGCCGGAGGAGGCCGGGGCCTTCGCGCGCCGGGTGGCCTCGCTGCCCGGGCTGGCGGTGCGCGGCCTGATGACCATGGCGCCCCTGGTGCGGGACCCGGAAGAGGTGCGCCCGGTGTTCCGGCGCCTGCGCGAGCTCGCCCGCCGGCTGCAGGAGGAAGTGGCGGGGGTGGAGATGAAATATCTCTCCATGGGGATGAGCAACGACTTCGAGGTCGCCGTCGAGGAAGGGTCCACGCTGGTGCGTGTGGGCACGGCCATTTTTGGAAGGAAGTGAAGCAGGTGGCAAAGCGGTTCATGGACCGGGTGCTGAATTTCATCGGCTTCGAGGCCGAACCCGAAGAGGAGATGGATTTCGCGGAAGAACCCGAAACGGGCCCGCAGGCCAGGAAGCAGCGGGGGGCCGTTCTGAGCCTCCACACGCCGCGCCAGATGCGGGTGGTGGTAGCCGAGCCCCGCGCCTACGAAGAGGTGCAGGGTATCGCGGACAACCTGAAGAACGGGCGGCCCGTCATTGTGAACCTGGAGCATGCCGACGGCGAGCTGGCGCGGCGGGTGGTGGACTTTCTGAGCGGCGCCACCTTTGCCCTTAACGGGAACATGCAGAAGGTGGGCACCTGCATATTCCTGTTCGTTCCCCGTCACGTGGATATCGCGAGCGAACTAAAGGAGCAGCAGTATCGCGAGCGGGGCCTGTTGAGTCGGGTGCGGTCCTGAGGCACGAAGGGCGGGTGCCTGGTTTCAAAATGCCTTTGGAGGGTAAGAAGGTCGGTTGCCTGGGTGCGGGTGCCATGGGGGGCGCCCTGCTGGAGGGTCTGGTACGGAGCGGCCTTGTGCCGCCCGCCCATCTGGCGGCCAGCGACGTGCGGGAAGACCGGCTTCGTTTCTTGAGTTCGAAACTGGGAATCCGTACCTGCACGGAAAACGTGAGCCTGGTGGCCGAGAGTGACGTGGTAATCCTCGCCGTCAAGCCCCCACAGGTACCGGCGGTACTGGAGGAGGTGGCGCCCCACGTCCGGGTTGAGCGGCACCTTCTGGTCTCCATTGCCGCCGGCGTAACCACGGCAACCGTGGAGCGGCGGATTTCCGGGCCGGTCCGGGTGGTGCGCGTCATGCCCAACACACCGTGCCTGGTGGGGTCCGGCGCCAGCGCCTACTGCCTGGGACGCCACGCCACGCCCGCCGACGGCGAGATCGTGGCCGCGATTTTCGGGGCCGTGGGCCGGGTGGTGGCCGTAGAAGAAACCCTCATGGACGCGGTGACGGGCCTCAGCGGCAGCGGGCCGGCCTACATGTTCCTGTTGCTGGATGCCTTCATCGAGGCCGGGGTGCGTGTGGGCCTGCCGCGGGAAGTGGCCCGGGTGCTGGCGGCTCAAACCATGCTGGGATCGGCCAGGATGCTCCTGGAGAGCGGCGAGCACCCGGCGGTCCTGCGCGACATGGTCACCACCCCTGGCGGTACCACGGCGGCGGGCCTGTTCGCCCTGGAACACGGCCGGTTGCGGGCCGTAATCATGGAGGCCGTGGCCGCCGCCGTCAGGCGGGCCGGGGAGCTGTTAAGCGACGGGGAATTTTGCCAACCTGCTGGTACCGATAACAGGGCAGCTTTCCGAAGGCAAAATTCCCCGTCGAACGACCGGGAATTTTGCCAACGCGCCGATACCGACGACACGGTGGCCTTCCGAGGGCAAAATTCCCGGTCGAAGGAGCGGTGACGATGGGCACCATCATTGCGGTGGTGAACACCGCATTTTACGTGTACAACTGGCTTATCTTCATCCGGGTAATCCTTTCCTGGTTCAGGCATAACCCTTATCACCCGGTCATCAGATTCGTGTACGAGATCACCGAGCCGGTACTCGGCCTTTTCCGCCGCATCATCCCGCCCCTGGGCGTAATCGACCTTTCGCCCCTGGTGGCCCTGCTGGCCATCGAGGTGGTACGGGCCGTGGTCGTCAGGATTCTCGTCGGCCTGGCTTAAGATCGAGGTGGCGCGGGTTGCTGACCCCTCTGGAGATCCACAAGAAGGAATTCCGGCGGGCCTTTCGCGGTTACAGCGAGGAAGAGGTGGACGCCTTCCTGGACCGCGTGGTGCAGGACTACGAGCGCCTGTACCGGGAAAATCAGGAACTCCAGGAACGGCTCCAGAAGACCGAGGGTAGCATCGCCCAGTACAGGGAACTGGAAGAGGTCATTAAGAACACCCTGGTCATGGCCCAGAAGAATGCCCAGGAGCTGGAGGCCAACGCCGCGCGGGAGGCCGAACTCATCGTTCGCGAGGCCAGGACCCAGGCCGAAACCATCCTGCGTGACGCCCAGAGCCGGGCCGAGCGTCTGGTGCGGGAGGCAGAGGAGCAGGCTCGGAACACGTTGCGCGCCACCGAGGAACGGGCCAGAGAACTGACCGCGGCGGCCGAAGCCAGGGTCCAGGCCATCCTCGAAGAATACCGGCACCTGGAGACGCAGGCCCGGGTTTTCAGGACCCGTTTTGAGTCCTTCCTGGAGGCACAGTTGAAATTACTGCGCGAAGGGGGACCGGGGGGGCTTCCGGAAGTGGAAAAAGGCCCACCGCCCGCCGGGGAGGTACGGGAAAAGGCCGGACCATCACCGGACGTGAACGGCAGGCACGCGCCCTGAGTAGCCCTTTTCTGTGGTGGTGTACTAAGCCCTTGGGGCCGGGCATCTGACGGGCCGGACCATAGGTAGGGTGGCATAGGCCTCGGCGTCGAAGTAGAGATCCGGTCCCTGCGGGAGCTCGTAATCGGGTATGACGCGCGGCTGGGCCACGGCCTCAAGCCGGATGAAGCTGGAGGTGTACCAGTTCAGGTCCGGCGGGGGTAGATGGCCCGGGGCATAACGGAGTAGAGGGTAATCGCGCTTCAGAAACTCGTCCCTTTCCAGTTCGTATTCATGAAAATCCCTGATTATGTCGGTGATTACGAGATTCATGTTTAGAATGAGGCGTTGGATGGTAAACCATTTTTGGCGCGATGCTTCCAGATGGGTAAGACCCAGGTAACCCGCACTACCGGCACCCTTCAGGACCTGGACGCAGCGGGACAGGAAGAGGCCGATGCCGGGCAGCGTTTCCACCGGATCCACCACAAAGGTGTCGAAGCGACCGTGCAGTTCTGCCGGGAGGGGATGACGTACGTCGTACTGCCGGACCTCGACGAGGTTGCTCCAACCCTGCCGTTCGGCCAAGTCGGCGATGAATGCGACGAGGCGCTCGTCGGCCTCCAGCACCGTGATGCGCCCGGCCATGCCGGTGAGGGCCGCCGCCACGCTGGTCAGGTCGTCGTCCCCCAGGACGAATAGGTCCCGGCCTTCCAGGTCCCCGCGGAGGTACATGAGGGCCACACGCGCGACCGTGCTTGTGGGGTCGACGCAGCCCTGGTCGAATTCCGGTACGGCCGGCGGCCTCCTTCGTGCCAGCTCCCGGAATCTCCTTTCCACCTCGGAGAAACGGCCCTCCAGCACGAGGCCTTTCCCCCCGCAGGTCGGGCAACCCAAGGGCTGGAGGGGTTGCAGCTTCCATTCCCGGGCCGTTTTACGGCCCTTTTCCGTCAGGCCGAGGCGGTTGTCGGAACTGCATACCAGTCCTTCCCGTACTGTTTCGTCCAGGACGGCGGTAAAGTGGGCCAGGTGACTGTCCTGGTCGCGGATTAACCGCCAGAAGGTTTTCGGTCCGGCCAGCAGGCTGCGTAAGATTTGTTTTTTGGTCCTCTCCAAGGCTATCACCTCGGATCCGTGGGATCGCGGGCTGCCAGAACAAAAGTATAGCATAAGGGAACGGTGGCGGGTCAAGCCAAGGCTTTGGGTTTCCACGGGGGGTTGTCGGTTTGGTCAGGCTTTACGTTCAGGTCCAGCCGCGCGCCGGGGCCGACGAAGTGGTGGGCTATACGGACGGCGCTTTGAGGGTACGGGTCAAGGCCCCGCCGGTGGGCGGGAAGGCCAACGCCGCGGTTCAGACCCTGCTGGCGGATTTTTTCGGCCTTCCCAAGGGTCGGGTAAGATTAATCGGCGGTCATACCGGCCGGCGCAAACTGGTCGCCTTGGAGGGTCTGACCCCCGAACGACTTCGGGAATGCCTGGCCTCTCTTCAGGCGGAACCGGGAAACGCCGGGCGCGGTAGTTGACTGCGGGCCCGCCGGCCTCTATAATATGGGCGTGGATAGCGTGAGAGCCGATGCACGGGACGAGTAGGCGCCGGTACCCGGCCCACAGCGAGCCCGGTTTGGTGGAAGCGGGCGGCGGGTCACGCCGAATATCCCCCGGAAGGTGCCGGCCGAAAAGGACCGGGAGTACCGGGCCAGAGGGCCCATTCCGGTTGCCGAGTAGGTCGCGCCGGTCGACCGCCGTTACCGGTCCGAAAGAGGTCGGCCCCGGCCGACCAGAAGGGTGGTACCGCGGGATTGGCAACCTCTCGCCCCTTGGGCGGGAGGTTTTTATGTTTGGCATGAGGAGGACCTGTTGTGGATTACGGCCGTACCCTTAACCTGCCGCGCACCGATTTTCCCATGCGGGCGAACCTGCCCCGGCGGGAACCGGAAATCCTGAGATTCTGGGACGAAATCGACATCTACCGGCTGGTGCAGGAAAAGAACGCCGGCCGGCCGAAGTTTATCCTGCACGACGGTCCGCCCTACGCCAACGGGCACATTCACCTGGGCCACGTGCTGAACAAGGTTTTGAAGGACATCGTGGTCAAATTCCACTCCATGGCCGGCTACGACGCCCCTTTCATCCCGGGGTGGGACACCCACGGCCTGCCCATCGAACAGCAGGCCATCAAAGAGCTGGGCCTGGACCGCCACCGTTCCCATCCCGTGGAATTCAGGCGGCGCTGCAAGGAATACGCCCTGAAGTACGTGGAGATCCAGCGCGAGGAATTCCGCCGCCTGGGCGTGCGGGGCGACTGGCAGAACGCCTATCTGACGCTGCAACCCCACTTCGAGGCCCGCCAGCTGGAGGTCTTCGGCCGCATGGCCGCGGCGGGCTACATCTACAAGGGGCTGAAACCCGTCTACTGGTGCGCCTCCTGCGAGACGGCCCTGGCCGAGGCCGAGGTGGAGTATCATACTAAGGAGTCGCCATCCATCTGGGTCAAATTCCCGGTACTGAGGGGCAACGGCCTGCTGCCCGCGGAAGATACGGGGGTCGTCATCTGGACCACCACGCCCTGGACCCTGCCGGCCAACGTGGCCATTTACGTGCACCCGGAGTACGAGTACGTGCTGGCCCGTGCCGGCGACGAGCAGTTCGTATGCGCGCGGGCGCGTCTGGCCGACTTCGCGGCGGCGACGGGACGCCCGGTACCCGAGGTGGTGAAATCCTTCAAAGGGGACCGCCTGGAGGGGCTGTTCTGCCGGCATCCCTTCGTGGAGGGGCGGGAGGTGCGCCTCATCCTGGGAGAATACGTGACCCTGGATCAGGGTACGGGCTGCGTACACTGCGCCCCCGGGCACGGCGAGGAGGACTTCGTCCTGGCGCAGCGCTACGGTCTGCCGGTGCTCTCGCCCATCGACGGGCGCGGCTATTTCACCGCCGAAGGGGGCGTCTTTGCCGGGCAATTCTACCTGGACGCCAACCCCGCCGTGGTGGAGTTGCTGGCCCGGCGGGGCATGCTCCTGGCCGCCGGTACCGTAGAACACCAGTACCCCCACTGCTGGCGCTGCAAGAACCCGGTGTTCTACCGCGCCACCGAACAGTGGTTTGCCTCGGTGGACGGTTTTCGCCGGCAGGCCCTGGCGGCCATAGACCAGGTGCGCTGGATTCCGGCCTGGGGCCGCGACAGGATCTACAACATGATCGCCACCCGGGGCGACTGGTGCATTTCGCGGCAGCGTATCTGGGGCGTGCCGCTGCCCATTTTCTACTGCCGGGCCTGCGGTAAGGAACTCATCAACGAGGCGACCATCGATCATCTGCGGGAACTGTTCCGCCGCCACGGATCCGATATCTGGTACGAGGCCGAACCGGCCGCGCTTCTTCCTCCCGGCCAGCGGTGCCCGGAGTGCGGGGCCGCGGAGTTCACCAAAGAAACCGACACCATGGACGTCTGGTTCGACTCCGGCTCCAGCCACCTGGCCGTGCTGGACCAGCCGGAATACTGGCCGGACCAGAGGTGGCCGGCGGACCTCTACCTGGAAGGGAGCGACCAGCACCGCGGCTGGTTCAACAGCTCCTTATGCACCTCGGTGGCCGTCACCGGCCGGGCCCCCTACCGGGCCGTGCTCACCCACGGCTTCGTGGTCGACGAACAGGGCTACAAGATGTCCAAATCCCTGGGCAACGTCATCGAACCCCAGGAGATCCTGCAGGAGCTGGGGGCGGACATTCTGCGCCTTTGGGTCTGCTCCGCGGACTACCGCAACGATCTGGCGGTCTCGGCCAACATCCTGCGCCAGCTGGCCGACGCCTACCGGAAGATCCGCAACACCTTCAGGTTCCTGCTGGGCAATCTCTACGACTTCGACCCGCGGCGGGATGCCGTACCGTACGAGGCCCTACCCGAGCTGGACCGGTGGGCCCTGCTGCGGCTGTACAGGTTGGTCGAGCGGGTGCTGCAGGCCTACCGCGATTACGATTTCCATGTGGTCTACCACGCGGTGCATTACTTCTGCACGGTGGACCTGAGCGCCCTTTACCTGGACGTTATAAAGGACCGCCTGTACACCTTCCCACCCGCCTCTTGCGGCCGGCGGGCGGCCCAGACCGTGCTTTACGAGGTGCTCTCGGCCGTTGTGCGCCTGCTGGCGCCGGTGCTGGCCTTCACCACCGAAGAAGTGTGGCAGCACATGCCGGGCGGACCGCCCACGAAAAGCGTGCAGCTGGCGGATATGCCCGTTCCGGACCCACGGTGGTTCGACGCCACCCTGGAGGAGAAATGGGAGCGCTTGCTCACCGCGCGGAGTGTGGTCAACCGTGCTTTGGAGGAGGCGCGCCGGCGGAAACTCATCGGCAACTCCCTAGAGGCGGCCGTGACCCTTTACGCGGACCACGGGTGGCTGGGCCTGCTGGAGGATGCCAGTGGGGAACTCGCGCCCCTGTTCATCGTCTCCGCGGTGGACCTCCGGGCCCTGCCGGCGGATTTGCCCGGCGATGCGGTGGGGGTGCCCGAGGTGCCGGGTCTGGCGGTCCGGGTCACCCGTGCTCCCGGCGCCAAGTGCGCCCGTTGCTGGATGTACAGCCCCCGGGTGGGGGAAGCCGCCGACCACCCCTCGCTGTGCCCGCGGTGTGTCGAGGTGGTGCGCGGCCTCCCGCACGAGTGACGGCGCGGGGCGTCCCGGAGGGTGAACCCGCGTCGGCTGGTCGGCAGCGGCGCCGGTACCGCCGGTCGCGGCCGCGTGCCGCGGGCAAGGGATAAAGAGTTTTCTCCCGGGTACATCTGCACGTTCGCATCCTTCCGGAGGGGAGGGAGAGGCCGGGTTGGCGCACAGGCAGAGGATAATGGGCCCGCTGCTGGGCGGGATTCTCCTTGGCCTTTTACTGTGGTGGCCAGCCGAAGGAAGCGCGGCGCCCGCCGCGGTGCCGGGCGTGGTGGTACTGACCCTGCACGAGGTGGCGCCCGGGGAGCCCGACAACCCTTACGTTCTGAGCCCCGGGGAATTCCGAGAACTGGTTGAGGGGGTGCTCCGGCTGGGCTACCGCTTCGTGGACCTCGAAACCCTGCACGCCTTCCTGGAGGGAGGCAGGACGGTACCGGCCGGCGCGGTCCTGCTGACCTTCGACGACGGTTACCGGGGCGTCTACGATTATGCCCACCCGGTCCTGGTGGAATACCGCGTGCCCGCGGTCGTGTTCCCGGTCATGAAGTGGTTTACACCTTTTCCGCGGCCCGAGCCGCACCGGGAGCACCTGACCGCGGCGCAAGTGCGCACTATGCTGGCCTCGGGACTATGGGCCTTCGGCGGGCACTCCTTCGACGGTCACCACCACATCCCCGGTGCCGGCCCGTACCTTACCACCCGGCTTCCCGGGGAGGCGCACGAGGATTACCTCGCGCGGGTGCGGACCGACGTGGACCTCATGACCCGCGAGTTGCTGGAACTCGGGGTCCCGCCGCTCGACTTTGCGGCCCCCTACGGCGCGGTGAACGACGACCTGCGCGCCCTCCTCCGGGAGGCCGGCTATCGCTACCTTTACCTCTGCGGGGAAGACCCGGTGCCAAACCGCCCCGGCGCCCGCGAAATCCACCGCCTCACCGTGACCGACGTGCCCCGAACCCTGCGCCTGCTCCGAGACCTGTTGCCCCTGCCTCCGGCAGAATAGCCGTCTCCGTTTAGCCCGCGTCTCCGCACGCACCTCGGCAGATGGCGCGCACCAGGTGGGCCTTGCTGAAGAACCCCATGGTCATGAGCACCGAGGGGAGGTTCTCCGGGCCCAGTACCTGGCGCACGATACGTCGCACCGGCCAGCCCCGCGCCTTGAAGTGGCACACGCGGTCGCGCACCTCTTCCCAGTAGGCTATCTTGCGCTGTAGGGCGGTCGTGGCCTCCGGCACCACGCCCTGGAGGGAGCAGAACATAACCTCCGGTTCCAGCGCCAGGACGCGGCGCAAGGATGCCAGGAGGGCAGAGAAGTTTTCGTCGCGGGTAAGCACCTTCTGCTGCTCCCCCAGAAAGAGGTCGCCGCTGAAAAGCCACCCCCGGTCCGGCTCGAAGAAGCACACGTGGTCCGGGCTGTGGCCGGGTGTGGGGATGACGCGTAAACGGAAGCGCTCCGTTCTCAGTTCCCCGGGGAGGGGCCGGGCTGATGCCGGTGCGGGCCGGCCCCAGGCCAGGTGCTGGCAGAGATTCATCTTTATGCGGCGCGGGTCCGCAACGAAGGGCAGGGCACCCTCCGGGGCGTAGACCGGTACCCCGCGGGAGGCGAAAAAAGCGTTGTTGCCGATATGGTCCTCGTGGTGGTGGGTGTTGGCCACAGCCGTCACCCGGCGGTGCGATATGGCCCCTAGGAACTCACGGGCCGCGCTGCGGCAGCCCGAGTCGATGAGCAGGCCGTCCACCAGGAAGCAGTGTACCGGATAAACCACCCTCCCCAGCAGAGTACGGCCCATTCTAAAAACGGTAACTTCTCCAAAGCGGCCTATACGTAGCACCGTAAATCTCCTTGTTGCATGAGTCCATTCACAGGGGACGATTAGAAACCAGCCCCGCACGGCACCGTTGGGTTTGATCCCATTATACCCCGGCCGCGCCGGATGCTCAAGGCTACGGGACTCCGTAGGGGTCCGGATGCGGCGCCGGAGCTCCACAGACCCGGCGAACCGGGAGGAACCACGCGGGTATGTGCTGCGTGTGGTGCCGAACCCCAAAGGCCCGGGCCTGGCCCCGAGTACCGGCCCACACCCGGTGCCATTTCAACCACTTGATTCCGGTATGTGGAGTGCATATACTTACCATAGGGTTGAGCATAACATTATTGTTGTCGTAATATTCTTGTTACTTCGACAAAAGGAGAGGGGAATATGTGGTTTTACGACGAAGAAAGAATATGGGGTGAGGTGCAGGCCTTCCGCAGGGAGGCCCACAGCTTGGAGAATAAGCATCTCCAACTGCGGGTGGCCCTGCGCGATGCCGAGGCGGCCCTGCGATCCGAGCCCGAAAACGAGGAACTAAAGCTTCGCGTAGAGCAGCTCAAGAAGAGGTTGGAAGAGTTGGACCGGCAAGCCCCCTGGATCTCCTATCTGGTGCCGCTGGAAGTGCTCTTGTGGACCGATCCCCACGGCTAAACAGACGATGCCATGCCGGGTCAAAGGCCCCGGGTAACAGGCCCGGGGCCAGCGGCCTCACGAACAGCCCTGGAGTCCGAGTTCCTTGAGCAGTTTATCCAGGGCCCGCTTTTCGATGCGGGAGACGTAACTCCGCGAAATGCCCAGCATCCGGGCAATCTCCCGCTGGGTTTTAACTCCTTCCTGGCTGAGGCCTAGGCGCATCTCCAACACCCTTTTTTCACGGCGATTAAGCTTTCCCATGTTGTTGAGCAAACGCTGCTGCTCGAGATTGGCCGCCACTTTCTCCGTCACAACCTCGGGGTCCGTACCCAGAATGTCCATGAGGGTAATCTCGTTGCCTTCTTTGTCGGTTCCCAGGGGTTCGTAAAGTGAAACCTCGGTGCGGGTTTTTTTCATAAACCGGAGGTACATCAGGATCTCAGTCGTAAAGTCTAGCACGGGTATGCCAGGGGTCGTCCTGGGTTCCCCGGCCGCGACATCCCGGTTGTGAACTTCGACCCGGGCCTCGTGGAAAAGCCGGCTTGCGATACTGAAGGCGGCTTATTATATGGCGGGGAAAAGTATAATAGGAGCCAGGCTTATGATAGTTGTGTATAACAACGAGGAGGAACGGCAGTCAACCACCCCCGACTGAAGTCGGAGGCTTGGGTCGGGGGCCCGGTCTGGCGGGACCGGGGGCAACTGGCTGACCAGGCGGCCCCGCGCTGGACGGCGGGGCAGGGGTCCGCGGGGCTACCAAGGACTTCCGGGTGTTTCGCCAGCCCGGACTACCTCCGGCAGAACCGCTCAATGCCGCGGCTGACCAGGACCAGCCTAAGCCCCGCGGACGGCGCCGAGGCGACAATCACTCCTGAGAAGGAGGCCGTGTATCGGCAAATGATAGCCAGAGTGCCTGTGGTGGGCGCGGACGGGAAGCCCCTCATGCCCACCACCCCGCGAAAGGCGAGGCTCCTCATCAGGGACGGCCTGGCGGAGCCCCGGCGGAACAGGCTGGGGCTCTTCCACATCCGGATGCTGCGGCCCGTCGGGACCGCGACGCAGCCCGTGGCCCTGGCCGTGGACCCGGGGGCGAAGTACGACGGAGTGGCCGTGGCCTCCCACAAACAGGTCGAGCTTAAGGCCATGGTCTTCCTGCCCGACGACGTGCCGCGGAAGATGGAGACCCGCCGGCACCTGCGCCGGGCCAGGAGGTACCGCAAGACGCCCCGCCGGCCGGCCCGCTTTGACAACCGCAGGAGGAAGGACTACTGGCTGGCCCCCACCCAGAAATCCAAGGTCGAGACCAGGCTGAAGGTCGTCCGTGAGCTGTGCGGGATCTACCCGATCCGGCTCATCGTCACCGAGGACGTGCGCTACGACCATTACAGGTTCCGGGACGGCAAACACTTCTCCACGGTGGAAATCGGCAAGACCCTCACCTACCGGGAGTACCGCAAGCTGGCCCCCCTCGAACTGGTCGAGGTCTCGGACACGGAGGCCTGGCGGGAGAGGTTCGGCCTGGAGAAGCGCGTGGACAGAAAGTGGGAGCAGGTTCCCGAGACCCACGCGAACGACGCGGTGGCCATGCTGATGGGCGTCACCGGCTGCGAGAACAACCCGGCGGCCCCCTTCTTCGTCTGGCGGAGGCTGCGCTATGCCAGAAGGAGCCTCTACCGGCAGAACCCGCGGAAGGGCGGCGTCCGCCCGCGCTTCGGGGGCACGGCGAACGGCGGCTTTTTCCGCAAGGGCGACTGGGTGGAGGCCGGGAAGGCCGGGGTGAAGTACCGCGGCTGGGTGTGCGGCCTGCCCACGGAGACCACGAGGCTGGTGGGCGTGGCGGACGCCGACGGCAGAAGGATCGGCCAGTTCAGCCCGAAAAAGGTGAGGCTGCTGGCGCGGTCGACGGGATTTTCCTGGAAGGAGGTGAAGCCCGCATTCCTCCCCTGAATGAATTCAGGGGAATCCTGCGGGCGGTATCTTGAAGCCCGAGGACTTCGCCGCCCGGCTCCCGGGCGCCTGGTGCGAACGGCGGAGGGGTACTGGGCCTTCGTGCCGGATCCCCTGCCGCCGGAGATCCCCTGGTCGCCCGCGCTGGCGGCCGCGCTGTCGGCGGCGGACCGCGCCGTGGGGGAGCTCGCGGGGCTGGGCCGCGTCGTGCCCGAACCCTACCTTTTGATGGGCCCGTTCGTGCGGCGGGAGGCCGTGCTGTCGTCGCGCATAGAGGGCACCAGGGCCTCCCTGACCGACGTCTACGCCTGGGAAGCGGTGCAGCTGAAGTTGTGGAACGACCGCGACGCCGAGGACGTGCGCGAGGTCTTCAACTACGTCCGCGCCCTGGAGCACGGCCTGCGCCGGCTCGCCGACCTGCCGGTCTCCCTGCGGCTGCTCCGGGAGCTCCACGCCATCCTGCTGGAAGGCGTGCGGGGCGGGTCCCGCGCCGCGGGTGAGTTCCGGAAAGGGCAGAACTGGATTGGACCCCCGGACTGCACGCCGCAGGAAGCGACCTACGTACCTCCGCCGGCGAACGAGCTGCCCGCGGCGCTCGACGCCTTCGAGAAATACCTCCACGAGGAGTCGGCGCTGCCCCCGCTTGTCAGGCTGGCGCTGACCCCACTACCAGTTCGAGGCCATCCATCCGTTCTTCGACGGCAACGGCCGGCTGGGCCGCATGCTCGTGGTCCTGCTCCTGTGCGCCTGGGGCCTGCTGCCCCTGCCCCTGCTCTACCTCAGCGCCTTCTTCGAGGCGCACCGCCGGGAGTACTACGACCGGCTCCTGGAGGTGAGCACCAGGAGAGCGTGGGAAGAGTGGCTGCTCTTCTTCCTGCGGGGCGTGGAGAGCCAGGCCCGCGACGCTATGGGGCGCGCGGCGCGCCTTCTGGACCTGCGGCGCAGGTACCGCGAGCGCTTCCAGAAACCCCGGGCCTCCGCGGTGCTGCCCGGTCTGGTGGACCTGCTGTTCAGGTGCCCGGTGATCACCGTACCGCTGGCGGCAAAAGAACTGGGGGTGACCTACGCGGCCGCGGCCCGGCACGTTGAAAGGCTGGTTCGGGCCGGGGTGCTCCGGGAGGCGAAATGGGGCCGGGGCGAAGGCCGGCGGCGCAACCGGATGTTCATCGCGGAAGAGGTGCTGGCGGCCGTGGAAGGTCCCCTGGACTCGGGCACCTGACAGGTCCGGCGGCCTGCCCTTCTGGGTACCGGATTGCCCCGAAACCCGGACAACGTAAGACCATTGGCCCTGACAAGGTTGGCCGCAACCGCGGTGAGGCAAGCCTCCCGGTTCCGCTCCGTTGCGGCGCGGTGTATAATGCTCCCGGAGGTGGTGAGGTGTGTCGATGCCGCGCGAATACATAAAGGCCCTGGTGGACCTGCTGACCGACGAACAGGTCGAGGCTCTCCGGGTTATTCTTGAATCGATTGTGCGGCGAGCCGGGGAGACCCCGCAGGGCAAAGGGGCGGAGGCGGGACTCGAAGAGGGCTACGCCGCCGTGTCGGAAGCCAACCTCCGGGAGGTGGAGGCCGCCCTGCCGGCGCAGGCCGAGGCGGTGCTGCGAGAGGGAAGTTAGGAGGGGCGCCGGGCCGGGACGCGCGACGGAAATATCACAACTTCGGTGATATTTTGTCACGCCGACGGTGATATTCCGCAGGCCCCGGGTGGTTCCGGAGACGCGTCCGGCTCCCGGGTCCTCAGGTCGCGTGATCCAGTTGTTTTGATTTTAATTCTCTCTTGCCGCGGGACCCGAACCCGCGGTATAAACTTTCTAAGAGATACCGTTTCTCTCTCCTCCGGCATCTATGGGTCTCACCCGGCGGTTTTTTCCGCCGGGACTTTTCTTTTTTGAGACCAAGTGCGGAGGAGAGGAAAACGTGCTGTCGCAATGGTTTGCTCTACTCTGCCACGACCCCGCCGGGGCGGTCGGGATGCTCCTGGCCGCGCCGCCGGCCTTCTTGGTGCTGGCGGCAATGGCGGGGGACAAGGAGCTACGGTTCGACCGGAATTTCAGTCGGGACCGGTTCGCATTCAGGAACCCGCAGCGCCGCAGGGACGCCCAGGTTCAGGAAATCGAGAACGCGGTGTGCCACACGGGCGACGTGTTTCCGGTCGCGGCCCAGTGGAGGTGGCAGGCCGACCCGAAGGGTCGGGACTTCCTGGTTCCGAGCGAGTTCCTGGCCGAGACGGCCAACATGCACTTCATCCGCGAGGTCCTGACCGCGGTGACGACGCTCTACTACCAGCAGCGCCCCCCAGACGGCGTCATCCGCACTTCGTTCCGCGAGATTGCCACCATGCTCGGTATAGCGGTGAACGGCCAGCGGGTGGAGGAGATCTGGCGCGCGCTGGAGTTCCTGCGGGCATTCACGATCTGTCGCCAGGAGGTCATCACCGCGCTGACGGCCTCCGGCAGGCTGAAGGCCCGCGAATACCTGACCTTCGGCTTTGTGTCATACGTCTCCGTAGTCGCTATGGAGAACTGCCGGGAGATCCCGGAAACGCGCCGGAAGGTCAAGATCTGCATTTCGGAGACGTACCGCGCGGTGCTCGACCTGCTTCCGCCGGCCGTCATCCCGATCGCCGTACTTGAGGCGTGCCGGAGGCTGCCGCGCAAACTGGTTGTCCACGCTAAGAATCTGGTATACGCTCTGGCAGCCGAACGCCGTAAACCCGCGCGGTGGCGGGCGGAGACCGTGGCGGAAATAGCCGACATGAGGGACCGGCCAGGCAGGAGACATGTCTCGGTTAATAACCTTCTCCGCCGGATGGAAGACGCAGGCATAATCTCCTACACATGTGAAAACGCAGACGGCAACGATACGGTTTTCTGTATCGCTTTTCAAAACAGTCAAAACAGTTAAGGTATCAAAGTGTGACCCAATACGCCAGGGGGGTGTGACCCAATACGCCAGAAAGTGTGACCCAATACGCCAGTTTTTGTGACCCAATACGCCAGTTTTTGTGACCCAATACGCCACTGGAAAAATCTTCGGCCCAGTGTTTGTGCGGGTTTACGTCCCCTTGTCGATCCTAAAGATCTTAAAGGCCTTTAAAGGCCTTAAAGGTGAGAGGCCGCCACCGCGGCAGGCGGGTGGCGGCCTCTCACACCTAGCCAGGCCGGGTTAAAGGACCAGACAAAAAACCCGGCAACCCAGCAAAACCAGGCTACCGGGCCGTTCGGCAACCCTGCCCGAAACCCCTACCTGTCTCATCCGGAGGTGGTACCCATCGCTACTTCTTCTGTATCCCCGGCCGCTGCGCAGTTTGTTGACCAGGAACTGGAGGCGCGGGTGCTGGCCGCCCTGGCCGCAGGCGGCGAAGAGGAGTTTTACCGCTTGAGCGACTGGCTGGCGCCGGCGTGCTTTCCAAGCTACGAGGCGGCCTTCCGCGCGCTGGCGGACGCCGTGGCGGACGGCAGGCCGGTCCCGACGGGCGCGTTGCCCGACGCGGAACTGCCCCCGGGGTTCGACCTAAACATCGCGGTTCGCACCCTGGCCGAGTTGGCCCGGAAGCGGCTGGCGGCCGAGGCGTTGGAGCGCGCGTGGGCCGAACTCCCGGGCCTGCCGGCGGATCAGGTGATCCTGCGCACGCAGGAGGCCCTGATGCGGGCCGAGGAGGCCGTGCGTGGGGTCACCGCGGGGCGCCTGCTGACCCTGGCGGACCCCGAGATCGCCGCGGAGATGGACAAGCGCCTGAAAGAAGTGCGCCAGGCCGTGGCGCTGACCGGCCATCCGGTGCCGTTCCCGCCGACGAGGATGCCGGCGTTCGATCGCGCCACGGGCGGCATTCAACCCGGCGTCTGGGTCCTGGCCGCGCGTGAGGGCATGAGCAAGACCCACTTCGCACTGTGGCTGGCCCTGCAGTTCCTGAACGCCGCGGAGACCGCAGCGGTCTACGTCACCGCCGAGGAGCCTCCCTGGCGGCTGCGGCTCAAGGCCATCTGCGGGGAGGAGGGGCTGAACTGGCACGAGTACGCCTCGCAGGGCAGAGGAGACCCCGCACTCCTGGCGTCCGGCGCGGCCAGGTGGGACGCGGGCAAGGGCCGCCGCATGGCGGTGATGGAGGTCACGGAGAACACCACCATGGCCCACGTTCGGGCTAAGGCCAAGGCTTTCCAAAGGCGGCTCAAGGCGCGGCAGGTGCTGGTGGTCCTCGACTACCTCCAGGCGCTGGCCCACACGGAGGCCGGCGCGGTGCAAGAGAAGTGGCTCGAGGGGTCCTTCCGGCACCGGATCGAACGGGTCAGCCGCCAGGCGGTGGCGATGGCGAACCAGGAGGGATGGACGGTGCTGTGCGTGGCGGCGCTCAACCGCGAGGGCGACACCCGGGAAAGCGGCGGGGTGAACTTCGACTGCGACCTCTACCTGGCGCTGGAGTGGCCCCCGGACAAGGATCAGACCGCCGCGCAGGCCAACGGCAACCCGGCGAACCCCGTGAAGCACAAGGACCTGCACGTGCGGAAGAACCGCTACACCGGTTGGACCGGGACGATCCGGGTGCTGGAGATGCGGCACCAGAGCAAGTTCGGGGAACCCAGTTCGAAGCCTTGATGAGGGGAGGGAAAAGGTGGTGTCCGGGAAGGTTTGCACGCTGCCTGAGTTGCTGGCCGGAGTTCGGGGCGAGATGGAGTTGGCTTATTCCGCTGACGTGGTTCTGCGCCGCACTGGTGCGCGGGCACCGGGTGGAGAGGTGCCGCTGGGATAAGCCAGCTGCGGGCACGGTGCTGAACCCCGAGACCCGGGCGCGCGGTAAGAGTGTGGCGAGAGCGGGTGCCGCTGGTGGTGGTGCTGTAGCGGTGGTTGAGGGGGATGCCGGGGCCTTCGCGCTTCTGCTTTTTGTTTTTGGGAGGTGTTACAACCGTGTGGTTCCTGACGTTCGACGGCTATCTGGTGAACCTGGTCCTGGCCGCGCGGATATACCCGCGCAAGACGGAGGACGGCAGGGCCGAGGTGGCGGCGGTCGTTCCGGGGTGGCGTGAAGTTGCCTACGGGCGTGACTTCGATCTGCGGGCGGGATACGTTCCAGTGAAACTGGTCACGTGCGCGGACCTTCAAGAGGCAAAGAGCATAGTGGAATGTTTTAACCGCTCGTTGCGGGCGGGCGTCCGCGCAACCGACTGGGCCGAAATTCCCGATTTTCCAGATCTGAAATCCGAGGAGGGCAGCGGGGATGCTTGAGGCCGCGCTTTCCTACGCCGCCCACGGGTGGTCCGTCATCCCGCTCCGCGCACGGGACAAGCGCCCGGCATTGGCGTCGTGGCAGGAGCACCAGTCCCGCAGGGCCGTGGAGGAAGAGATCCGCGCCTGGTGGAGGAGGTGGCCCGATGCGAACGTCGGCGTTGTCACCGGTGCGGTCTCGGGTCTGGTGGTGGTGGACCTGGACGGCCCGGAAGCGGTCGCGTTCGCGAAAGAGCGCGGCGTCCCGGAGACGCCGACGGCGGCCACGGGGAAGGGATACCACATCTACCTCGCGCACCCGGGTCGCCCGGTGGCGAACGCGGCGGCCTTGGGCGGCGTGAAAGGGCTTGATGTGCGGGGCGACGGGGGCTACGTGGTCGCCCCTCCGAGCCTGCATCCGAGCGGCCGGCGGTACGCATGGGCCAGGGGCCGGTCCCCGGACGACGTTCCGTCCGCGCCGCCGCCGGAATGGCTCCTGGAGCTTCTGGAGGCGCGGGGCCGGACCGCGGCCCGGGCTCTCAGCGGCAAAGAGCCGGGTTGGGTGGAGGCCCTACTGGCGGGAGTACCGGAGGGTCAGCGGGACGACGCCTGCACGCGGCTGGCGGGCCATTTCTTAAGCAAGGGCCTGCCGGAGAGCGAGGTACTGGCCCTCCTGCTGGCGTGGAACCAGAAGAACGCCCCGCCGCTGCCCGAGAGCCAGGTGGAAAAGTGCGTCCGGAGCGTGGCCCGCAGGGAGGCAGCAAAGCCGCCGCGGCACGCGCGAGGCGCGCCTGCGGGGGGTAACGGTAGCAGGCTCCCCGCGCGCGTGGCGGTGCCGGAGGCCTGGGACGGTGGAGTGCTGGTGGCGGCCGGGGACTGGGAATCGGCCCGGGCCGCGTGGGCCGAGGGCCACGCGGTCATAGTGGTCTTCCCCAACGGCCGGGTGCCGCCCGAGGCTGGCCCCCTGCTGCGGCGGGCCCGGGAGTTGCGGGCGGCGGCCTCTGACCCCGACGCGCTGAGGCGGCTGGAGTGGCTGCTGGCCCCGCTCGTTTACGCTAGGCTAGCCCGGGCCGAGGCCGCGGCGGGGGGCGTGGCCGAAGGGAACGGTGGCGGCCAAACTCGGGAGCCCTCGAAGCCCCCGACGGGGCTGGAGCCCCCGAAGGCCGAGGCGGGCCTGCCGTCCCAACCGACCGCCCAACTGTGGGATGGCGATTTAGAGGAGGTGGTCATCTGAATGCATGACATCATGGAGGTAATCCAGAAGCTGGAGATTATGGGGTACCGGTTCGAGGTGACGCCGGAGGGCAACATTTGCGGCCGCCGGATGCTCCAGGGCTTGCCTGGGGACCCGCGGCCGTTGCTTGCCGAGTTGAAGGCCCGGAAGCCGGAGGCCCTGGCATACTTGAGAGCCCGCGACGGCCCGCACCCGGCGGACTGCGTGTGCCTGGACTGCCTCCAGCAGCACTTTTTTCGTCCGGGGCCCGCACCGGGTTCGGGTGAGCCTGCCGGTGAGGCTGAGGGATGTACTGTGAAAGAGGTTATGGTCATGGGCCGCCGGGTCCGGGCCTATCCCACCCGGCCGGAGTGCCTGGCCGCCGGCGGGTGTCTGTGGCTGAGCCAGGCCGAATGCAGCCTGTACGCGGAGATTGCGTCGGATGGCCGGCTTACGGGTTGGTGCCGGGAGCGTATCAATGCGGAAACCTGGAATCAGTTGCCGGAAGCGTAGGCGAATACGCGCGCCAGTTACAGGAAGGAGAGGTTGCGCAAAAACGGAGGATGTGGGACGGACGGCCGGGGTGGGCGAGAACCATCCTGGCTTTTTTGTGGGGGTGATCCTGATGGGGGCGCATCGGTTTATTGTCGGCCATGTGTTGGACGCGCTGAGGCTGTTACCCGATGAAAGCGTCCACTGCGTTGTCACGAGCCCCCCGTACTGGGGCCTCCGCGACTACGGCCTTCCTCCGGTCGCGTGGCCGGAGGTGGAATACTCTCCGATGCCCGGCGTGCCGCCGCTCCGGGTGCCGGCGTGGACGGGCCAGCTTGGCCTGGAGCCGGTGCCGGAGATGTACGTCGGCCACCTGGTGCTGGTCTTCCGGGAGGTCCGCCGGGTGCTACGGCGGGACGGCACGCTGTGGCTCGTGATCGGGGACAGCTACGCCAGCCCGGGCAAGGGCGGCCCCTGGGACGAGGGGCGGGTGCAGAAAGGCACCGGCCGGACCCTGTACGCGCGGCAGTCAAATCGTGGCCAGTTCTTCGGGCTGAAGCCGAAGGACCTGGTTGGCGTCCCCTGGCGCGCGGTCTTCGCGCTTCAGGCCGACAGGTGGTTCCTCCGCTCCGATGTCATATGGCTAAAAACTAACTGTCTGCCAGAATCTGTAAAAGACCGCTGCACAAACGCCCACGAATACGTCTTCATGCTGACAAAATCTTCGCAGTACTTTTACGACGCCGAGGCCGTGAAGGAGCCCGCCGTCACCCACCTGTACGACAGGCGCTACCTGCCCGGCGCGCCGCCCCGCGAGCGGGAGGGCGAGCCCTGGAACCTTCACGGGCCGCTGAAGCCGCACCGCGGTTTCAGGGTGCTGGACACCACCTGTGGGCGCAACCGTCGCTCCGTTTGGGAAATCCCTCTGGAGCCCTTCCCGGGGAGCCACTTCGCGGTCTTCCCGCGCAGGCTAGCCGAATTGTGTATCTTGGCGGCCACGTCCCCGAAGGCGTGCCCGACTTGCGGCGCGCCCTGGCGGAGGGTGGTGGAGAAGGAGAGGGAGTCGGGGCACCCAGCGCAACCGCAGGAGCACCTCCCCGAATGGGGACGCCGCGAGAGCGGGGCGCGCGGCAACCGGCTGGCGGACGTAGGGCGGTTTTCGGGCACGGTCAGGAACACATACTGGCAACCAACGTGCCGATGTTCGGACAACGACGGCTCGGGCCGGTGCGTGGTTTTGGACCCCTTCGGCGGCGCGGGAACCACCACGCTTGCGGCCATGACCCTGGGGCGCGATAGTGTTTACATCGATCTTAAGAGGGAGTACACGGAGATGGCCCTGGACAGGTGCGGGCTCCGCGAAGGGAGGCAGGCGAGGTTGTTCTGCCCGGAGGAGTGGTTGCTGGAGGAGGTTCCGCCGGCGGCGGGTCCTCGTAGGGAGAAGGTCGGAGGTGCTGCGGAATGATCACGGTTTTCTGCGACGGCCTGTGCGAGCCGGTCAACCCCGGCGGGACGGCGTGCTACGGCTGGGTGGCCTACCGGGGGAGGGAAAAGCTAGCGGAGGACTGGGGGGTGGTCTGCTCCGGACCCGGAGCCACGAACAATGTGGCTGAGTATACGGCGATTGTCAAGGCGCTGGAGTGGCTGCTGGGAAACGGCCACGCGGGCGAGGAGGTCGAGGTGCGCTCTGACAGCCAGCTCTGCGTCCGCCAGCTCCGCGGGGAATACGCCGTGCGCTCGGCCCGCGTGGCCCCGCTCCACCGGCGGGCGCGGGAGCTGGCCGGGCGGTTCCGGAAGGTGCGCTTCCGCTGGGTGCCGCGGGAGCAGAACGCCGAGGCCGACGCCCTGTCCCGGCGGGCCTACGCGGAGAGGCGCCTGGTCTACCCCCGCAGGCTGGCGCGCGCCGCGGAGCTCGCTCCCCGGGTGCGGCCCCTCGGCGGAAGCAGGTTCACTGTGCCCTCCCAATCCGGCCGCGGCGAGTACGAGGTTAACCTGGCCGCCGGGACGTGCTCCTGCCCGGACTTTATCAGGCGGCGCCTCAAGTGCAAGCACCTCCTGGCGGCGGAGACGGCCGCGCGAGCCTCTGCGGCCTTTCGGGAAGGAGGCGAGCAGGAAGGATGATGGACGTCAGCCGGTTCGTGATCTGCGACCCCTGGCGCGCCCTGGCCCTGGCGGTAATCCGCCGCGCGGTGGCCGACGTGCTGGGCGAGGACCGGATAGCCGGGGACGACGTGCCGCCCGAGGTGAGGAGGGAGGAGGCCCTGGCGTTTCTTCACGGCGCGGCCGCCGGCGGCCCGGAGGCGGCCTGGTTCGAGCTGGCGGAGGTCGGGCCGGAGGAGGTGCTGGAGGTTGTGCGGCACAGGACGGAGGAGAGCCAGCTCGGGCGCAAAGGTCAGGTCTTTCCCGGCCGCCGGGCCCAGACGTCCAGCAGTTGTTCCAGGGCCGCGAGTTCTTCGGGGGAGAGCAGTTTGGCTTTATCTAGAAGACGCTGAAGGCTAGGGGGGATCCCTGGTTCACGTTCCGCTTCCGGGGCGAAAAACTCTGCCAGGGAGATGCCCAGAGCCGCACAGAGATTCCTGAGGGTTTTCAGGGAGGGCATTTTCTTACCCTGTTCGACCTCGCTCAAATAGGAATGCGAGATTCCCGCGGCCCTGGCGAGATCGACGAGCTTAACACCGCGCAACTCCCGTACCTCAGTTAATCGCGCACCTATGTTCATGGTAGCATGTCGCTCCTGGCGAACCGTACTAAGAATACAACAAGAACCTGCGATAGAGCAAGATTTACGGAGGCGATGAGTTTAAACATTCGGTGTATAGGTCGCTATTAGCAACATTAAGGTTTGCAGAACGTCGCTATGAGAGACAAAATTAGTTAGGCAGGGGTGGTTGTTATGTTGAAAGTCAAGGCCCTGCGGGAGAACAGGGGGTTAACTCAAGAATTTCTGGCCCGTCAAGCCGGTATTTCCCGTTCGTTCCTGTGTGAATTGGAAACAGGTACCAAGAAACCCTCCTACGACACCCTCATTAAGCTTGCCGCCGCTCTGGGCGTGCGCGTCTCCGAACTGATCGACGAAAGTGAAGGCCGGCCGGAAGCAAGGATCGGGTGAGGCGCATAGGACCGCTAACCCTTGTACTTCTTGTGGGTAAGTTCTGCGGGGGAAAGGAGCCTGGTTTTGTCTAAAAGGTGCTGAAGATGGAATTCCCGGCTTTCTACTCTTTGAAAGCTTTTATCATTCGCTCCAGCGCCGCCAGTTGCTCCGGGTTAAGTTTTCTGGCGTTCTCCAGCAGTCTGCGGAGTTCGGGGGAAAGGGGTTCCTCCTCCCGGTTGGCCGGGGCGAAGAACTCGGCCAGGGTGATACCCATGGCCGCGCAGATCCTTTCCAGAGTCGCGACTGTCGCTGATTTTGTCCCTTTTTCGATATCGTTTATGAACGACAGTGCGACGCCGGATTGTTTGGCAAGCTGACGCCTGCTGAGGCCGTATTTTAGGCGGAGCTCCTTTAAACGTTCACCGATGAACAACTGGATCAATCCTCTATAGTGGATAATAACTTAGATTGCCCCGGTAGACAACAGAGAAAAAATCTGCCGCTATATCCGCTATAGAGTATTGACTATGTATTCAATAGCGTATACACTATAGGGGGCGGTGATCAATGACTCGTCTGAAGTGTGTGCGACAGGAAAAGGGATTAACCCGGACGGAACTCGCGCGACGGTCCGGGGTTGCCTTGTCCTTCATTCACAGTATCGAAAGCGGCCACAAGAGCCCGACGGTCCGAACGCTCGAAAAATTAGCCGCTGCCCTCGGCGTGCGCGTCTCCGACCTGCTCGAGGAAGGCGAGGCCCAGCCGGAAGCGAGGACCGGCTGAGCCTTTGCACGGCCGCCCGGGCGCAACGGGGCCGGGGCGGCCACCAACCCACAGAACCACATCAAGGCGGCCGTAGTGACGGGGCGGCTTTTTCCGGTGGCGGGACACCCGCCCCCGGGCGAAAAACCCGGGGCAGCCGCGATTTCAAAACCGGGGCGGACGGGACGGCCTCAATTCCCGGAGACGAGCCGAGCTGAGCCGAGCGGAGCTGAATAGACGGAACGCGGTTGGGCGGGAGCACCCGCCCGGCCCCCTTTCCCCGCGCACGCCCGGACGGCCCCGGCGCGGGGCGGTGCGGTCGAGCAGCTCGCCGCGCGCCGTCAGCGTTTCTCCTGAAGACTTCGCCCCGCGCCCCTCGCGGCGCGGGGCTTTCATCCGGCCCGAGGGCCGCCGCGTCCACGCCGTGGGCCGGGGGCGGCGCGGGAACGTCATCCCGCGCCGGCGGAGAGCGGCCGACGGGGGAGGGGTGTACGTGGAGTATATCGTACCCGCCCATTTGAGGTCAAATCTGGAAATCTTCGCGCGGATCGGCCGCCTGGAGGCCGTCGGGGCCGGCGTTCCCGCGGCGGTCCGGGACGAGGCCGCGCGAATCCTGCGGGAGCTTCCGGCCGTGCCGGTGCCCGAGCCCCCGCCGGGCCTGGGCCGCGCCGAGCGGGAGCGGCTGGAGCGGCTGGCGCGGCAGGCGGTGAAGCGGCGCGGGTGGCGTCCGGGGGCGGAGCACTACCCCGTCCCGCCCTGGGCGGCCCGGTCGGCCGACCGGAGGGCGTACTTCCTGGCTCGCCTGAAGTTCGAGCTGGCGGTGCGGAGGGGATATGTCAACTGTCCCTGTTGAGCGGCCGCAGGCCGGTGCCGGAAGGGGCCCGCGTTCCCGGGGAGGGGGCGCGGGCCTTCGCGTTTTTCAGGGCGGTTTGAGGGTCTAAGGCCGCGCCCGCCTGATTCGGATGGAGGTGGTTGCATTGGAGACCAAGTCAGCATGCCTGATTGATCTCTGCCCGGCCAGCTGCGAGCTGATCAGGATGGTATACGCCGAGGTGGACGCCTGCTGCAAGGGGTGTCCGCTTTTCGGCGTGGATGAAAGCTGTCCGGAAGAATGCCTGGCTTACCGCCTGCTTCGGCTGGTCCCCGCAAATTTCGACTTCGGGAGGGCCTGTAAGGGTGAGGCTTGAGCGGTTATCTGTGGAGAGGATACTTCCGCATCCGGATAATCCCCGGCTTTTCCTGCGCGAGGATGTGGTGGAAGCGCTGGCCGCGCGCATGAGGGAATCGGGATTTCCGGAGTGCCACGCCGTGCTGGTGCGCCCCTGGAACGGAGCCTACCAGCTGGCGGCCGGGCACCACCGTGTGGAGGCGGCCAGGCGAGCGGGTCTTGAGACGGTTCCCTGCTGGGTAAAGGAGATGTCGGACGAGGAAGCGTTCATGGAGCTGGTCCTGAGCAACCAGCAGGGCGAGCTAACCCCCTTGGAGCGGGGAAAGCACGCTTGGGAGGCGGTACGAAAGTACAGCCGGAACGGGCTTTCCGCGACCGAGTACGCGCGGAGAGTCGGAATGGCCCACAATACGGTTAGCGTTTTAATGGCGGCCTACGAAGTTTACCGGGAATGTGTCACGCGCGTGACAAATTTAAGCTCACTAAGCGCGACACACTTCCGCATCATTTCCAGCGCCGACCGGGAGGATTGGCCATGGCTATGCGAGATGGCTATCGAGAAGGAGCTATCGTCGCGCATTCTCGAGGAGGCCGTGGCCGAAGCCAAGAAGGTAAGCGTTCCTCCCGAACTGGCCGACTGGCTTGATCAGACCGAACTCAGGAAGCAGGCCGCGGCCGACCTCCAGCGGAAGACCGGCGACCGCTGGGCGGGCGTCATAGCGAAGGCAAAGGAACTGTACGAATCCCTGCCGGAGCAGGTGGAGACCTGGGTGGTGGACGAGGCGGCGGACGCCGCGGAGAAGAGAACGGTGTTTCCCAGGCGGGAGTACGTCCGGCTCCTGAAGGAGCGCGAGGTCTCCACCCAGTCGGGGTGCGAGAGGGCCAGGCTCGAGGTCCTCTTCCGGCTGGAGGAGAGCGCGCGAGCTTACGCGGCGTGGCAGGGCAGGAGGGCCGCCGAGGCCGAGGCCGAGCGCCTGCGCCTCGAGGAGGAGCGGAGGCGCCTGGAGTTGCTCAGGAAGCTGGAGCCCAGGGTGTACTACAAGTCCTGCCTCGGCATGGACGAAGTGGCCGATGGGAGCGTCGACCTCATCTTCGCCGATCCGCCCTACGGGCTCTCGGACGGCGGCGTGACCGTCAGCTCGGGCGAGCTGGCCCCGGTGGACAAGGGCGAGTGGGACCGGCCGGAGAACGTGCCGGACCCGGAGGCGTGGCTCAGGGAGTGCTGGCGGGTTCTGAAGCCCGGCGGGAGCATCTACGTGTCCGGGACGCTGCACAACATTTTCGACGTGGCCGTGGCCATGCGGCGGGTGGGGTTTACCATTCAGAACGACATCATCTGGTACAAGAAGAACGCCCCGCCTTTGCTGGCCCGGCAGGACATGTATGTGCCGTCCCACGAGACCGTGCTCTTCGCCACCAAGGGCCCGCGGCCGGCGTACTTCGCCTACCACGACCTGAAGGACGAGAACGAAGGGAAGCAGCTCCGGGACGTGTGGGAGATCCCGGCGCGGAGCGCCTCGGAAACCATCTGGCTGGCCGAGGGCATTCCCGCAAACCCGGCCCAGAAGCCGGAGGCCCTTCTGGAGCGGATAATCCGGGCGAGCTGCCCCCCGGAGGGAACGGTCCTGGACCCCTTCGCCGGGACAGGCACCACGCTGGCGGTGGCCAAGCGGCTGGGCCGGCCTTCGATCGGCTACGAAATCGACGAGAGGATGCGCCCGGTCATCGAGGCCCGCCTGGACGCCGTCAGGGCGGGTGGCGGCTGATGGCCTACGGCTTTCGGGAGCAGCTGGAGCTGGGCAAGGCCGGGGAGTCCAGGCTGAACGGCCTGTGGCGGGACCTTCGCGTGGTCGACGTCTCCGATGACCCGGAGTGGCGGCGGGCCGGAGTGGACCGCCTGCTGGTATTCCCGGACGGGCGTCAGGTGACGGTGGAGTACAAGACGGACTTCATCGCCCACCGCACCGGAAACCTGGTGTTTGAGACGGTGAGCGACGACGTCACGGGCGTTCCGGGATGGGGCCTTTCCAGCAAGGCCGAGTACCTGGTTTACCTGGTGGAGAAGGCTGGCGTTGTCTACCTGATCCGGCTTCCGGAACTGCGGGAGTGGGTGCTGGCGCGGGTTTCGATGTTCCGCCGGGCTGCGGCGGACAATGGAACCTACCGCACGCTTTCCCTGCTGGTGCCTTTTTCGATGCTTGAGGGCGAGCCGTTTGTGAGGAAGCTGAGAGTGCGGAGCGCTTAAACAGAAAAGGGGGATCGAGGACCGTGCAGGCGGACGCGACGAGTACCCGCGTACTGACCTCCCGCGAGATCGCCGCCGCGGCGCGGGAGTACCGGAATTGCCCGGACCGCCG
>DYER01000083.1 GCA_020725605.1 Ammonifex sp. | reverse complement strand
GGTGGGGAGTGCAAGGTCGCGAGAGGTGCACTTCAGGACGCTCACTACCCTCGCCTCCTGGAACCGAAAGCCGGGTTATACTCACTGCAAATTCTACGCTTAACCCAGAGATTACAAAAGTTGTTACTCCACCTTCTTCGCATTAGGCTAGCGGCAACTCGAAGGTGAAGGTGCTGCCGCGGCCCACCTCGCTCTCGGCCCACACGCGGCCGCCGTGGGCCTCTACGATGTGTTTCACGATGGCCAGGCCCAGGCCGGTGCCGCCCTGCTCGCGCGCGCGGGCCTTATCCACCCGGTAAAAGCGCTCGAATACGCGTGAAAGGCTTTCCTCGGGAATGCCTGCCCCCGTGTCGGCCACGCTCACCCGCAAGTGTCCGCCTACAACCTCGGCCCGGATTGTGATACGTCCGCCTTCCGGCGTGTACTTCACCGCGTTGTCCACGAGGTTGACCAGCACCCGGGCCAGCATATCGGGGTCGCCCGATACCGGGGGCAGGTGGGTCTCCACCTGAACCCTTAACTCCAGCCCCTTTTCCCGGGCGCCGGTTTGGAAGATATCGACAACGCGTCCCACCATGACCGCCATGTCCACCCTTTCGCGGCGCAAAACGGTACGCCGGTCCTCCAGGCGTGATAGGTGCAGGAGGTCATCGATTAGCCGGGTTAGTCGGTTGGTTTCCAGGGCCATAATTTCCAGGAAACGGCGCGCTGTCGAGGGATCCTCCACCGCACCGTCCAGCAGGGTCTCAAGAAAGCCGCGGATGGACGTAAGGGGGGTACGCAATTCGTGGGAAACGTTGGCCACGAACTCGGTGCGCACTTGCTCCAGGCGCCGGTGCTCGGTAATGTCGCGCAGCAGTGCCACCACGCCGCCGCGCCGCTCGTCGGCGCCCCGCAAGGGTGTGATGTGCACCCGAAAAACGCGCGGCTCGGGAGTTAGGATGACCAGTTCGCGCATGACCTGCTCCCTGGTAGCCAGGGCCTGTTGCAGCAGCCTTTCGAGTTCGAAATTCCGGATCACCCCGATGACGCTCTTGCCCCGGCTGTCGGCCTGTGTGATGCCGAAAATCTTTTCCACCGCCGGGTTAACGAGCAGCACCCGGCCCCCCCCGTCCACGGCGATCACACCGTCGGCCATGCTGTTCAGAATGGCCTGGGCCCGATTTTTCTCCTCGGTGATATCGCGGATGGTGCGGCTTAAGCGCTGGGCCATGTGATTGATGGCCCCTGCCAGCCGTCCAATTTCGTCCCGGGAGTAGATGGGAATCTCCCGCTGTAACTCTCCCCGAGCCATAGCCTGGGCCACTTCGGTAATCTCTTCCAGGGGACTCATGACCGCCCGCAGGGTCCACCACAACAAAAGCCCGATCAGGAGGGCATTGAGCAGCACCGCCCCTCCCGCGGGCACCACACCCCGGACGTAGAGTTCTAAAACCAGGGCCGCACACAGAATGGCGAGAAAATATCCCGTGACTATCTTACCGAGAATCCTCCTGGGCATGGGAAAGCCGACTTATCTACCCTCCTGGGGTCGTCACCGCCGCAGCGAATTACCAGCCGGAGCCCGACCGTGGGGTGCCGTCCACGGGCCCCCCGGTCTCACCTTGCCGGGCCGCGGCGTCGAACCGGTATCCCACTCCCCGCACCGTGGTGATGTACTGCGGTAGCCCTGCCATTTGCTCAAGTTTTTGCCTGATGTGGCAGATGTGGACGTCCACCGTGCGGGAGTCTCCCTTATAACCGTAGTCCCAGATCCGCTCCAGAAGGTACTCGCGGGTAAAGACCCTGCCCGGATTGCGGGCCAGAAAGCGCAGGAGTTCAAACTCTTTTCGCGTGAAGTCCTGCTTTATCCCGTCCACGAATACGGCAAAGTTTTCCTCGTCGATTACCAGCCGGCCAAAGGACATGATGCCGGCTCCCGATTCTTCCGCCGGCGTTTCCCTGGGCAGCCGCCGCAGGCGGGCCTTGACCCGCGCCACGAGTTCGCGTGGGCTGAAGGGTTTGGCCACGTAATCGTCGGCCCCCACTTCCAGCCCCACTATGCGGTCAACCTCATCACCGCGGGCACTCAGCATGATAATGGGAATTTCCCTGGTACGGGGATCGCCATGCAGGACGCGGCACACCGTCAGGCCGTCCTGCCCGGGCAGCATGACGTCCAGGATAATCAGGTGGGGACGAAATTTCCGGGCCATATCGATGGCCGTGGGTCCGTCCTCGGCGGTCAAAACCTCGTAGCCTTCGCGTTCCAGGTTGAAGCGTAGTAACTCCAGAATGGACTTTTCGTCGTCCACCACCAGGATCGTGGCCATGCTATCTCCTCCCACCGGCCAGCCATATAAAGGCCCCGCACCTCCCGGTACGGCCGCCGCTGCGACGGTGGGAAAAAAACAGGTCCGTGCGGCACGCCGTACACAGACCGCTATCCACAATACGCGTTTCTCTCAGACCCGCCGCTACGAGCCACCGCCGGTTGGCAAGTAGAAGGTCCAGGCGCCAGCGGCCCGTGCGTGCGGAGGAATCCTCCCCCCGCGGGCCGCCGCGTCCCTGGGTGCCGTGGGGCGGGCGTCCTTCCTCGGCGGGCTTGAGGCAGGGACAGCCATCCGCCCCGTAAAGGGACCAAAAGGCGCGTGCCACATCGTCGCCCACCCGGTAGCAGCAGGGACCTATGGCCGGCCCCATGGCGGCCAGGCAATCCTCAGGTCGGGTTCCAAAGGTACGCACCATGACGTCGACGGCCCGAGCCGCGATTCCGGCCGCGGTACCCCGCCACCCGGCGTGGATCAGCCCGATCACCTGCCGTACCGGATCGTAAAGATAAACCGGTACACAGTCGGCGAACAGCCCCCCCAGCACCAGGCCCGGCACGGCCGTAATCAGGGCGTCGACGTTCGGCAACTCGGGGGGCCCGAGGGCCCCCACCCCGGCGTACCGGCGATCGACCACGGCCACGGCGGCCCCGTGTACCTGTTCCGCGATAACCACGTTCCCCGGCTGCAGGTTCAGGTGGCGGTATACCGTCTCGCGGTTGCGCCGCACCGCACCCTCCTCGTCGCCCACGTGAAAGGCCAGATTGAGGGTCGCAAAGGGCCCCTCGCTGACACCACCGTGCCGGCCCGTGAACACGGCCCCCACTTCCGGCAGGACCGGCTCAAAGCTCCAGTAGATAAATTCGCCCAGCTGCCGCCGGACACCTGCCACCGTGTGACCACCCCTTGACACGAAGGCCCCGGAGGCGTAAAATGTGGTTGACATTTTTTGTAACACTGAATTTTAAGCGGGTAGAGGAGAAGACCCCATGCCCATCTACGAATTCCGGTGCACCAACTGTGAGGAGCGCTTTGAACGCCTCTGCCAACTCGGCGAAACGGGCGAAAACCTGCATTGCCCCCGTTGCGGCGAGCAGAAGCTTATGCGCGTGCTCTCTACCTTCAGTTCCCCCGGCACGCCCGGCGGCACGGGTGGCTGCGCCTCCTGCAGTTCGTCGAGTTGCAGTTCCTGCCACTGAGGCGACGGGGAATTTTGCCAACCCTCCGGTACCGAAGGGCCGGACAGCTTTCCGGGGCAAAATTCCCCGTCGGGCGAGGGGAATTTTGCCAACCCTCCGGTACCGACGATCGCATGGCTCTCCGAAGGCAAAATTTCCCGTCGGGCGACCGCAAACGCACCTGTGCCTAGGCCCCCGTTTAAGCGGTGCTTCCGGTCTCGTGGGCGTTTAGTGTCCGGCCAAGTCCACCTCGACGACGCGGCCAGCCGTCCACGAGCGGGCCACGTCTATGATACGCTGGTTGCGGGAGCCCCGAAAGGGAAGGCTTAAGCTCCGTTGGGCGGCCAGATATGGCCCGTCGATCAGGTAGTCCGAAAAGGTCAGCAAAGCCCGCACGTCTGGGTCGCTCTCGGCCATGACCAGCAGTTGCTCCCAGGTATAGCCGGTGTAGGTGACGACGTCCAGTCCCGCGGCTCGCGCCCGCGCCGCCAGCGATGCGCACGCGCCCGCCTGCATGAAGGGTTCGCCACCGCTCAGCGTTATGCCACGGAGGAGGGGGTTTTTCTCCACCTGAGCCCAAAGGTCATCGAGTGCCACTTCGTGGCCGCCTTCCGGGTCCCAGGTCTCGGGATTCTGACACCCCGCACAGCGATGGGGGCAACCCTGGGTATAGATTACGAACCGCAGGCCCGGCCCGTCCACCACGCTTTCCGGATGGAAGCCCGCTATGCGTATGCCTGCCCCGTCGGCCATACCGCCCACGTCCTTTACGACGGCCGGCCCGGTCGCGGGCCGGCCGGATCGGTTGTCTCTACAGCCTCCCGTGTACCAGCCGGTCCCGGAGTTCGGCCAGCTTGGCGGCGTTGAAGCGGTCCGTGGTGCTCAGGTACCCGGTGATGCGGCGCACCCGCCGGATGGGGCCGCCGCCGCACCGCGGGCAGAACTCCTCGGGTATCAGGCCGGTGTGACCGCAAGCTGCGCAGACGTCCACGGGATAATTGATACCACCGTAGCCCACGTCGCACTTCCTCATGTGGCGGACTATGGTTTCCACCGCCTCCGGGTTGTGGAGCGGGGGGGCCGGCAATTCCACGTAAGTGATGTGCCCGGCGTCGCAGTACTTGTGGAACGGCCCTTCGATGGCAATTTTTTCTGCTATGGTGATGGGGTGGTAGACCGGGACGTGGAAGGAATTAGTATAGTAATCCCGGTCGTTCACGCCCGGCACCAGGCCGAATTCCCTACGGTCCAGAGCCACGAAGCGACCCGCCAGTCCCTCCGCCGGGGTGGCCAGGAGGGTGTAGTTCAGGTTGTACTCTTCCCCGGCCTCGCGGATGCGGTCCTTCAGATGGGCCACGATGCGGTGGCCCAGTTCCAGGGCCCCCGGATCCTCGCCGTGGTGCCTGCCGACCAGGGCCTTCAGGGCCTCGGCCAGCCCGATGAAACCCAGGGTCAGGGTGCCGTTTACGATGGCGGGTTCGATGAAGTCCTCGTTCCCCAGACCTTCGGAACCCAGATACAGACCCTGTCCCATGACGAAGGGAAGGTCCTTCACCTTCAGGCGGGCCTGAACGCGATAGCGGTGGTAGAGCTGCCGCACGACCAGCGTTACCACGTCGTCCAGGAGGGCGAAGAATTTCCCCACGTCGCCCCCGGCCCTCAAAGCGCAACGCGGTAGATTCACCGTGGTGAAGGAGAGGTTGCCCCGGCCCTCGGTTACCGCGGGCCCGCGGCGGTTGGCCATCACCCTGGAGCGGCACCCCATGTAGGCCACCTGATCGCCGTAGGGCGCGTTGAAGCTGGAGTCCATAAAGCTAAAGGTCGGGTTCAGCCTTCGGGCCGCCACCCGGCAGGCCAGCCGGAAGAGGTCGTAGTTCGGGTCCCCGGGGTTGAGATTCACGCCCTCCTTCACCCGGAAGATGATATTCGGAAAGATGGGATTTTCGCCCCGGCCCAATCCCGCCTCGAAGGCCAGGAGCAGGTTGCGCGTCGTTTTTCGGCCGGCCTCGGACGTGTCCGTACCGACGTTAATAGAAGAAAAAGGAACCTGGGCTCCCGCCCGACTGTGCATAGAATTGAGATTGTATACCAACGCCTCCATGGCCTGGTAGGTCTCGAACTCCGAGGCGTTCTCCACAAAGGGTGCCATGTCGCGGTCGAAAAAGGGGAAGGATTGCCCGCCGAACATATCGTTCTGGGAGCTCTGGAGGATGATGGCCGCCAGGGCCGTGGCCGAGGTCGGCCGTTTGGGCGGCCTGATGTAGCCGTGGCCCGTGTTGAAGCCCTCCCGCAGGAGCCGTCCTAAGGGCAACTGAATGCAGTTGATAGTTTTACCGTAGAAATCGAGGTCGTGAATGTGTATGTCGCCCCGCAGGTGGGCCTCGGCGAAATCCCGTTCCAGCAGCCTGGTGAGGTAATACTTCCGGCTGGCCGCGCTGGCGATTTGAAGCATCTTGGCGCTGGGCGAGTTGCCGATGTTGGCGTTCTCGCGGTTGGTCTCCTCCACGATCTCGGCCACGGCGTCCATGAGCTCGCCCTTGGCCTCACGAATGCGGGTGCGCCAGTCGCGGTACAGGATGTAAGCCTTGGCCGTCCGGGCATGTCCCGCTTCGATCAACACCTTTTCCACCACGTCCTGGACGTCCTCTACACCGAAAAGGGCCCCGTTGTAGCGCCTTTTCAGTTCCCGCAGTACCTCCAGGGTGAGACGCAGCGCGATCTGCCGGTCCTGGCCCCCCACGGCCCGCGCGGCCTTGAAAATGGCGTCGGTGATCTTGGTTTCGTCAAAGGGGACTTTACGCCCGTCGCGCTTCAGGATCCACTCAAACACGGCCCGACTCTCCCCTCAAACGGGCTACCTCTTCCATGAAACTCTGCCCGTTGTGAAAGTTCCTGTAGACGCTGGCAAAACGAACGTAGGCCACCTCGTCCAGTTGCCGCAAAGCCTGCATTACCTCTTCGCCTATGGTGCGGCTGCTCACCTCTGAGGCCCCGTTGGCCCGCAGGCGGCGCTCGATTTCGTCCACCAGTTCCTCGATGCGCCCGACGGCAACCGGACGCTTGTGGCAGGCCGTTAGAATACCGGCCAGGAGTTTTCGGCGGTCGAAGACCTCGCGCCCGCCGTCTTTCTTGATGACCACCAGCGGTAGCTCGTCCACCCGCTCGTGGGTCGTAAACCGGCGATTACACCGGCCACACTCCCTCCGCCGGCGGATGACCCGGCCTTCGTCGGTGGCCCGCGTGTCAACTACCCTGGTATCGGGTTCACCGCATGCGGGACAGCGCACCGACCCCACCCCTGTATCTTTGCTATTTACCTCTACTGTAATACTATATCTTGGGGAACGCAACACGGCAAGGTTGAAATTCGGGGCCCTGATCCCATAGGGACGAGCTAAAGGGACAAGACCGCAGCGGAGCTCCGGCGGATACACCAAAGCGCAAAACGTGTAATCGTCGGGGAGACCTATACGCGCAGCCGGTAGCGGGGGTCGGTCAGGGTGTTGACCTCAACCAGGATTACGTCCAGGCCGATCTTGCGCACCTTTTCCCAGGGGACCACCAGTTCTTCGTCCCGGCCGAGCCAGCCCAGAAGGCGATTGGGGCTGGGCAGCACCAGGGCCGTGATACGCCCGTTTTCCACGTCAATATCTATATCCTTGATGGTGCCCAGCCGTCGTCCGTCGACGATGTTGACCACTTCGCGGAGGCGCAGGTCCGATACCTTGAGCATGCCGGGACCCCCCGAGGTATCTATATGCCCCGGCAGACAGAAAAATGAAAGGGCGCTAACCATGGCGCCTGAGGATTTCCAGCACCCGAAACCTCACCTCCACGGCCCCTGGGGAAGGGTTGTCCGAGCCGACATCCGAGCCCGCCTCGGCCGCGGGGGCCAGGGGCACGTCCACGAAACACAAAGGCGGAAATACGATGCACCACCAGTTGGCGCCGTGACCCGCCCCCAGGGTCACCCGCAGGGCCTCATAGCTTCCGGCCGGCAAAGTCAGGCTACCGTAAGCCCGGGTCGGGAACTCGAAGCTGCCGTAGGCCACCTGCACGCCGTAGGGCCTTCCGGCTGCCAAGACTTGCGCCGCGGCCACTTCCTGCAGCCTGGGTAGGGCCCCCGTGATTGTCTTGCGCGCCTCCTCCACGTCGTCGGCATGCTTTAGCCTAACCGCCAGTTCGGCCGCCAGGGCGTCCCGCACCCGGTACTTGACCGCCTGGTCCTCCGGGGCATCGCTGTGGGCCAGAACCTGAATGCGAATGAGGTTGTGGTTATTGTAGGCCTCCACGGCCCGATTCCTCTCTGCCACCCAGAGGGCCAGAAAGCCCGTGAGGAGCAGCAATACTGCCAAGAAACAGCGCCTCTTCCTCATTTCCTATCCCTCCCTAAAGGTAGCGGCGCATGTGCTGTAGGGCCGCCTTTTCCAGGCGCGAAACCTGGGCCTGGGAAATGCCTATTTCTTCGGCCACCTCCACCTGGGTCTTACCCTCGAAAAAACGTAACTTCAAGATCATCCTTTCGCGTTCATTCAGTTTCTCCAGGGCCTCTTTAATGGCCAGACTCTCGAGCCAGGCGCCGTCCTGGTTCCTTTCATCCCTGATCTGGTCCATTACGTATATGGGGTCCCCGCCGTCCTGGTAGATGGGATCGAAGAGCGAGACCGGTTCCTGTATGGCGTCCAGGGCAAAGACGATTTCCTCCCGGGGTAGATTTAGTTCCCTGGCCACCTCGCTGATCGAGGGCTCGCGATTGTACCGGTTCATCAGGGCGTCCCTCACCTGAAGCGCCTTGTAGGCCACGTCCCGCAAGGATCGGCTCACCCGTAACACGCTGTTGTCCCTCAGGTAGCGCCGGATCTCGCCTATGATCATGGGTACCGCATAGGTCGAGAATTTGACGTTTTGGCGCAGGTCAAAGTTATCGATGGCCTTGATCAGGCCGATACACCCCATTTGAAAGAGATCGTCTACATATTCGCCGCGGTTAATGAACCGCTGAATGACACTCAGGACCAACCTCAGGTTACCCTGGATAAGCTTCTGGCGCGCCTCCTGATCCCCCCGCCGCATGGCTTCAAAAAGGCTCTGCATCTGGGCACTGGTCAGCACGGGCAATTTGGAGGTATTGACCCCGCAGATTTCCACCTTGTTGACCAGCATGACCGGACGCACCTCGCGGTTTGCGGTCTTAAGTGCATTATTACCGCAGCGCCCCGGCACTATACATTGCCACAAAACGGAAAAGCACCCTCGCGGGTGCCGGTCATTCCAGGCGATGTATTTCCCGTCGCAACCGTTTAATAATCCTTTTCTCCAGCCGGGAGATGTAGGACTGGGAGATCCCCAGCAGGTCGGCCACTTCCTTCTGGGTTTTCTCCACCCCGTCGCTCAGACCGAAACGTAACTCCATGATTTTCCGCTCCCGCCCCGATAGCTTACCCAGGGCCAGGTGCAGCAGCCTGCGCTCCACTTCTTCTTCAATGCATTTATATATTATGTCGCCCTCCGTGCCTAATACATCCGAGAGCAACAGCTCGTTGCCGTCGAAATCTATATTTAATGGCTCGTCGAAGGACACCTCGCTACGGTTCTTGCTGTTGCGCCGCAAGTACATCAGGATCTCGTTTTCGATGCAGCGCGAAGCATAGGTGGCCAGTTTGATTTTTTTGCGGGGGTCAAAGGTATTTACGGCCTTGATTAATCCGATGGTGCCGATGGAGACCAGGTCTTCCACCCCCACCCCCGTGTTCTCGAACTTGCGCGCGATGTACACGACGAGGCGCAGGTTGCGCTCGATGAGCACGCTGCGCACTGCACCGTCCCCGGACTCCAGCCGGTGCACGAGGTAAACCTCTTCCTCCGACGAAAGGGGCGGTGGCAGGGCTTCGCTGCTTCCCACGTAGAATATGCGGGGCCGTAGACCCAACCTTTGCAGCCACGCGATGGTCTTCAGGCGCAACAGCCAGGCCAACTGCCAGGGTCGCAAATCCCTTCCCCCCTTGATCATCCGGCCCTTACGCGCAACCGTGGCAGGCGGGCAATTGTGGGCAATTTTGCCGCGCAAGCCTCCGTATTACGGAAGACCATCGTGGCAAAATTGCCCATCGTTACACCAGGCTGCCTTCCAGCACGCGGGGATGGATGAGGGCCCGATAGCCCTCCCCCGGACTTAAAGCTCGCTGGTACACGCCGACCACGACCTCCTTGACCCTTAACGCGCGGGCCCCCCAAAACACCACCACCTCGTCCGGCCGGAAACCTATCAGCAGGCCGTGCCGGCAGCCCAGCGAGGAGTAGGGGATGACCCGTAATCGGCTCGCCCAGGCGGTGCCGGCCAGACCCCGCAGCAGCTCCGCGGGAACCAGTTCCTCCCGGGCCAGCGCCTGCGCCACGGCGGGCGGAAGCACCCCGGTCAGCACTCCGCTTTCCACCACGATCACCGGGTAGTTCCCCAGGGGGTCGGTGAGCTGGTTTCCGGTGTCCAGCAGGGCCTCAACCCTTACCTCGCGGCCGAAAAACCGCAAAATAAGCGGAACCTGAAAGAGCAGGGGATAGAGGCGCCGCCACCAGTAGGCGCCGCCCCAGCGGCCCAGGACCAGGAGGATGGCCAGGGCCAGGATCACCGCGGGCCAGAAACTGCGCCCCGCGAACACCGCCACCCCACCGGCCGCCCGCACGGGGGGAGCCTGGCCGTCGAGCAGGAACTCCAGCCCCAGAATCAGGCCACCGAGACCAAAGGCGGCCAGGTAAAGCCCCATCAGCTGTAACGCGAAACGGCGAAAGTTCCCCGGGGCCAGTCCCACCCACACCATGAGGCTGCTCAGCACCAACTTGGCCGGAAGGGAAAACAAGTATCCCCCACCCGGCCACCACATCACCAGCAGATAGGCGGCGCCCAGGGCCGCCGCAGCCACAAGGCGCAGGTGCCGAACCGGGGCACCCGTCAGTCGCGCCACGACCCAAAGGAGCAGGTAATTGACCAGCCAGTTGCCGAGTATAATCTGGTCGAGATAAATAACGTGGTCGGGCATGTTTTTCATCCCGCCGGCGACCCGAAAGATGAGGCCGCCCGCTTATACCATCATATGGGGTGCCTGGCAACCTTATGACAGGTTTATTATAACACCACGGGCTGGCGAAATCTGTAAAAAATAAAAACCCCTCAAGGGGGTCTGGTCTCCGCGCCGGACCTAGCGGCGACGCAGGAAGGCGGGGATATCCAGTTCCTCGTGGAGGGTGAAGGGCTTCAACTCCAGTTCCGCACGTGCCGATTCCTTTCTCTTCGGTTCGAATCCCGTAGCAATCACCGTAACCCGGACGCTGTCATTCATGCTCTCGTCGATGACGGCACCGAAAATGATGTTGGCCTCGGGGTCGGCGGCCTGCGAGATGATTTCCGCGGCCTCGTTTACCTCAAACAGGCTCAGGGAGGAGCCTCCGGTAATGTTCAAAAGCACCCCCTTGGCCCCCTCAATGGACGTTTCCAGCAGCGGGCTGGATATGGCCATGCGCGCCGCCTCGGTGGCGCGGTTCTCGCCGCTGGCCACGCCGATACCCATCAGGGCCGACCCCGTCTCCTGCATGATGGTCTTTACGTCGGCAAAGTCCAGGTTGATCAATCCCGGCACTGCGATTAAGTCCGAAATGCCCTGCACTCCCTGGCGCAGGACGTCATCGGCGATCCTGAAGGCCTCCACGATGGAGGTGTGCCGGTCGATGACCTGAAGGAGCCGGTCGTTGGGTATCGTGATAAGGGTGTCCACCTTACCCTTTAAGTTGGCGATGCCCATTTCGGCCTGGGTCAGGCGCTTCCGTCCCTCGAAGGTGAAGGGCTTGGTGACCACCCCCACCGTCAGGGCCCCGAGTTCCTTGGCCACCTCGGCCACCACGGGGGAGGCCCCCGTGCCCGTACCACCGCCCATACCCGCGGTGACGAAGACCATGTCCGCCCCTTTGAGGGCCTCATAGATCTGCTCCCGGCTCTCCTCGGCCGCCTTCTGACCGATCTCGGGGTTGGCCCCCGCGCCCAGTCCTTTGGTCAGTTTGGCTCCGATCTGAATCTTGTTGGCCGACCGTACGGTACCCAGGGCCTGGGCGTCGGTATTGACCGCGATGAACTCGACCCCCTTGAGCCCGGCATCAATCATGCGGTTGACGGCGTTGTTTCCCCCTCCGCCCACACCTATTACCTTGATGTTAGCCATATGGTTTGCCTCCACTTCAAAGTCGAGCATACTTCCCTCCTCCCGGCCTGGGTTCTGGGCATTTAATTCCACGTCACCGCCCCTTTTCCCTCTCACTTCTTGAGCAGGTGCCGCCTGATGATGGCCAGATTCTGAAACAGTCGGACCCCGAAGGCCACCACCGCGGCCGTGTACAATTCCACCCCCAGTCGTTCGCCGATAAAGGCCAGCGTACCGGCCAGGATGGCGTTACTGAAGAAACCGCTCAAGAAAACCGTATTGTCGAAGTGGTCCTCCATGGCCGCCCTGATACCGCCGAACACCGAGTCCAGAGCCGCCAGAATGGCCACCGAAAGGTACTTGGCGTAGGCCGCCGGAAGCACCAGCGGGACGCGCAACCCGATGAGGGCGCCCGCCACCAGGCCCAATAACGCGAGGGAAATTCCTAACCGCACGTCAATCTCTCCTTAAGAGGTTCTGGCATACTCGAAGGACGTCTTCCCCTGGTAGCCCGGAACGGTAAGGTCATCCCGGGTGAAAACCGCTATGTCGATGCCCCATTCTCGCAGGGTTTCCACAACTCCTCCCTTTATTTCCAGTGTGTTTTTCATATATTCGGGGTTACCGATGGCCAGAATCCTGTAAGGAGGCGCAATGGGAATCAAGTTGACGTTGATGTGGGCCCCGCTGGTGCGAATTTCGCTGGTGGCGATGAGGCGCTGTCCGTTAATGGCCAGAGCTTCGGCCCCCGCACCCCGCAGTTCGTTGACGATGCGGAGGAGGTCTTCGTCCCGCACGGTGAAAACACCGGTACCCTGCCTTGGCACCACCACCACAACAACTCCCCTGCCCCGGACCGGCTCCAGCCCGGCCAGCAATCTAACCTTGGCGATTTCGGTGCGTAAAGCCTCGGCCGCCTGGTTGTACCCCATTTGCGCCTGGGCCAGTTTTTTTTCGAGGTCCTCGGCCTCGGCCGCCAGGTCGGCACGCTCCTTTTCCAGTTGTTTTAACTCCACGGTCAGTTCCTGGGCCCGGTCCGCCGGAATGCCGTGGGCGCCCCGAAAGCCGGTGATGCGAAACTGCTGCACCACCATCATTCCCAGGACCAGCGCCACCGCAGTGATGGAAAGGTACCGCGACAAGATTCCTGCCCCCTAAGACGTAACGGGTTGGGCGAACTCGAACTTGACCGGCGCGATACCCGCCGGGATGGTCACCTCGTTCAGCTTGCGAATGGTTACCTGGATCCCCCAGACCTGCAGGGTCTCCACCACCCCGCCCCGCATTTTGAGGGCACTGATCATGGTGTCGGGGTTGCCGATGGCCGTAATGACAAACGGGGGTACGAGGCGCTTGTTCCTGTTGGTCAGGATGGTCGGCCCCACGCACCGGATCTCGCTGGTCGGCCCCAGCCGCTGCCCGTTGATGGCCAGGGCCTCCGCGCCGGCGGCCCGCAACTCGTTGAGGACCTTCAGCACGTCCTCGTCGTGGAGCACATAGAGGTTGGGATTCTGGCCCGGCTGCACGGGCTGGTTGCTGTCGTTGAGGGTCACTTCCACTCCCGGACCCTTTACTTCCACCACCCCGGCCAAAATCCGCGCCTGCTCCAGTTCCCGGCGCAGGACCGTGAGTTCGGGCTGGGCCGTAACGGCGTCCAGTTGTTGCCGTAAAGATTCCACCCGCTCCTCCAGGGCCCCCCTCTCCTCCCGTACGGCCGCCAGACGGGCACTGAGTTCCTGCGCCCGCTGGACGGGGACCGATTGGGCGATGTCCCTGGTCATACGAAACTGCAACGCCACCATCAGGCCCAGCAGCAGTCCCACCAAAGCCATGGCCGCGTACAAACCCTTCACGGCTGCCCACCTTCCTCGAAGTACTTCACGGCAGGCCGGTCCGGCACCGAAAGGTCCACGTAGCAGACCCGTTTGCCGCCGGAGCGTAAGGCGACGAGCAACCCCGGCAGTACCCGGCCCTTGGCCTCGAGGTCCACCGGTAGGCCCAGACGGACCTCGATGCCGTCGAGGGTGTAAAGCAGCACCTGGTGGCCCACGTGAACCTCCGACAGTTCACTTACCACCCGGGGTCCCAGCCCGCGGATGACGGACAGCCCTTCCCGCAGGCCGGAGCCCTCGACGGGCCGTCCCGGCTCCGCCGCCGCCACGCGGATTCCCGTCAGGACAGGTAGTCCGGACGTGCCCACGGCCCCCCGGCGCAAGAATATGCCCTCGTCGTCGACTTCGGCAAAGCCGCCCGGCACGGGTACCAGCGCCACCGGTATCCGCTCCACAACCCGGATCACCACCGTGGAGGGCAGGCGGCGGTAGACCTCCACGTCCTTCAGCATAGGGATCGTGAGCAGCCTTTCCCGGGCCTGCCGCAAATCCACCTCGAAAATGTTTCTGCCCAGGGGAACGGCGGCCGATTCCTCGATTTCGGCCCTCCCCACCGTAGAATTCCCCTGTACCAGAACCCGCTGGATCTGAAAAAGGGGGGAACGAAAGAGTACGTACGCCACGAACACTAAAAGCAGGGCCAGGATTACCCTTGCCAGCCTCACGGCCCATTCCTGCCTGTCCAAATGACTTGTAAAAAAATTAGTCGGTTAGCCTTTTAATCCTTGCCCCGCATGCGTTATATTTTTCCTCCAGATACTCGTATCCCCGATCTATGAAGTGGACGTTTTCCACCACGGTCGTATTTTCGGCCGCCAGGCCGGCCAGCACCAGTGCCGCGCCCGCCCTCAGGTCCGAGGCCTCCACGCAGGCCCCGCTCAGGCGGGGTACTCCCCTGACAATGGCCGTCTGTCCCTCCAGCTTGATGTCGGCGCCCATGCGCCGCAACTCGGGTACGTGCTTGTAACGATTCTCGAAAACCGTCTCGGTCACGACGCTGGTACCCTCGGCCAGGGTCAGAAGTGCCATAAAAGGGGCCTGCATATCCGTAGGAAATCCAGGGTAGGGCATGGTCTTCAGGTCCACGGCGCGCAGCTTCCGCGGCGCCCATACCCGGACCGCGTCATCGTAAACGGCCACCTCCATCCCGGCTTCCCGTAATTTGGCCAGCACCGCCTCCAGGTGCTCCGGAATGCAACCCGTAACGGTCAGGTCGCCGCCCGTGATGGCCGCGGCCACAAGGTGGGTGCCGGCCTCGATGCGGTCCGGAATCACGGCGTGGGTGGCGTCGGAAAGACCGGATACCCCCTCGATCTTAACGACCGACGTGCCCGCACCCCTGATGCGCGCACCCAAGCGATTTAGAAAGTTTTGCAAATCTACGATCTCCGGTTCGCGGGCCGCGTTGCGGATCACCGTGGTGCCCCAGGCCAGAACCGCCGCCATCATAAGGTTTTCCGTGGCCCCCACGCTGGGCAGGTCCAGATGGATATCCGCTCCCGTCAGGCGGTGGGCTTCGGCCGTGATGTAGCCGGCCCTTTCCGTAATCCGCGCCCCCATGGCCTGAAGGCCCTTGAGGTGCAGGTCCATGGGGCGGGCCCCGATGTTGCAACCTCCGGGATAGGCCATCCGGGCCCTGCCGAATCTCCCCAGCAGGGGCCCCAGCGCCAGGTTGGAGGCGCGCATGCGGCGCATCAGTTCTTCCGGCACCTCCCACGACTCCACCCCGCGCGTATCCACCACCATGCTCTGGCCGTCGCGGACCACGGAGGCGCCCAGATGGACCAGTAAATCCTGCATTACTTCTACGTCGCGCAACCTCGGCACCCGCTCTATTCTGCAGACACCGGCGTTCAGGATACATGCGGCCAGAATGGGCAGAGCGGCATTTTTTGCGCCGCTCACGCCGATGGTTCCCCGGAGGCACCGGCCGCCTTCGATGACCAGTCTTGGCACATCTCCTCACCTGCCCCTCGTCCTCCGCCCAGTACCTGCACCTCCAGGGCAAGGTAGACGCCGAAGCGCCGGTAAACCAGCTCCCGCACCCTTTCAATGAGGGTCAAGACATCCCGGGCCGTGGCCCCGCCCGTATTCACTACGAAGTTGGCGTGTACGGGAGAAACCATGGCCCCGCCCACCCGCAAACCCTTGCCGCCTGCCATTTCCACCAGCCAGCCGGCCGGAGGACCCTGGGGCGGGTTCTTAAAAACACTACCGGCGCTGGGTAGATCCAACGGTTGGGTCTGCCGCCGCTTCCGGAGGTATTCCTCCATGGTGCGTCTGATGGAGGCCGGGTCCCCGCACCCCAGGCCGAATTCGGCCGCCACCACGATCCAGCCCCTGGCCCCCACGTTGCTGCTCCGGTAGGCGAATTCCAGTTCCTCCGGCCCTTTGACGTGGCAGTTTCCGGCCCGGTCCACCACCGTAACCCGGCTCAGGCGGTCCCCCACCGCCAGCCCGTGGGCCCCGGCGTTGACGGCCACGGCCCCGCCTACGGTTCCCGGAATCCCGGCCAGGAACTCCAGGCCCGCCAACCCCGCCTCCCTTGCGGCCTCGGCCAGCTGGCCCAAGCGCGTGCCGGCCCCGGCCGTCACGCTGTGGTCCCGCACCGTCACGCCGCCCAGGCGGGGCCCGATGCGGACCACCAGGCCCGGAATCCCTTCGTCCAGTACCAAGACGTTGGAGCCGTTGCCGATGACGGTTAGGGGCAATCCGTGCTGCCGGGCGTAGTGGATGGCCGCCCGGAGGTCCTCGAGGGAGGTGGGCTCAACGAAGATTTCCGCCGGTCCCCCGATGCGCCAGGTGGTGTGGCGCCACATGGGCTCGGCAAATCGCACCGGGCCGGCCAGTTGCCTCTGCAACGGTTCGTGGGCCATTCAGCGTTCCTCCAGTTGCCTGACCAGTACGACCCCCGCTTCCCAGATGTTGCCCGCGCCCATGGTAATGATCAGGTCTCCGGGCCGGGCGATACCTGCGAGGTACGAACTTACGTCCTCTAAACGGGGCAGGTAGACCACGTCGGGTTTGAAGCGGCGCACGCTCCCCGCGATGAGTTCGCCCGTCACCCCTTCGATGGGCGGTTCGCCGGCGCCGTACACGTCGCTGATCACCACCACGTCGGCGTCGGAGAAGGCCGGGCCGAACTCCTCGGCCAGCAACCTGGTTCTGGTGTAGCGGTGCGGCTGGAAGGCGCAGATGATGCGGTTGCAACCCGTGGTGCGGGCCGCCGCCAGCGTGGCCCGGATCTCCGTGGGGTGATGGGCGTAGTCGTCGACCACGCGTACCCCCCGTACTTCGCCCAGTAGCTGGAACCTTCTTCCTGCACCACGAAAATCGGCCAGCGGCCCGGCCATCGCGGGCAGTTCCAGCCCCAGGAGGCGTCCGACCGCTATCACCGCCAGGGCATTGGCAAGGTTGTGCCGTCCCGGCACCGAAAGCCTTACCGTGCCCAGGGAACGCCCCCGGTAGAACACTTCTCCAGTGGCCCCTGCGCCGTTCAGGCTCCATTCACGGAGGGTGTAGTCGGCGTCGCAGGTGGCAAGGCCGAAAGTGACGGTCCGCGCCCGAATCCCGGGCAGGATCTTCCGGACGTTGGCGTCATCCGCACAGAGTACGACGGCACCGTCCGGGTTCACGCCCTGTACGAAGCGGCCGAAGGCCTCCACGATATTGGCCAGATTGTGATAGTAATCCAGGTGGTCGTTTTCGATATTGGTCACCACGGCCACGTGGGGGTTTAGAAGTAAAAAGGACCCGTCGCTCTCGTCGGCCTCGGCCACCATATACTCCCCCCGCCCCAGTCTGGCATTGCCTCCCAGGGCCGGCACTTCGCCTCCCACCAGCACCGTGGGGTCGTAGCCGTTGGCCGTAAGCACCAGTGCCAGCATGGCCGTGGTCGTGGTCTTGCCGTGGGCCCCGGCCACCGCGATACCCTTCCGT
>DYER01000082.1 GCA_020725605.1 Ammonifex sp. | reverse complement strand
GTTCTGCGCCTTCGGCAGGCCTCCGGGCCACCCCGAGGGATACACCCTGACCCTCGACCAGATCGAGGAGAAGGCCCTGGCGGGCCGCCACCTGAACGTGCGCGAGGTGCACGTCGTGGGCGGCCTCAACCCGGCCCTGGGTCTGGATTACTTCGTGGAGATGCTACGGCGCCTCCGTCCCTCACACCCGCTTCGGCTCGTCAACGGGCAGTCGTTCCTGACCTCATCTCCCGAACAGCTCGCGCCACCGGTTTTGGCGCTCCCTGGGCCAGCGCGGGCGATTACCCGCAGGGCCCCGGACACGCGCTTCATGCACACATGACACGCGGGGTCGCACGTGACCACCCGTTCGCCCCGTTGTGCCCTCCCCACCCGGTCCCCAGGATCCCCCCGGGCCAGGCCCGCCGGGTCCGCCCTTTGTTCCGCCAGCGCGCGGCCCGCGACCTCCGGCGTGGCCGGCCGCCCGGCGGCGATGACCGGCACCTGCGGCACGGCCCGCCTGACCGCCGCGGACCGGTCCACCATGCCGGCCGGCCGCGCGGCCGTGTTTGGGGCCCCCGCCGGTGGGGCTCAGACGTTACTCCAGCGCCAGTATCACCAGCCGATTCCTGACGTCCGACCGATCGTACCGCAGGTAGACCAGCCGATTCTGCGCCATTCCGAGGACGGCCTTGTCGCCCCCGTCGGCGGTGACCGGGACGGCCTGCGTACCGCGGAGGCGGAAAATTTCGTCCCCCGCGGGCCCGCGCCAGCCTACCAGGAGGTCCTCACCGTAAACGGGCACGACGTCGGCGGCGGACCCGCCGGCGGCCGTGGAGGCCGACAGGAGTGCCACCGGCGGGATCCCTTCCCGACCGAGCCACAGGGTACGCGTGTCGCGGTTGCTCGTCACATAGTACACCCTGGTACCGTCTCCGCCGACGGAGAGTACGTTAACGTATCCTGCGGTGGGCTCCAGATCGGCCACCTTTTTCAACCCGCCCCGCAGGTCGGCAACCCAAAGGGAGTGCCACTCCATCAGGTCCATCCCGCGGGTGCCGGCCGTTTCACCGGCCTCCTCCCTGATTTTCCCCGCGGCGAACGCCAGGTACCGGCCGTCGGCCGACCAGCAGAGGCCCGCAATTTTCATCCCCGGCACGGTAAGCCTGGCCACCTTCTGCCCTTCGGGGGTGGCTATTTCCACCACCGCCGCGACCGGGGCCGGGTCGTCCTCTTCGGGTACGATGTCGTAGTCGCAGGCGCCCCGGCCGGACCTGCCCGTCTTCAAGGGGGCCGCGTAATAGGCCAGGTGGCCGCCGTCGGGAGAGAATTGGGGATGGAAATTCCACGTGCGACCGCTGGGGGCGAGGGCCCGTTCTCCACCGTCGGCGGTGGCCAGCACGTAGATACCGCTCTTGTCGGGTTCCAGCAACTCGTAGACATACCAGTTCCCGTCCGGGGACAAGCGGGGGTAGAAAAGCCCGTCGTAGCTCGGCAGATTGCCCCGCAGCAGGGTCCTTGTACCCTCGGGAATATCAACCCGCCACAGCGCTCCCGTCACGTGCACGAATACGCTCCCTTTGTCCGGCAAGAACTGTAATTGGTTTACCGCGCCCCTGGGTACGGGCAGCCAGGCCACCTCCCGGGCCTCCCCCTCTTCCGGCGCCGCCAACCGGAACGAAACGCCCCGCCCGCCTTTGTGCGGTCCGTCCGGCTGGGTGCCCTGCCGCGCGAAGAGCACCCGATTGTCCCGGGTCCAGCCCAGCAGGTGCAACACCAGATTCTCCCCTTCCCCAACTTCGTCCAATTGCCTGCCCCGGGAACCGTCGAGCGCCACGACCCACAGGCCCTGCGAACCGCCGTCCGGCCCGGCCTTAAAGGCCTTGAAGGCCACCGTGCGCCCGTCGGGCGAGAACAAAACATCCGGCGCCGCATAGTCGAACGTTCCCCCGGCGTCAAAGGTGGCCAGGTGGTAAACGTCCTCCCCACCCCGCCGCCGACGGTGACCTTCACGCCGGCGACTTCCGCGGTTTTCTCCGGCAGCGGTTGCCGCGGCGGGCCTTGCGCCGCCGGAGGCCGGTCCGGCCCCGCCCGGGGTCCACAGCCGGCGCCGGCGACCGCCAGCACCGTCCCGAGCAAAAGGCAAACGGCAAGAAATGCTTTGCGAGACACGCCGTCCCTCCCCTTTCGAACCCTCTGTTGGCCTAGACGGAACGACCGAATCCTTGTTACTCGGCCAAAGGCACCAACTCCTGAAAACAGGGTCGGCGCGGCCACCTCCGGCGGGCGGAAGAGGTGGAACGGCACGCCGTTGGGGCCCAGCCCGCGGCTGATGTCCACCGGGTAGCGTTCCAGCAGGACATCCAAAGATCGCTATTGACATGCGTACCCAGGGCGTTCTATACTCATAGTGTACTAGTGAGGTAGTGCACTACTTCAGGCCGCCGGCGCAGGAAGGAGGCAGGCCGTGCGCCTTGACTTCGATCCCGCCAGACCCATCTACCTGCAAATCGTGGACGAGATAAGGCGGGCGGTGGCCCGGGGCGAGCTGGCGCCGGGCGACAGGATCCCCTCGCTGCGTGAACTGGCCCAGCACGCCGGCGTCAACCCAAACACCGTCCAGAGGGCCTTTCAGGAGATGGAGCGCATGCAGCTGACCGAGACCCTGCGGGGACAGGGCACCTTCATCCGCGGGGATCCGGACCTGGTGGCGCGCCTCCGGGCCGAAATGGCCCGGGACGCCCTGGGAGCGTTTCTCAGGGAGATGTTTTCCCTGGGGTACACTGCAGGGGACATCCGCCGCCTCGTGGATGCCGCCCTCGACGAGCAGACGAAAAGGGGTGATGCCGGTGCCGAATAGCACCTATATTGTGGAAATTGACGGCCTCCACAAGACTTACTTCCGCACCCGGGCCCTCAACGGGATCGACCTGAAGCTCGAACGAGGCCGGATCTTCGGGCTGCTCGGCCCGAACGGGAGCGGAAAATCCACCCTGCTGAAGACCATCGCCGGCCTCGTCCGGCCCACATCCGGGCGGGTGCTGGTTGACGGGCAAAAGCCTTCGGCGGCCACCAGAGCGCTGGTCGCCTACCTCCCGGAGACCGATCACCTTTACCCCTGGATGACCGTGCGGGAGACGCTGGACTTTGTGTCGGCCTTCTACGCCGACTGGGAGGCCCCGCGGGCGGCGGCGCTTCTGGCCTTTATGGAACTCGACGCCGCCCGCCGGGTGGGGGAGCTCTCCAGGGGGCAACGCGCCCGCCTCAAACTGGTCCTGGCCCTTTCCCGCAGCGCACCCCTGGTCCTGCTGGACGAACCGCTGTCCGGCATCGATCCCCCTTCGAGGGCGCGGATCATCAGGGCCGTCGTCGGCGAGTACCGCCTCGGCGAACAAACGATTATTCTCTCCACCCACCAGGTCAAAGAGGCAGAAGGGGTCTTCGACAGGGTTGTATTCTTGCGCGAGGGTCGGGTGGCCCTCTGCGAGACCGCGGAAAACCTGCGCGCCGCTCACGGCTGCTCCGTTCAAGACCTGTGGGAAAGGGTGTATGGATAGATGGCGTTCCGGCGCTTGCTGCTCAAGGAGCTTAAAGGCACGGCCCTGCCGGCCGGGGGTTTTGCGGTGCTGGCGCTGCTCTGGTACCTCTTCCTGGCCTCCCGGGTGGGCATCTGGGACCAAAACCACGTGACGGCCCTGGCGTTAGCGCCCCTTATGGTACTGCCGGTCTGGGCGGTGGGGACCGCCTACCACGGCCTGCACGTGGAGTGGAGCGCGAACACTTGCCAGCTCCTGCTCGCGCTGCCCCTGCGCGGCTGGACCACCGCCGGGGCCAAGGCGCTGGCCGTACAGCTCGGCTTCACCGCGCTGAGCCTGTTGTGTGTCGGCGGTCTCGCGCTGGTGGCCCCCGATGCCCTGCGGGACCTGTACGATCCTCACGTTCCCCAGCCGTGGGCGCTCCCGCTGTGGCTCTACACCGGTTACTGGCTGTTCACGGTGGTCGCGGTGGTGGTGGGGCAGTTCACCTTTCTGGCGGGCCGGATGGTTCCCCGCTTCCGGGGCTTGGCGTCCGGCATGGCCTTCTTCGTGGTCTCCTGGCTGCTGTTCCGGCTGGGCGCCCTGCTCAGCCCTCTGTTTGCCTGGGTGCCTGACGTAACCCTGCGGACCGTGAGCAAGGTCGGGGAGCATGTGGCCCAGGTCAGCACGTTCACGGTGAACACCGCGCCCGTGGTAACGGTTCTCTTCCTGGCGGCCGGCCTTTTCGCCCTGAACGGCTGGTTTCTGGAGCGCGAAGTGGAGGTGTAAGGCATGGGCAAAGTGCCGACGAAAACCATCTTTGTCGTCTTCCTGGTCGTCCTCGCGTTCCTCGCCGTTCAGGACTTCGCGCTCCGCGGCGCCGACGGCGTTTTCGGCGACTACCTGCACCGGGTGTTTTTCGATGAGGAGGCATCGGATTTTCGGGGCCGGGAAAACATGCCGCAGCGGGCACGGACCGGCGCCGTCACCCGCGCGGCCGACGGCATAGAGGTTGTAAGATTCCTGCAACCGGGGGGGCGCGTGGAACTTAAGGGCGCGGCGGGCAAGGAGATCCAGGTGGGCTACGAGATCGTCGTCTACGCCGACCGTCCGGAGCAGGCGGCCCCCTACCTCTCCCGGGTGCACGTGCAACAGGTTGTGGACGGCGGGCGGCTGATCTTCGAGCTGCAGGAGCCCCGGGTCCGGGACGAGGGGGTACGCGGCGTTCGGGTTAACTATACGGCGGCGCTACCGGCGGGCCTGCGGACGGAAATCACCGGCAGCGCGGGGGTGACGGCACGGGGACTGACCGGCTCGCTGGTCGTGGAAAACGGCGGCCCGGTCACGGTCGCCGGTGTAAACGGTGACGTCAAGATCGACGGTTGCCCGGGCCTTGAGATCACCGGCGTAAAAGGTAATGTTTGGGTGAGGGTGTTTGCGCACGGCGGCTACATCGCCGGCGTAGACGGGAACCTGACCCTGGACAACCGCAACGGTGACGTGATCGTAGAGAACCTCCGGGGCGACCTGGAGGCGAAGTTCGACGGTCACCTCCTGGTCAACGGCGTCGCCGGGACGGTGAGGGTCGAGGGGCGCGGCGGCCTCTTCGACGCGGCGCACATCGACGGGCCGGTGACCGTGAGCGGCCGGGAATTGCTCGTAAACCTGCGGGACATACGGGGCGATACCCGGGTAACCGCCGCCGGGTGCAGCAATGTCCTGTGCGAGTTGCCCGCCGGGCGAGAGGGCTACCGGGTCACGGCCCTGTCCAGGGGCGGGAGGATCGTCACCAACCTGCTCCTGACCCTTGCAGAAACCGGCACCGGGGAGCAAAAGGCCACCGGCCGGGTCGGCAACGGGCGCTACAGGGTGGACATCGAGACGGAGGCGTCCAACATCTACCTCCGCTCCCCGCAAGGGGGATGAAACAAACAGGCAGGAAGGGCTCCGGGGTCCGGAGCCCTTCCTTATGCCTTTCGCGCCGGGGCACGCCGCCCTCACACCGTACGGAGGCGGGGAATTCGGCGGCAAGGGACGTCGAAGGATTTCCGGCAGGAGGAACGCCCACCGGAAACGGCGAATAGACGAGTAAAAGCGCGTGTGAGGAGATGCGTGCCTTGACGGGACGCGGCCACGAGCTCGACGACATAGCGGCCAGGGTGGAGGCCGGTGAACGGCTGGGGGCCGAGGACGGCGTCCGGCTGTTCACAACGCGCGACCTCCTCACCCTGGGCCGCCTGGCGCGTTTGGCCTGCCGGCGCAGGCACGGGGACCGGGTGTACTTCGTGGTCAACCGGCACATCAACTACACCAACGTCTGCGTCAACGGCTGCCGGTTCTGCGCCTTCGGCAGGCCTCCGGGCCACCCCGAGGGATACACCCTGACCCTCGACCAGATCGAGGAGAAGGCCCTGGCGGGCCGCCACCTGAACGTGCGCGAGGTGCACGTCGTGGGCGGCCTCAACCCGGCCCTGGG
>DYER01000081.1 GCA_020725605.1 Ammonifex sp. | reverse complement strand
TTCGCGTCGATGGGCACGGAGAAGAGCAAGGGCAGCAAGGTGTTCTGCCTGACGGGCAAGGTGAGCAAGACGGGACTTTTGGAGGTGCCGATGGGCATCACCCTGCGCGAGGTCATCTTCGACCTGGCCGGCGGCATCCGCGAGGGCAAGAAATACAAGGCCGTGCAGATCGGGGGCCCGTCGGGAGGGTGCCTGCCCGAGGAAAAGCTGGACCTGCCGGTGGACTACGAGTCCCTGACCGCCGCCGGGGCCATCATGGGTTCGGGCGGCATGGTGGTCATGGACGAGGACACCTGCATGGTGGACGTGGCGCGCTTCTTCCTGAGCTTCACGCAAAAAGAGTCGTGCGGCAAGTGCACCCCCTGCCGCGAGGGCACCAAGCGCATGCTCGAGATCCTGACCAGGATCACGGAAGGCCAGGGAAAGCCCGAGGACCTGGAAGTACTGGAGCGGTTGGGCAACGTGGTGCGCAACACGTCCCTGTGCGGCCTGGGGCAGACCTGCCCCAACCCGGTGCTTTCCACCCTGAGGTACTTCCGGCACGAGTACGAGGCCCATATCTTCGATAAGAAGTGCCCGGCCCGCAGCTGCCGCGCCCTCATAACTTACTACATCCTGGAGGACAGGTGCAACGGCTGCACCCGGTGTGCCCGGGTGTGTCCGGCCGGTGCCATCACGGGCGAGAAGAAGAAGCCGCACGTCATCGATCCGGCCAAGTGCACCAGGTGCGGGACCTGCATGGAGAAGTGCAAGTTCGGGGCCGTGGCGGTCAGTTAGTAAGGTTTGCGGATTTGGACCGGCGGGCCACGACCCGACGGGTCCCTCAGGCCCATTACCTCCACGACGAAAGGAGGCTGTATCGGTGGCCAGTGTCACGCTGACGATCGACGGGCGGCAGGTGACCGTACCCAGGGGCACTTCGGTACTCGAGGCGGCGGAGGCGGCCGGGATCTTCATCCCCACCCTGTGCCACGACCCGGACCTCTCCCCCTGGGGCGCCTGCCGGCTGTGCGTGGTGGAGATCCCCGGCATGCGCAACCTGCCGGCCTCCTGCGTCACCGAAGCGACCGAGGGGATGGTGGTGTACACCGCTTCGGCGCCGGTGCTGGAGGCCCGGAAGACGATTTTGGAGTTGCTCCTGGCCAATCATCCCGAGGACTGCCTGACCTGCCACAGGAACGGCGATTGCCGGCTTCAGGACTACGCCTACTATTACGGGGTGCGGGCCTCGGGGTTCGCGGGCGAGCGTCGCGCCCTCCCCGTCGAGGACGAAAACCCCTTCATCGTCCGCGACATGAATAAGTGCATCCTGTGCGGCAAGTGCGTGCGGGTGTGCCAGGAGATCCAGGGCTGCCACGTGGTGGACTTCGCCTACCGGGGCTTCGGTACCAGGATCACGCCGGCCATGAACGTGCCCCTGGGCGAGTCCACGTGCGTCTTCTGCGGCAACTGCGTGGCCTACTGCCCGGTTGGGGCCCTGGTGGAAAAGCCCATGCTGGGCAAGGGCCGGCGCTGGGAAGTCCGGAAGGTGCGCACCATCTGTCCCTACTGCGGCACGGGCTGCACCATCGAGCTGAACGTCAAGGACGGCCGGGTCATCGGCGTCACTTCGGCGCCGGACGGGGACGTCAACGGGAAGGCCCTGTGCGCCAAGGGCCGTTTCGGCATGGGCTTCATCCACCACCCGGACCGGCTGCAGGCGCCCCTGGTCCGGAAAAACGGGGAGCTGGTGGAGGCCTCCTGGGAAGAGGCCCTGGAACTGGTGGCCTCGAGGCTCAAGGAAATCAAGGAGGCCCACGGCGGCGAGGCCATCGGCTTCCTGAGTTCGGCCCGCTGCACCAACGAGGAGAACTACCTGCTGAGCAAGCTGGCCCGGGCGGTGGTCGGGACCAACCACATCGACCACTGCGCCCGCCTCTGACACGCCCCCACCGTCGCCGGTCTGGCGGCAGCATTCGGCAGCGGGGCGATGACCAACACCATCCGGGAGATCGGCGGGGCCGACTTCATCCTGGCCATCGGCACCAACACCACCGAGGCCCATCCGGTCATCGGTCTCCAGGTCAAGAAGGCGCTGCGCGGCGGGGCCGTACTCGCCGTGGTGGACCCGCGCGATACCGAACTGGCCCGTCTGGCCCACCATCACCTCAGGATCAGGCCCGGCACCGACGTCGCGCTCCTTAACGGGCTGGCCCACGTGGTCGTGGCGGAGGAACTCTGGGACCGCGACTTCGTGGCCGCGCGCACCGAGGGCTTCGAGGCCCTCAGGGAGACCCTGGCCGCGTATCCGCCGGAACGGGTGGCCGAGATCACCGGGGTGCCCGCGGACACCATCCGGGCCGTGGCGCGCGGCTACGCCCGGGCCTCCCGCGCCAGCATCCTCTACACCATGGGCCTGACCCAGCACGCCTGCGGCACGGCCAACGTGCTAGCCGTGGCCAACCTGGCCATGCTCTGCGGGCACGTGGGCAAGGAATCCTCGGGCGTGAATCCGTTGCGGGGCCAGAACAACGTCCAGGGCGCCTGCGACATGGGCGCGCTCCCCAACGTCCTCACGGGCTACCAGAGCGTGGCCGACGAGGCGGTGCGCGCGAAATTCGGCGCGGCCTGGGGCGCGGAGATCCCCTCCCGGCCGGGTCTCACCGTGACGGAGATGATCGAGGCGGCGGGCGAGGGCCGCATCCGGGCCATGTACGTCATGGGCGAGAATCCGGTCCTCTCGGACCCCGACGCGGGCCACGTTACCGAGGCCCTGAAGAAGCTCGACTTCCTGGTGGTCCAGGACATCTTCCTGACCGAGACGGCCCAATTGGCCCACGTGGTGCTCCCTGCGGCCTGCTTCGCCGAGAAGGACGGGACCTTTACCAACACCGAGCGCCGCGTGCAGCGGGTGCGCAAGGCGGTGGAGCCGCCCGGCCGGGCGAAGGCCGACTGGGAGATCGTCTGCCTGGTGGCCCGGGCCCTGGGCTACCCCATGGGCTATGCGTCGCCGGCCGAAATAATGGAAGAGATCCGGCGCCTCACGCCCTCCTACGCCGGCATCACGTACGAACGCCTGGACAGGGGCGGCCTGCACTGGCCCTGTCCGGCGGAGGACCACCCGGGCACGCCCATCCTGCACGTGGGGAAATTCGCCCGCGGATTGGGCAAGTTCCACCCCGTGGAGCACATCCCGCCCGACGAGATGCCCGACGAGGAATATCCCATGGTCCTGAGCACCGGGCGGCGCCTGCTGCACTACCACACCGGCACCATGACCCTGCGCACCGGGACCCTGGAAGTGCGCTACCCTGAGGAATACCTGGAGGTCAACCCCGAGGACGCCGCGCGGCTCGGGATCGAGAGCGGGGACCTGGTGCGGGTGACCTCGCGCCGGGGCCTGGTAGAGGTGCGGGCGCGCGTGACGGATGTGGTACCGCCCGGACTGGTGTTCACCTCCTTCCACTTCCCGGCCGTGGCCATCAACAGGCTCACCAATCCGGCGCGCGACCCCGTGGCCAAGATTCCCGAGTACAAAGTTTGCGCCGTGCGGGTGGAGAAGGCTGGCCCCGCGGCCGCGGTCTGACACGTCCGCCCCCTCAACTAGGGGCTCTTGTGTTGCCGTAATAGCCGTTACCATTGCGGTCGTTGGGCATTACCGCAGGTGCCTTTTGTCGCTCCGGTCGGGGTCACCAAGGAGGCGCCGCAACGGTGTCAGGTCCGGGTGGGTGAGGATCACCACCAGGGCGATGATGTACCGCCGGCCCCTTTCCAGAACCCGCCTGCTCACGCCGGTCTGGCGCACCAGGGCCCGCAGGGGCAGGGTTCCGTAGCGCTCCAGGTGCTCCCGCAGGGCGGGACTGGCGCTTATGACCCGGGCCACGCGGGCGAGCACCGCACGGGTGTCCCGGTGCCTGGGAGTGGCGGCGGCCAGCTCGGCCAGGCCGATGCCGTAGACCGCCAGGGCCTCCTTCAGCCGGTCAAGCAGTTCCGCCACGGCCTGGATTTCCTGCTCCCGGCGGAAGGCCGTGAGGGCCCGGGTCCGGTCCGCCAGGAGGACCTCCTCCACGGTGAGGTCCAGGGGCAGCAGGTCCCGCTGCCGGTGCCTTCTTTCCCGCCGGAAGTGGTCCGTGAGGCGCCGGTGGATCACGCGGTGGGCGAAGGTGAGAAAGGGGACCTTCCGGCGGTGCCGGACGTCGTAGGCGTCGATGGCCTCGTTGAAGGCAATCAGGGCGATGCTGAGTTCGTCGTCGTTTTCCCAGGTCAGGTAGCGCCCGCATATACGGGCGGCCACCCGCGCAATAAAGGGTTTGCACGCCTCTATCAAATCTTCCCGGGCCCGCAGGTCACCCTGACGGGCCCGCAAAACTAATTGGAGGATTTCCTGTTCCCGCATACCGTTATTTTGAACGCGCCGCGCGGGGAGGATACTCCCGCTCCGGGGCGAACAAGATATGCGAAGGCGCGGCGAGGGAGGGAGATGGTGGAGCGGGAAACGGAAATTCCGGCGCGGGTCCTGGAGGCCCTGCGGCGGGCGGCCCCAGAGGGCCGGATCTCGTGTCCCCGGGCGCGGGAGCTGGCCGCGGAACTGGGGGTGCCGGTGCGCACGGTCGGGGAGGCCTGCGACCGCCTGGGTATCAAGATCTGCGCCTGCGAACTGGGCTGTTTTCCGTAGGGACGTGATGACGTGGAATTCTTCAACGTGGTGAGCCTCTCCCGGGCGCGGGAGTTGCTGGCCGGGTTCTGGCCCCCCGGGACCGAAACCGTGAGGGTGGGGCTCCTCGAGTCTTACGGGTGCCTGCTGGCGCAGGGGGTGGCCGCACCCGAGGACCTGCCGCCCTTTGCGCGGGCCACCGTGGACGGCTACGCCGTGCGGGCCGCCGACACCTTCGGCGCCTCGGAGGCCCTGCCGGCCCTCCTGCGCGTGACCGGGGAAGTGGTGATCGGTTCGGCCCCCGGGGGAACCGTCGCGCCCGGTACGGCCTGGCGGATTCCCACCGGCGGCATGCTGCCCCCCGGCGCCGATGCCGTGGTGATGGTGGAGCACACCGAGGAGATCGACCATGAACTACTCGGCGTCACGCGGCCCGTGGCGCCCGGGGAAAACGTGATGGGGCGCGGTGAGGACGTCCCGGCCGGCAGCCCCGTTTTGCCCCCGGGAAGGCGCCTGCGGGCCGAAGACGCGGGCGTCCTGGCGGCCCTGGGCATCACGGAGGTGGACGTGTCCCGACGGTGGCGCGTGGCCATCGTCTCCACCGGCGACGAGATCGTGGCCCCCGGGGAGAAGCCCGGCCGGGGCCGGGTGCGGGACGTGAATTCCTGCACCCTGTACGGCCTGGTCGCCGCCACCGGCGCGGTGCCCCGGCTCTGCGGTACCGTGCGGGACGACCGCGCGAGCCTGCGGGCCGTGCTGGAAAGGGCGTGCGCCGGCGGCGACATGGTGCTGGTCTCGGGTGGCAGTTCGGTGGGGACCCGCGACGTGGTACTGGGGGTCGCCAGGGAGATGGGGCGGCTGCTCTTCCACGGACTGGCCGTACGTCCGGGCAAGCCCACCGCCGCCGTGGCGGTGGATCGGAGTCTGCTGGTGGTTCTGCCCGGCCATCCCGTCTCGGCCCTGGTGGTGTACCTGCTGCTGGTGGAGCCCCTGCTGCTCTACGGGGGCTACCCCTGGGCCGAGAGGGTGGCGGAGTTCCCGGTGCGGGCCGCCATCACCCGCAGCACACGCTCGGCCCCGGGGCGGGAGGACTTCGTCAGGGTGCGGGTTTACGGGGCCGGCGGACGCCTTCTGGCGGATCCCGTGCTGGGCAAGTCCGGCGCCATCGGCACCATGGTGCGGAGCAACGGTCTGGCCTGGATTCCACCGGAAAAAGAGGGCGTGGAGGCCGGGGAAGAGGTCCCGGTGCGGCTGCTGGGGCCCGTCACGAGCGACGGGGAATTTTGCCAACCCATTGGTCCCGAAAACCGGACGACTTTCCGAAGGCAAAATTCCCCGTCGAAGGAGGGGTGATTTTTGCCCAAACGCAACGTCTATCTGGAGGACCGGCCCTGGCCCGAGGCCCTGGAGCGCTGGCTGGAGCACCTGGAGGGGGTGGGGGCCCTGGCGCCCGGGCCCCCGGAAGTCGTGGCGGCGGAGCGGGCCGTGGGCCGGGTCACGGCCGAGCCGGTCTTTGCCCGCCTTTCGTCCCCCCACTACCACTCGGCGGCCATGGACGGCCTGGCCGTGCAGGCCGCGGCCACCTTCGGCGCCAGCGAGGTGACCCCGCTGCGTTTGCGCCTCGGCGCCGAGGCCTTCCCCGTGGACACCGGCGATCCGCTGCCCCCCGGCTGCGACGCCGTGATCATGATCGAGGACGTGCACTTTGTGGAGCCGGGGGTGGTGGAAATCGTGGCCCCGGCCGTACCCTGGCAGCACGTGAGGGTGGTGGGGGAGGATATCGTGGCCACCGAGATGATCCTCCCGGCCCACCACCGGTTGCGGCCGGTGGACATCGGGGGCCTGCTCGCCGGGGGCGTCACGGAGGTGGCGGTGCTGGCCCGGCCCCGGGTGGCCGTCATCGCCACGGGCGACGAGGTGGTGGAGCCCGGCAGTGCGCTCGAGCCGGGCCACGTCGTCGATTACAACTCGCGGGTGCTGGCGGCCCTGGTGGAGGAGTGGGGCGGCACGGCCACCAGGATGGGGATCGTGCGCGACGACCCCGAGGCCCTGGCGGCCGCGGTCAGGCGGGCCGTGTCGGACCACCGGGTGGTGGCCCTCATCGCCGGTTCTTCCGCCGGTCGAGAGGATTTCACGGCCGAGGTGCTCCGCTCCCTGGGGAACGTGCTGGTGCACGGGGTGGCCACCCGCCCCGGTAAGCCGGTGGTGCTGGGGGAGGTGGCCGGGCGGCCGGTCATGGGCGTACCGGGCTATCCCGTTTCGGCGGTGCTGGCCGCGGAGCTGTTCCTGAAACCGGTGGTATTCCGCCTGCAGGGCCGGGTGCCGCCGGCGCGGCCGCGGACCGCCGCGGTGCTTTCCCGGCGCCTGGTGTCGGCCATGGGCGTGGAGGAGTTCGTGCGCGTCAAACTGGGTCAGGTGGGCGAGAAGCTCATCGCCACGCCCCTGGCCCGGGGGGCCGGGCTCATCACTTCCCTCATCCGGGCCGACGGCATCCTGAGGATTCCGGCCGCCGCAGAAGGGGTGGAGGCCGGGCAGCGGGTGGAGGTGGAACTCCTGCGCTCCCCGGAGGAGATCGCCCAGACCGTGGTGGTCATCGGCAGCCACGACCTGGCCCTGGACGTCCTGGCCGACCTGCTGAAACGTAAGTACCCGGAGGCGGGGCTGTCGTCGGCCCACGTGGGCAGTATGGCCGGGCTGCTGGCTTTGAGGCGGGGCGAGGCCCACGCGGCGGGGACCCACCTGCTGGACGAGGAGACCGGCGAGTACAACGTGCCCTACCTGCGGCGGCTCCTTCCCGGCACGCCGGTGGTGCTGGTCAACCTGGCCTACCGGGAGCAGGGTCTGATGGTGCGGCCGGGCAACCCCAAAGGCATCCACGACATCTCGGACCTGGCGCGACCGGAGGTGCGCTTTGTGAACCGCCAGAAGGGGGCCGGGACCCGGGTGCTCCTCGACTACAAGCTCAAGCAACTGGGCCTTTCACCGGACCAGATCAGGGGCTACGAGAACGAGGAGTTCACCCACATGGCCGTGGCGGTGGCCGTGGCCAGCGGGCGGGCCGACGCGGGCCTGGGGATTCTGGCCGCGGCGCGGGCCCTGAACCTGGAGTTCATCCCCGTGCTCCAGGAACGCTACGACCTGTGCTTCCTCAAGGCCTACTGGGACCGGCCCGTGGTGCGGCGGGTGATGGACGTCGTCAACTCGGCGGAGTTCCGGGAAAGGGTGGCCGCGCTCGGCGGCTACGACCTGCGGGATTGCGGCCGCGTGATGTGGGAGAGTTAGGCTTATTCCATTTCCGGCCGTTCCGGCCCGGGCCGGCGGGCGGGCCCGCCCGCCGGCGCACCGCGTACCAGGGAGGTGGCCATGCCGACCAGGGCCACGCCTGCGCCCACCAGCATGGTGTCGTGAAGCGCGGCGGCGAAGGCCAGGTGCGCCGCTTCGACCGTACCGGAGCCCGTGGCGGCCAGGTGTAACGGGAGCCGATGGTTGAACACGGCCCCTGCCAGGGCCACGCCCAGGACCATGCCGCCGTTGCGCGCCGTGGCCAGCATGCCACCGGCCACGCCCAGGTGGGTGCGGGGCACACTGCCCATCAGGGCGCTGCTGTTGGGTGACTGGAAGATGCCGTTGCCGAGGCCCAGGAGCACCAGGGGCCATACGATTTCCGGCCAGGCACTCTCGGGGGTAAGCCGGCTCAGGAGGGCCAGCGACACCGCCGAAACGGCCATGCCGAGGGAACTCAGGCCCCGGGAGCCGATGCGGTCGGAGAGCGTGCCGCTGAGGGGCGCCACCACCAGGATGACGAGGGGAAAGGCAGAGAGCAGCACGCCGGCCTGGGCCGCGTCCAGGCGCAGTACGTCCTTGAAGTAAAAGGGCAGCATGAAGACCACCATGTACTGGACTATGAAGTTGCACACCGCGCTGGCGGTGGCCGCGGAGAAAAGGCGGTTCTTGAAGAGGCGCAGTTCCATCATGGGCGCCGGGCAGGTGAGTTCCCGCCACACGAAGAGGGGGAAGAACAGGGCCGCGGTGAGAAGCAGCGTGCGGATGGCTCGTGACCCCCACCCCCACTCTTCCCCGTGGCTGAGGGCCAGCAGCAGGGCCCCCAGGGCCAGGAACAGGGTGACCGCTCCCGGCAGGTCGAAGCGCTGGGGGCTCCGGGGCGTGGGCGCCAGCACCAGCCAGGTCCAGACCATGATCAGCACTCCCAGCGGCCCGTTAATGAAAAAAATAAACTCCCAGCCGGCGTATTTCAGGAGCAGACCGCCGAGGGTGGGCCCGGAGGCCAGGGCCGAGGCCACGAAGACGCCCAGGAATCCCAGGGCCTTGCCCCGTTCCTGGGGCGGAAAGGCCGCGGTGAGGATGGCCGGGCCGATGGCCATTATCATGGCCGCCCCCAGCCCCTGGAGGATCCGGAAGGCGATCAGGTGGTAGATGGACGGGGCAAATCCGCAGAGCACGGAACCGACGGTGAAGACGGCGGTCCCCAGCAGATAGACTTTCCGAAAACCGTACGTATCTCCCAGCCGGCCGAAAACGAGCAGCAACGTGGAAATGGTCAGCAGAAAGGCCATGATGACCCACTCGGCCACCGGCATGCGGGCCTGGAAGTGGGCACCGACGAAGGGCAGGGCGAGGTTCATCATGCTGGCGTTGAGGGCCGAGACGAAGGTCCCGAACCCCACGGTGCCCAGGACGTGCCATTTGCCGGTTTTGACCGGCCCCGGCGTCATCTGGTACCCTCCTCCCCTCCGGCTTTCATTCCCATCCCGGGCCGAATTTCGCGGGCCGTGGTGGGGCCCTCCAGGGGCAGCCCGGGCGATGCGGCATCGACCAGCAGTTCGAGTTTCTCCAGGGCGGCGATGATTTCGTCCACCTCACCGGGTTCCAGACGGCCCAGCAGTCGGGCCAGGTAGTTTTCCTTCAGCACGGTCAGGCGGCTGGTTTGCTTCAGCAGGGCCGGAGCCAGGTACAGGTGTACCACCCGCCGATCGGTTTCACTGCGCCTTCGCGTGATTACCCCCTGGCGCAGCAGCCGGTCCACCATCCCGCTGACCGTACTCTTGGAAAGGCCCAGGCGCTCGCTGAGTTCGGTCAGGGTCAATCCCGGTTGGGTCTGGAGTTCCTGGACGAGAAAGAGCTGGGGCACGGTCAGGCCGCAACCCGCGATTTCCGAAAAGATGTAACGCCGCAGGTTGCGCGTGACACCGTGCAGCAGATCCCTGATGCGACGGGCTTTGTTCCGCAATTCCTCGCTCATATTCCGCTCTCCCGCAAGGTGTGCCGGTTTTGTCTGGCGGCCAGGAGGACGTGACGGCCGCCGGCCTCGTGCAGTTCCGGCTCCGAGAACCCCGCGTCGCGCAGCCAGGATCGGTACTGGCCCAGGGTCCAGGTGCCGCCCCTTTCGGTGTTGACCAGCATGTTGACGGCAAAGAGGGCCGCTCCGGGGCTGACGCCCCTTATGAAGTCGGTGACGGCGATGCGGCCTCCGGGCCGCAGCACCGCCGCCACGCGGCAAAAGAGGGCGCGGTTTTCGCCTTCGCCGTAGATGTGGGTCACGTTGCCGAGGTAGGCGACGTCGAAGGGCCCCGGCGGCAGGGCCACGTTGAAGTCCCCGGCCACCATGGTGATGCGCGGCTCCCGGGCCGCCTGGGGCGCCATCATCTCCACCACTTCGGGAACGTCCAGGACCACCACCTCGGCCCCCCGCCGGGCGAACTCCTCGGCGAAGGTCAGGGGCCCGCCCCCTACGTCCAGCACCCGCACCGGCGGTTGCAGCCCGGCCAGGCAGAGGTCCACCACCGCCGGCGCGTAGGCCTTCGCGTGGTGGCGCATGGCCGCGACGTAGTGCCGCTGCCGGGCCGGGTCGCGACGGCGCGGGGCCGGCCGGCCGGAGCGCAGCACCTCCGGCAGGGCCAGCCAGGAGGCCAGCAGGTTGTATGCGTGCATGAAAGGGAAACCGGTGTCCGGCGCCTCCGACTCCCCGTAGAGCATCCGGTATGCCCCGTCGCTCAACCGGAAGTTTTCTCCCTCCCGGACGCAGTAGCCCAGGTCCACCAGGGCCTCCAGCACCACCCGGGTGGCGCGGGGGTCCAGGCCGAGGTCGGCGGCGAGGATCGCGGCGCTGCGCGGGGCCTCCTTCAACGCGTCCAGCAGGCCCGTTTCCATGGCCGCACCGACGACCAGGAGTTCGCGCGGCAGTTGCAGAGCCCGTCCCAGGGCCACCCGGCATCACCGGCCTTTCACGCCGCTCAGGAGTTCGCCGAAGGTCATGCCCGGCGCGGCGGTGCCGGCCGTGGACCTGTCGATGGCGTCAATGATGCTGGGCATGTAGAAGTACGGTACGCTGAAGATCAGTTCGCCGGGCTTGAAGCCCTTGACCAGATGGCGACTGCTGGGATCGATGAAGCTGACGTTGATGCGGCCCGTGGCCAGGGGGTAGGTCACGGCGCTGCCGCAGGTCGAACCGGATACCTGGACCTTCAGGGGTAGCCCGCTCTCAAAGGTGGCCAGCACCACGAGGCGGCTGGCCTGGGCCGGCTCGCAGAAGATCAGGAACAGGTCCGGCTTCTGCTCGGCCTCTTCGGCGGGACCGACGACGACGTATTCGGCCAGATAGTAAGGGGGACGGGCGGGGTTCATGACCCCCGAACGGAAGTACGCGGCGTAGCAGCTCCGAAACTTCTCTCCGTGTACCAGGAAACGCTTGGTGGCCTGAAAGGATTCCCAGGAGGTGTCCTCTGCCAGGCCCAGGTGACGGGTTCCCCCGGGGCAAACGGACCGTTCGGCGGTTAAGTTGAAGGTCATACCCTTGCGCGCCAGGTGGAAGGCCGCGCAGGCCATAACGCGTTTTGCCCGGCCGTTGGTGGCCGGGACGTCGGTGTAGGTCACGGCCACCGGGCCACTGTCCAGGCCCAGGACTTCCTTGAGACGGCGGCTCCATTCCTGCCAGGGTTGCACGGCGGCACCTCCGGACCAGCGGTTTTGCGGGCGCGTGCTTGAACGTTCGCACCCTAACTTTATCCTCAGGTCGAGTATACCAGAGCCGGGGCCGGCTGTCCATAGGGGACCGGTGCGGGAGCATTCCTTATCGAGACCACGGGCCCAAAAAAGCCAGGGGCGGCCGGGAAGTCCGGGCCGCCCCTCGGAGCCGCCCCTCGGAGGGGACGCACTGAGTTTTCGGGCTTCAGGCTTCCGGCTACCCGGTCGCTCGGCCCTCGGGCTTAACCCGCTGCGGCGGCCAGGCCGTTGCGGGCGAGCGCCACCTGCCGGAGTAAGGGGACCAGGCGGGCAAAGGCGGCGGGATCGAGGGACTGGTCCCCGTCGCACAGGGCCTCCCCCGGGCAGGGGTGCACCTCCACCATGACCCCGTCGGCACCCGCCGCCACGGCGGCCAGGGCCAGCGGCGCCACCAGGTCCCGCCTTCCCGCGGCGTGGCTGGGGTCCGCGATGACCGGCAGGTGGCTCAGGTTCCTGGCCGCCGCGATGGCGCCCACGTCCAGGGTGTTGCGCGTGTGGGTTTCGAAGGTGCGGATACCCCGCTCGCACAGGATCACCCGGTCGTTCCCTTCGGCCAGGACGTACTCGGCCGCCAGCAGCCACTCCTCCAGGGTCGCGGCCAGGCCCCGCTTCAGCAGCACGGGCTTCCGGGCCCGCCCGACCTCGCGCAGCAGGGCGTAGTTGTGCATGTTGCGGCTGCCGATCTGGATGACGTCGGCGTAACGGCAGACCAGCTCCACGTCCCGGGTGTCCAGCACCTCCGTGACCACGGGCAGCCCGGTGGCGTCCCGCACCGCGGCCAGGATCTCGAGGCCCTCCTTTCCTAACCCCTGGAAGGAGTAAGGCGAGGTCCGGGGCTTGAAGGCACCGCCGCGAAAAATGTGAGCGCCGTATTCTTTGAGGGCCAGGGCCGCGGCCAGGGTGCGGTCGTAGTCCTCCACGGCGCAGGGGCCGGCCATAATGACGAGGTCCTCCCGGCCGACGGTTACCGGGCCGATCTGCACCGCGGTCCGCGCCTGGGCGTTGTGGCGTGCGGCCAGGCGGAACTTGACCTCCATGGGCTCTGTTCACCTCCGGGAGCCGGCGGGGTTTGTTCGGGCCTGGTGAATGGTGCGCCGGCGGCGGACGTCATATCCGGGGCCGCCGCGGTCCGCCCGGGGTACCCGGCGCGGCCGGCACCGTGCGGCCCGTTACGGCTTCGCGCCGGCCTCATTTCTGAGGGGTTCCTTGAGGGCACGGACGAAGGCGGCCAGCCGGTCCGCCAGTATCTCGGGCTCTTTTGCGTTTTCACCGACCATCCTCACCAGGGCGCTGCCGACCACGACGGCGTCCACCAGGGGGGCCACCGCGGCCACGTGTTCGGGCTTGGAAATGCCGAAACCCAGGGCGATGGGCAGGCGGGCGTGTCGGCGCACGCGGGCCGTGAACTCCGCCACCTCCGGCGGGAGCCGGTCCCGCACGCCCGTGACGCCGGTCAGGGACACGCAGTAGATAAATCCCCGGGCGCAGGCCGCGATGGTCCCGATCCGCTCGTCCGGCGTGGTAGGGGCCACGAGGGGGACCAGGGCCAGGCCCGCGGCGTCGGCCAGGTCGCGCAAGCTACCGGCTTCTTCCACGGGCAGGTCGGGGACGATGAGCCCGTCGGCACCGGCCCGCGCCGCGTCGGCCACGAAGCGCTCCGGGCCGTAGCGCAAGATTGGATTGTAGTAGGTCATGAACACCAGGGGCACGGGGATCTTCTCGCGGATGCGGGCCGCCAGGGACAGCACCCCGGCCATGGTGGTCCCGGAACGCAGGGCCCGCTGGCCCGCGGCCTGGATTACGGGGCCGTCCGCCAGGGGGTCCGAGAAGGGAATGCCCAGTTCCACGATGTCGGCCCCGGCCCGGGCCACGGCCTCCACCAGCAGGGGCGTGGCGTCCGGCGACGGGTCCCCGGCCATGAGGTAGGCGATGAGACCCTTTTCCCCTCGGGAGGCCAGGTCATTGAGGCAGGTTGCCAGGCGGTTCACAGTTGCACCCCCAGGTGGGCGGCCACGGTGTGCACGTCCTTATCACCGCGGCCGGAGAGGTTGACCAGAATGATGCGGTCCCGGCCCATGGTCGGCGCCAGGCGCACCGCTTCGGCCAGGGCGTGGGCGCTCTCCAGGGCCGGCATGATGCCTTCGGTGCGGCACAGCAGTTCGAAGGCCGCCAGGGCTTCGCGGTCCGAGGCCGTGGTGTAGCGCACCCGACCCGTGTCCCGGAGCAGGCTGTGCTCCGGCCCCACCCCCGGGTAGTCCAGGCCGGCGGCCACGGAGTGCACGGGCAGCACCTGGCCGTCCTCGTCCTGCAGCAGGTAGCTGTAGGAGCCGTGCAGCACCCCGGGCAGGCCGTAATTGAGGGTGGCGGCGTGCTCTCCGGGCGCGGTGCCCGTGCCCCCGGCCTCCACGCCCACCAGGGCCACGTCCTCGTCCAGGAAGGGGTAGAAGATGCCCATGGCGTTGCTGCCCCCGCCCACGCAGGCGATGATGCAATCCGGGAGGCGTCCGGCCTGTTCGAGAATTTGCTGCCGCGCCTCGTGGCCGATGACGGACTGGAAGTCGCGCACCATGGCCGGGTAGGGGTGCGGCCCGGCCACCGAGCCGATGAGGTAGTAGGTCGTGCGCACGTTGGTGACCCAGTCGCGGATGGCCTCGTTCATGGCGTCCTTCAGGGTTTTCTGTCCGGCCGCCACGGGCACCACGGTGGCGCCCAGCAGGCGCATGCGGAACACGTTCAGGGCCTGGCGCCGGATGTCCTCCTCTCCCATGTAGACCGCGCATTCCAGGCCGAAGAGGGCCGCGGCGGTGGCCGTGGCCACCCCGTGCTGGCCGGCCCCGGTCTCGGCAATGACCCGGGTCTTGCCCATGCGGCGGGCCAGCAGGATCTGGCCGATGGTGTTGTTGATCTTGTGGGCCCCGGTGTGGTTCAGGTCCTCGCGCTTCAGGTAGATGCGTGCGCCACCCAGGGTTTCCGAAAGCCGGGCCGCGAAGTACAGGGGCGAGGGGCGCCCCACGTAGTGCCGCAGGTAGTAATTCAGTTCCTCGCGGAAGGTCTCGTCTTCCCGGGCCGCCCGGTAGGCCGCGGTCAGCTCTTCCAGGGCGGGCATCAGCGTTTCCGGAACGAAGCGCCCGCCGTAGGGGCCGAAGTAGCCCCGGGCGTCGGGTAGTGTTGCCGCGTGCACGGTGCATGCCTCCTCAAGGTATCCTGGCCGTGTGTGGTATCGGCCGCGGGCCCAGCCGCCCCGCTACCGGGCGGGTCCGGGCGTTGCGTGCTGCCCGGTGGCACACAGGGCCTGTTTCGCGCGGGCCACGAAGGCCAGGATTTTCTCCGGGTCTTTTTTGCCGTCGGTTTCCACGCCGCTGCTGACGTCCACCCCGCAGGGCCGCACGTGTCGCACCGCCTCGGCCACGTTGTCCGGGTTAAGCCCCCCGGCCAGGACGACCGGTCGCCGCGCGGCCACGAGCCGGGCCACCGTCCAGTTCCCCGGCCGGCCGGTGCCGCCGGGCCGGTCCGGCGTGCCGGTGTCCAGCAGCACGGCGCAGGGGTCGTAGCGCTTCACGGCGGCCAGAAGGGCCTCGGCCCGCAACGCGGCCTCGTCTTCGTCCAGGGGTTCGTCGGCCGCGGGCAGGTGGAAGGCCCTGATCACCGGCCTCGGCACGGCGCGGCAGTATTCCGGCGGTTCCCGGCCGTGGAGCTGCACGGCGTGGAGCCGGCACAGGTCCGCGATCTCCAGCACTTGCGAAAGCGGCGCGTCCACGAAGACTCCCACGGTCAGCACGAAGGGCGGCAGGGCCGCGACGATGGCCCGCGCCTCCCCGGGGGCGACGCGGCGGCGGCCGGGCGCGAAGACGAAGCCCAGGGCGTCGGCTCCCGCCGCCACGGCGGCCAGGGCGGCCTCCGGGTCCCTTATGCCGCATATCTTCACCCCGATCATGCTCCGGACCCGCCTTTCACCAGTTCCCTGAGGAGTGCCTCCGGGTCCGGGGCGCGCACCAGGGCCTCGCCGATGAGGGCCGCGTGGACCCCGGCCGCGGCGAGGCGCCGGAGGTCCTCCGGCGCGCGGATGCCGCTTTCGCTCACCACGGTCACCTCCGGGTCCGGGATGTGGCCACGCAAAGCGAAGGTGGTGTTCAGGTCCGTGTGAAAGGACCGCAAGTCCCGGTTGTTTATGCCGATCAGCCGCGCGCCCGCGGCCAGGGCCCGCCGCAGCTCCTCCGCGGTGTGCACCTCCACCAGGGCCTCCATGCCCAGCTCCCGGGTCAGGGTCAGAAGGCCGGCGAGCTGGACCTGGTCCAGGATGGCCGCGATCAGGAGCACCGCGTCCGCGCCCAGGGCCCGGGACTCGTAAATCTGGTAGGGGTCGAAGATGAAGTCCTTCCTGAGCAGGGGCAGGGGCGCGACGCCGCGCACGGCGGGCAGGAAGGCGGGGCTGCCCCGGAAGAATTCCTCCTCGGTAATCACCGAAATGGCCGCCGCACCCCCCCTGGTGTAGGCCCGGGCCAGGGCCACGGGGTCGAACTCCTCCCGCAGGATGCCCTTGACCGGCGAGGCCCGCTTGATCTCGGCGATGACCGCCACCTTTCCCGGGATCCTGAGGCGCGCGGCCAGGGGCCGGGCCGGCGGCGCGGCGGCCGCGGCCCGCCTCACGGCCTCGAGGGGGGTTGCGACCCGGGCGCGCTCCAGGGAGGTCCTGCGGGCGGCCACGATGGTGTCCAGGAGCACTTCACACGCCCCCGTCCCGGCCTCCGAGGCGGCGGCCGAAGGATACCACTTCCTCGAGCTTGCCCAGGGCGGCCCCGGAATCGATGGTGGTCTGCGCCAGGTGGAGGCCCTCCTTGAGGTCGCCCGCCAGGCCACCGGCCACCAGGGCCAGGGCCGCGTTCAGCACCACGGCGTCGCGTCGCGGTCCGGGCCGGCCTTCCAGCACCTCGCGTAAGATGCGCGCGTTGGTGGCGGCGTCGCCGCCCGCCAGGGCCTCCAGCGGCGCGCGCGCGAAGCCGTAATCCGCGGGGTCCAGGTACCCTTCCTCGAGCCGCCCGTCCGCAGCCCGGCAGAACACGGCCGGACCGGCCGGCGTGAGCTCGTCGGTGCCGCCGGCCCCGTGCACCACGAAGGCCTCCCTTACGCCCAGGTGCTGAAGCACCTCGGCCAGGGGACGGACCAGCTGCGGATGAAACACCCCCACGACCTGGACCCGGGCGCCGGCCGGGTTGGTCAGGGGTCCGAGGACGTTGAAGACCGTGCGCACCCCTACCTCCCGGCGGGGGCCAGCGGCGTGGCGCATGGCGGGGTGGAAAAGGGGGGCGAAGAGAAAGGTAAAGCCCGTGGCCTCCAGGCAGGCCCGCGCCTGCGCCGGATCCATCTCGACCGGTACCCCCAGGGCCTCCAGTACGTCGGCGCTGCCGCACCGGCTGGAAACGGACCGGTTTCCGTGCTTGGCCACGGGTAGCCCCGCGGCCGCGGCCACCAGGGCCGCGCCGGTGGAGATGTTGAAGGTGCCCGCCCCGTCGCCGCCCGTGCCGCAGGTGTCGGCCAGCAGGGGATGGGGAAAATCGACCCTCCGGGCGTGGGAGCGCATGGCGCGGGCAAAACCGGTGATCTCACCCACCGTCTCCCCCTTCATGCGCAGGCCCACCAGCAGGGCCCCGACCTGGGCCGGCGTGGCCTTTCCTTGCATGATGGCCCCCATGACCGCCTCCGCGGTGCGCTCGTCCAGGTGCTCGCCCGCCACCACGCGGGCAATGGCTTCCCTCAGCATGCTCGTCTCGCCTCCGCTCGTCTCGTAAGTCGCGCCCCTTCTCACCCTCAAAGGCCCAGCCGCAGGAAGTTGGCCAGCAGGTCGTGGCCGTACTCCGTCAGGATGGATTCGGGGTGGAACTGCACCCCCTCCACCGGCAGCGCCCTGTGGCGCAGGCCCATGATCTCGCCCATGTCGGTCCAGGCCGTAACCTCCAGGCAGTCGGGCAGGCTATCCTTTTCTACGATGAGCGAGTGGTAGCGCGTGGCGGTGAAGGGGCTCGGGATGCCGGCGAAGATGGTGCGGCCGTCGTGGTGGATGGCCGAGGTCTTGCCGTGCATCAGGCGGGGCGCCCGCACCACCCGGCCGCCGAAGGCCTGGCCGATGGCCTGGTGCCCGAGGCACACGCCCAGAATGGGAATCCGCCCGGCGAAGTACCGGATGAGGTCCAGGCAGATCCCGGCCTCGTTGGGGGTGCAGGGCCCGGGCGATAGGATGACGTGGGAGGGCTTCAGGGCCGCGATCTGGTCCAGGGTGATTTTGTCGTTGCGGTACACCAGCACCTCCTGCCCCAGCTCGCCCAGGTACTGCACCAGGTTGTAGGTAAAGGAATCGTAATTATCAATCATGAGCACCATGCCCGTTTCCCCCCAGGGTTTCCAGGAGTGCCCGCGCCTTGTTCAGGGTCTCGAAATACTCCCGTTCCGGCACCGAATCGGCCACGATGCCCGCCCCGGCCTGAACGTAGGCGCGCCCGTCGTGGATGAGGATGGTGCGGATGGTGATGCAGGTGTCCATGTTGCCGTCGAAGCTGAAGTAGCCCACGGCCCCGGCGTAGGGGCCGCGGCGCACGGGCTCCAGTTCCTCGATGATCTCCATGGCCCGCACCTTGGGCGCCCCGGAGACCGTGCCGGCCGGAAAGCAGGCGGCCAGGGCGTCGAAGGCCGATTTTCCCGGGGCCAGCTCTCCGCGCACGTGGGACACCAGGTGCATGACGTGGGAGAACCTTTCGGTGACCATGAACCTGGTCACGGTCACCGAGCCCGGACGGCAGACCCGGCCCAGGTCGTTGCGCCCCAGGTCCACCAGCATCACGTGCTCGGCCCTTTCCTTCGGGTCCTCGAACAGCTCCCGCGCCAGTAATTCGTCCTCGGCGGCGTCTTTCCCTCGCGGCCGCGTGCCGGCGATGGGCCTGGTTTCCGCCACCCCGCCCTCCACCCGCACCAGCATCTCCGGAGAAGAGCCCACGAGTACCGGCCCCCCCAGGTCCAGGTAGAACATGTAGGGGGAGGGATTCAGGGCCCGCAGCCGGCGGTAGACCTCGAAGGGGCTGCCGGCAAAGGGCACCTCCAGCCGCTGGGAAAGGACCACCTGGAGGACGTCGCCGGCCCGGATGTACTCGCCGGCCCGCTGCACGGCCGCGGTGAACCTATCGTATCCCACGTTGGAGCGGGGCTCAAGCGCGGCGCAGGCCCGCCTCACGGCGGGGACCCCGTAGGCCTGCGGTGGGCCGTCGCGGGCCGCGGTCACCAGGGCCTCCAGGCAGGCCACGGCCCGCCTGTAGGCCCGTTCCGGCTCCCCGGTTACCGGCAGGTTGGCGACGGCCCGCACCTGCTGGTACAGATGGTCGAACACCAGGACGGCCCCGGGAAAAACGAAGACCGCCTCCGGGAGGTTCAGGTCGTCCGCGGCCCGCGCGGGGAGCCTTTCCAGGTAGCGTACCACGTCGTAGCCCAGGTATCCCACCGCCCCGCCCCAGAAGCGGGGCAACCCTTCCAGGGGCGGCACGCGGTAGCCCTCCAGGCTCGTGCGGAGCAGCTCCAGGGGCCTGCCGGAGACCGTGCGGCGCGCGCCGTTGACCGATAGCTCCGCCCGCCCGGAGCGGTAACGGAAGACCAGGAAGGGATCACAGCCCAGGAAAGAGTAGCGGGCCAGGTAGGCGCCGCCCTCCACGCTTTCCAGGAGAAAGGAAGGGGCGCGCGGCGCCAGCCTCTTGTAGATGGAGATGGGGGTGTCCAGGTCCGCGGTCCATTCGGTCCAGACCGGTATCAGGTTGTAGCCTGACCGGACCAGGGCCGCGAATTCCTTCTCGCCGGGATAGTACAGCCTTGCCACCCCCCGCGGAAAAACGAAAACCGGCACTCAGACGGAGCGCCGGCTCTTGACCGGTAAAAGGCGCCCTCATCTCAGCTCTGCTCGTCTCGCCTCGGCTCTGCTCGGCTGGTAGCTATTCAACTGGTGACATATTACCACGGGATCGGTCCCCTGTCAACCGCATTTTCACCGCGGAGTGCACCCCGTGCCCGGGCCGGAGCTGTGCCGGCCCGGCGCGGCGACTACGTGCGGGCCTGGTGGCGGGTGGTCCACTGGGACGAGGTGGAGCGCAGGCTCAGGCTGGCCGTGCGCGTCCGGACGCCCATTACCGTGGGGTGATCCTCGAAGCCACGTCCGGTCTTATCGGTACGCAGCGGAGTACGCGCGTGCGAGCGGCGGATGCCGGCGGGGGGACCGGGTGGTTGTGCAGGGGGTCGCCTTGTGCTAAAATAAGGACGTGAACGGTAGGATGGCGCCCGCCGCGCCGAAAGTTTGCCAGGCGGGACCAGCACCCTCGGAGGACGGCAGGACGGAAAGGGAGGGAGACCGGTGGCCTTATTGTTGCTTTTGTACGGCACCCCTTGCGGGTGCCTGCTATTTTAGTCACGGTCGGCGTTCACGGGGATATCGGCATCTGCTACCCGATTGACTCGGTACCGTCGTGCCGCGGTACCGTAGCATAATAAGGTTACCGGGAGGAAGGATTCATGATCGTGGTCATGAATTACGGGGCCGGCGAGGAACAGATTGCGGCCGTGGTGGCGCGTCTGGAACAGGCCGGTTTTCAGGCCCACGTTTCGCGGGGCGTGGAGCGCACCATCATCGGGGTGGTGGGGGACCGCACGAGGGTGGCCGAGATGGCCCTCGAGGCCATGCCGGGTGTGGAACGCGTGGTGCCCATCCTGCAGCCCTACAAGATGGTTTGCAGGGCCTTCAACGAGAACGGCAGCGTGGTGCGGGTGGGTCACCTGGAAATCGGGGGCGAGGCCGTGCACGTGATGGCCGGTCCCTGCGCCGTGGAAAGCAGGGAGCAGTTGCTGGCGGCGGCCCGGGCGGTGAAGGCGGCCGGGGCCACCATCCTGCGGGGCGGCGCCTACAAGCCCCGCACCTCGCCCTATTCCTTCCAGGGTCTGGAGGAAAGGGGGCTGGAGATCCTGGCCGAGGCGCGGGAGGAGACGGGCTTGCTGGTGGTCACCGAAGTGGTGGACCCGCGCACGGTGGAACTGGTGGCCCGCTACGCGGACATCCTGCAGATCGGGGCCCGCAACATGCAGAACTTCTGCCTGCTGCGGGAGGTGGCCCGGGTCGACAAGCCCGTGCTGCTGAAGCGCGGTCCTTCGGCCACCATCGAGGAGTGGCTCATGGCGGCCGAGTACGTTATGCTGGGCGGGAACCACCGCATCATCCTGTGCGAGCGGGGGATCCGCGGGTTCGACTCCTACACCAGGAATACCCTGGACCTGACCGCGGTGCCGGTGGTCAAGCATCACTCCCATCTGCCGGTGGTGGTGGACCCCAGCCACGCCATCGGGAAGTGGCGCTTCGTGCCGCCCATGGCCCTGGCCGCCGTGGCCGCGGGCGCGGACGGACTGCTGGTGGAGGTGCACCCCGATCCCATGGAGGCCCTCTGTGACGGGCCCCAATCCCTCACTCCCGAAAACTTTGCCGCCATGATGGAGCGCCTGCGCCGGGTGGCCGCGGCCGTGGGCCGGCGCATCGCCGAACCGCAGGCTCCGGTGGCCCTGGCGGGCTGAGGGAGAACCATGCCGGAGCGCGTGGTAATCGTCGGCGTGGGCCTCATCGGGGGGTCCCTCGGGCTGGCCCTGTGCGGGCGGCGGCTGGCCCGGGAGGTCGTGGGCGTGGACCCCAACGAGGAGAACCTGCGCCTGGCCCTGCAGGCCGGCGCCATCCACCGGGCCGCGGGGCCGGAGGCGGCGCGCGGGGCCGAGGTGGTGGTCGTGGCCACCCCGGTGGGTACCATTCCCGGGGTCCTCGAGGAGCTGCGGCCCCACCTGGCCCCCGGCACTGTGGTGACGGATACCGGCAGCGTCAAGGGACCGGTGGTGCAGGCGGCCTCCCGGGCCCTGCCCCCGGAGGTGGGGTTCGTGGGAGGCCACCCCATGGCCGGTTCGGAGCACGCGGGGATGGTCGGGGCCGACCGCTACCTGTTCGAAAACGCCTATTACATCATTACGCCCACCCCGGAGACTCCCGATTGGGCCGTCGCCAGGGTGGCCGGGATGGCCGAGGGGGTGGGGGCCCGTGTCGTGACCATGGACCCCCGGCACCACGACCGGTTAATGGCCGCGGTCAGCCACCTGCCGCATCTGGTGGCGGCGGCCCTGATGAGCACCGTGGGCCGCCGGCCGGAGCGCGACGAGATGCTGGCCCTGGCCGCCGGCGGCTTCCGGGACACCACGCGCGTGGCGGGGAGCAATCCTCCTTTGTGGGAGGATATTTTCAGGTACAACGCCCCCCGGCTCCTCGAGATGCTGGGGCTTTTCCGGGCCGAGCTGGACCTCCTCGAAGGGTACATCCGTAAGGGCGACGGGCTGGCCGTGCGGCGCTATCTGGAGGATGCGGCCGCGGTGCGGGCGGCATTGCCGGCCCGTACCAAGGGCTATCTCCCCTGTCAGTACGAGGTAGTGATTACGGTGCCGGACCGCCCGGGAATCATCGGGGAGGTGGGTACCCACCTCGGCCGCGCAGGAATCAATATCAGCGATATCGAAATCCTGCGCGTGCGGGAAGGGGAGGGGGGTACCATCCGGCTGGCCTTTGCCGACGCCGCCAGCCAGGAGCGGGCCGTTGAGGTCCTGCTGGCCCGCGGCATCCAGGCCAGGAAACGTTAGGGGGATATTCCGGTGGCACTCGTGGTAACGCCGCCGCGCCGGCTGTCCGGAACCATCACGGTCCCCGGGGACAAATCCATTTCCCACCGCGCGGCCCTGGTGGGGGCGTGCGCGGTGGGAGACACGGTCATCGAGAATTTCCTCTTCGGGGCCGACTGCCTGGCCACGGTGCGGTGCCTGAAGGCCCTGGGGGTGAAGATCACAGGGGACAACGGAACACTGACGGTGCACGGGCGGGGATTGGCGGCCTGGCGCGAACCGGACGGAGTGCTCGACTGCGGCAATTCGGGCACCACCATGCGGCTGTTGCTGGGCCTGCTGGCGGCCTGCCCCTTTTTCGCGGTCCTGACCGGGGACCGTTCCCTCAGGCGCCGTCCCATGGATCGGGTGGCCGGGCCCCTGCGGGCCATGGGGGCCTCCGTCTGGGGCCGCGGGGAGGGTTCCCGGGCCCCCCTGGCCGTCAGGGGCGGGTCGCTCCGGGGCATAGATTACCGCCTGCCGGTTGCAAGCGCCCAGGTGAAGTCCGCGCTGTTGCTCGCCGGACTGTTCGCGCAAGGCCCCACCGTGGTCCGGGAGCCCGTGCCCACCCGCGACCACACGGAGCGCATGCTGCGGTTCTTCGGTGTTCCGGTGGAGGTGGACGGGAATGCGGTAACGGTGCCGGGGGGCGTTACTCCCCTGCAGGGGCGATTTTTGCGGGTGCCGGGGGACATTTCCGCGGCGGCCTTTTTCCTGGTGGCCGCCAGCATAGTGCCCGACTCGGAGGTCACCATCAGGGACGTGGGTCTCAACCCTTTAAGGACCGGGGTCGTGGACGTTTTGCGGGCCATGGGCGGCGACGTACGGGTCGTTCCCAAGGGAGAGTGGAACGGGGAGCCGGTGGGGGACATTACCGTGCGGGCCGCCGAACTGCGCGGCACGGTGATCGAGGGTTCCCTCGTGCCGCGGGCGGTGGACGAGATTCCGGTCCTGGCCGTGGCCGCCGCCGTGGCCCGCGGCAAAACCGTGATCCGCGACGCGGCCGAGCTGAAGGTGAAGGAAAGCGACCGTCTGGCCGCCATGGCCCGCGAGCTGCGCCGTCTGGGGGCGCGGGTGGAAGAGCTTCCCGACGGTCTGGAGATCGCCGGTGGACGCCCCCTGGTGGGGGCCGTATGCCACGGCCACGGCGACCACCGGGTGGCCATGGCCCTGGCCGTGGCCGGTCTGGTCGCCCGCGGGACCACGGTGGTGCGGGGGGCCCGGGCCATCGGGGTTTCCTTCCCCGGTTTCGGCGGTATATTGCATTCGCTCAGGGTAGAATAATATTTCCAGCGGTTGCAGGAAATCGCGGTGTCGTGTCGAATAGCTAAATGACGTTTCGGTTGCCTCGGGGAGCCAGATGCTGCGGAAACCCGTTATTGCCATTGACGGGCCGGCGGGGGCGGGGAAGAGTACCGTCGCCCGGATGGTGGCCCGGAGGTTGGGATTGCTGTACGTCGATACCGGCGCCATGTACCGCGCCGTGACACTGGCGGCCCTGCGGGCCGGGATAGACGTCGAAGACGAAGGGGCGCTGGCCGCCCTGGCGGCGGATATCCGCATCGAGCTGGTCCCGGCCGAAGACGGGGCGGTTCGCGTCTACCTGGACGGAGAAGACGTTACGGCGGCCATAAGGAGTCCGGAGGTGTCCCGTCACGTTTCCGCGGTTGCCAGGGCCGCGGGAGTGCGGGAAGAACTGGTCAGAAGGCAGAAGAGCATGGCCGCCGCCGGCGGGGTGGTGATGGAGGGACGGGACATCGGGACGGTGGTACTGCCCGGCGCCACGGCGAAGTTCTTCCTCACCGCCCGCGAGGATGTCCGGGCGTACCGCCGTTATCGGGAAATGCGGGGCCGGGGCTATCCGGCCACCCTGGAAGAGGTGTGTTCCGAAATCCGGGAGCGGGATCGCATTGACAGCTCGCGGGAAGTGGGTCCGCTCGTGTGTCCGCCCGATGCCTTCATCCTGGATACCACCGCCATGACCCCGGAGGAAGTGGTGGAGGCCATAGTAGCGCGGGTAGGAGAGGCGCGGTGACGCCGTTTTATCGTTTTGCCTGGTGTATCTGCCGCCTTTTCCTGAGGACCGTACGCCGCATGACCGTGAGGGAGGCGGTGCCGGTCGCAAGCGCCGGCGGCCTGATCGTGGTCGCCAACCACACGAGCTACTGGGACCCGGTGATCCTGGGCTGTGCGTTGCGGCGGCAGGTTTTTTTCATGGCCAAGGAAGAGTTGTTTCGCATACCCGGCCTGGGCCGCGTCATCCGCTGGCTGGGTGCCTTTCCGGTGCGCAGGGGTGCGGCGGACCGGGCGGCCTACCGTACGGCACTCACTTTGCTGCGTCAGGGTCGGGCGGTGGGCATCTTTCCCGAGGGTACGCGCAGCCGTACCGGCCGGCTCCTGCCGCCGCAGTCCGGCGCCGCGGTGCTTGCCTTACGCACGGGCGTGCCGGTTTTGCCGGTGTACATTCGGGGCAGCCGCGGCCTGATCGGGAGGGTTTCCGTGCGGATAGGTCGGCCGATGGCCTTTGCCGGTCGGGAGCAGGACCTGGATGCCGTGAGCAGGGCCATCATGCAGGCCATCGAAATCCTACGGGAAGAGGGTGAGGAACTGGAGAATGGAGGTCCGGGTAGCCGCCAGGGCCGGGTTTTGCTTCGGCGTGCGGCGGGCGGTGGATCTTGCCCGCCGGGCCGCCATTGAGCGGACCGGGCCCGTTTACACGCTGGGACCGCTCATTCACAATCCCCAGGTGGTCGCGGAACTGGCGGCCTTAAACATAAGGCCGGTCCAGGACGTGGCCGAAGTAGAACGCGGCACGCTGATCATTCGTTCCCACGGAGTGGGTCCCGACGTTCTGGCGCGCGCCCGGGAAAAGGGGCTGGACGTGATAGACGCCACCTGCCCCATCGTGCGTCAGGTACAGCAACTGGTACATAAGCTAGCCCGGGAAGGGTTACCGGTTGTAGTGGTGGGGGACAGAGAGCATCCTGAGGTGCGTGGCATTGTCGGGTGGGCTGAGGGCAGGGCGGTAGTGGTTGGTGAGCCGGCAGAAGTGAGGGAACTGGACCTGGGGCCGCGGGTGGGGGTCGTGGCGCAGACCACCAAGAACGCGGCCGAATTGCAGGCCGTGGCGGAGGCCCTTGAAAGGAAAGGGCTGGAGGTGCGGACGTTCAACACCATTTGCCGTGCCGCCCAACGGCGCCAGCAGGCCGCCCTGGAACTGGCGCGCGAGGTCGACCTCATGATCGTGGTGGGAGGCCTCACGAGCGCCAATACCCGGGAACTGGCGGCTCTGTGTCGGGCTACCGGGGTCCCCACGTACCACGTAGAAGGGCCAGCACACCTGCATCCGTCATGGTTTCGGGGCGTCCGCAAGGCGGGACTGACGGCGGGTGCGTCCACACCTGACCGGGTAATCGAGGAGGTCAAAAGGAAGATGGAAGACATCCAGAAAGAAGAAACGAGGCAAGAAGAAACAAGGGAAGAAGAAGAAACGAGGAAAGAGATGCAGGAAGCCATGTCCTTTAAAACCTTCCGCCACGGCGAGATTGTGCGCGGCGTCGTAGTCCACGTGGGAGAGGACGAGGTCCTGGTGGACGTGGGGGCGAAATCCGAAGGGGTCATCCCCCTGCGGGAGCTCTCCTGCTGTGAGGTTTCCTCCCCCCGCGAAGTGGTCAGCGTGGGGGATGAGATAGAGGTTTGCGTCCTGAAGGCGGAGGACAACGAGGGCCGTCTGGTACTGTCCAAAGAAAAGGCCGACGCCGAGCGGGCCTGGAAGAGACTGGGTGAGGCCCTCGAGCGGCAGGAACCCGTTCAGGGTGTGGTGCGGGAGGTCGTTAAGGGAGGCCTGCTCGTGGACGTGGGCGTGAGGGCCTTCCTGCCGGCCTCTCTGGTAGAGCGGGGCTACGTCGAGGACCTCAGCAAGTACCTGGGACAGACCATTAGCGCCCGCGTCATCGAGCTGAACCGGGGCCGGCGCAAGGTCATCCTTTCCCGCAAAGCGGTACTGGAGGAAGAGGCGGCGCGGCGCCGCCAGGAATTGCTGGATTCGCTGGAAGAGGGCCAGGTGGTGCGGGGTGTGGTGCGGCGTTTGACCCCCTTCGGGGCCTTCGTGGACCTGGGTGAGGTGGACGGCCTGCTGCACATTTCGGAAATGGCCTGGTACCGCGTCAACCACCCTTCGGAGGCGGTCCAGGTGGGGGAGGAATTGGACCTCAGGGTTCTGCGGGTCGATCGGGAGAGCGGAAAGGTCTCCTTGAGCCTGAAGCAGCTGCTGCCCGACCCCTGGTCCACGGCAAAGGAGAAATACCCGGTGGGCAGTATCGTGAGGGCCAAAGTGGTGCGTCTGGCGCCCTTCGGGGCTTTCGTGCAGCTGGAGCCGGGTGTGGAGGGGCTGGTGCACATTTCCCACCTTTCGGACCGGCACGTGGTGCATCCGGAAGACGTGGTCTCCGAAGGGGAGGAAATCGAGGTCAAGGTGCTCAGCGTGGACCCGGAGGAAAAGCGCATGCGCCTTTCGGTACGCGAGGCGGTACGGGAAAGGGAAGGCCGCTCCAGACGAAGCCACCAGGCGCGCAATCAGGAATCCGGGGAAGTGACCATCGGGGACGTGGTGGGCGACATCTTCGAAAAGTAGGTGGGGCCCGGCACAGAGCCGGGCCTTAACACTGGTCAAGTACATAATTCGGGAGCGGGACGGGCAGGCTAACCCGGGGAGGTCTGAGGCATGACGCGTTTTCCCTTGGGGCTGGTACTGCTCGTCCTGCTTTCGCTTCTGGTATATCTGGGGGTCCTGCACCGCGTCCTGGACCGCCTGCGCTTGAACGATCGGGCCGCCCTGGCCGTGCTGGTGGCCATGATCGTGGGCAGCTTCATCGACCTGCCGCTGCCGGTGGCCGGGGTGACGGCGACCGTCAACGTCGGCGGCGGGCTCATACCCCTGGGGCTGGCGGGATACCTCATCTGGCGGGCCGGTACACCCCTGGAGCGGTGGCGGGGAATTCTGGCCGGGGTCGCCACCGCGCTGGTGGGGTACGCCGTGGGTTCGCTCTTGAATCGTGGCCTTGTGGAGCCGGGCGGCCGCTTTCAGTGGCTGGACGCCCTGTACGTCTACCCCCTGGCGGCCGGCGCGGTGGCCTACCTGGTGGGGCGCTCGCGGCGCGCGGCGTGCGTGGGTGCCGTCCTGGGGGTAATCCTCTTCGACGTTTTCTACCTGGTGTGGCTGAAACTCAGCGGCGTGCGGGGTGTGGTGGCCATCGGAGGGGCGGGGGCCCTGGACGCGGTGGTGCTATCCGCGGTGCTGGCCGTTATTCTTGCCGAAGTGGTGGGCGAAACACGGGAGCGTCTGGCCGGGGGCCCGGCCCTCGCCGGGCGGCCGCGGAAGCTGCTGCAGCACCTGCGCCGGCCCGAGGTACGGCGGGAGGAGGGGTACCGGGATGGGACGCCGCAGTAAGGTATGGCTCGCAGCCTTGCTCCTGCTGGCGGGAGTGGCGGCCTGGTACGGATTCCGTTCGGATGCCCGGCGGACCCTCGGCCCTCCGGCGGGCGGGGAGGCCGAGGAGCACGCGGGAAGGTGCATCACGGTCGTGGAACCCGGAGGGCGGATCGTGGACAAAATGGCCCGGGCCCTGGTGCCCGGCGACGAAGTAATCACGGCCGACGGCCGGCACTACCGGGTGCGGGAGGTAAGGGGAGACACGGCGGTGGCCCAATTGTTGGGCATGGACGCGCGGCTGCTGGCCTGGGACCAGGAGCTTGTCACCGGAGGGATACCGGTGCAGGCCGCCGGCCGGACCCCGGAAGTCGCCGTCTACCACACCCACAGCAGCGAGTCCTACGTGCCCAGCGACGGGAGCGCCTTCATTCCCTTCAACGGCGGCATCTACAGGGTTGGGGAGGTGCTGACCAACGCCCTGAGGACACGGGGTGTCGGCGTGAACCACGACCGCACGCCCCATGACCCCCACGATGACAACGCCTACGTGCGGTCCCGCAAGACGGCGGTGCGCCTCTTGAAGGGCAACCCGGTGGCCATGCTGGACGTGCACCGCGACGGGATTCCGGACGCGGACTTTTACCGCCAGCGGGTGAGCGGCCAGGAGGTCAGTCAGGTGCGCATCGTCGTGGGCCGCCAGAATCCGCGCCGGGACGCCAACCTGGACTTCGCCCGCCGCATGATGGCCTACGCCAACCGCCTCCATCCCGGCATCGTCAAGGGCATCCTGCTGGCCTCGGGGGACTACAACCAGGACCTGCTTCCTACGGCCCTGCTGCTGGAGGTGGGCACCCACACCAGCACGCGGGAGGAGGCCGAGCGCGGGGTGGCCCTCTTCGCCGGGGCCATACCCTACGTCCTGGGCGTCGGGCCCGCGCCCGCGGAACGGCCCGGCCAGCCCGAGTGGTTCAGGCCGGTGACGGATCCCGGTGCCCGGCAGGCCGGCGTGTGGCGGGCGCTGGCCCTGCTGATCCTGGTCGGGCTGGCGGCCGGCGCGAGCTTCCTGGTCGTCAGCGCCGGGGGCCTGCGGCAGGCCCGGGAGCGCTTCCGGGACCTGCTGCGGGTCGAGTTCGGCGAGTTCTTCCGTTCGCCCCGGCCGCGGCGCCCCGACCGCCGTGAGTAACGGGTGCGGCATTCCTTTGCTGCCGGCCGCCACTGCCGGGACTCCGCAAGGCACCACCGGGGGGCGCCGTCCACGTGAATACCTTGTTTCGCGGCGGTGTTACTGAAGGTGGAGGGTCATCTGGCCACCATCGGTTTTGGTACCGCGGCGGGCACGCTGGCCCGCCTCCTCATGCTCCGCAACGACTACCGCCAGTACCCGGGCTATCCGCACGGCTACGTTATCCATCTCTCCCTGGGCTTCATTGCCGCGGCCCTGGGGGCCGTGGCCGTGCCGGCCATCGCCGAGCCCGACTTTACTGCGGTGACCTTTCTGGCCCTGGCGGCCCAGCAGTTCCGCGAGGTGCGCAACATGGAGCGCAAGACCCTGGAAAAGCTCGAGGAACTGGAACTGGTCAAGAGGGGCCCGGACTACATCGAGGGTATGGCCCGCACGTTCGAAGCCCGCAACTACCTTGCGATGGGCACGGCCCTGGCGGTGGCCGCGGCCTGCCAGTGGGCGGGCCGCGAATGGGCCGCCGCGGCGGCCTTCATAAGCCTGCTGGCCTCCTGGCGGCTCATGGCCGGGCGGACCGTGGGTGCCATCTGCGACGTGGTACCCGTGCCCCTCGAGTTCCGAGGGGCGGTGCTGACGGCGGCGGGCGTGGCCCTGGTCAACGTCGGCGCGCCGGAGATGCGGGAAAAGATCCTGCGGGAGGGGCTGGCCGTGTGCCTGAAGCCGCGGGACGCCGACGCCCGGGCCACCCTGGACGACCTGGGCCAGCGCATGGCCGTGGCCCACACGGCGGCCGTGATCCTGGGCACCAAGAACGAGATCGACCTCCCGGAGCTGACCCCTGTGGTGCGCAAGAACATCGATACGGGGGAACTGGTGCTGGCCATCGTACCCTTTGTCAGGGACCCCGAGGCCCTGGTGGCCGCCGTGCGGCGCGCCCCCATCCTGGAAAGCGCGCGCAGCAGGCCCCTGCGTACCGGCGCGGGCCGGGCCGCCCGGCGGCGCAGGTACCCGCGCGGTATGGTATAAGGATAGAAAACGATGCCGCAAGTAAACATCAACAACCTGATTCTGGCGGCGGTGGTTCGGGACACGGGACTTGCGGCCGGAGTGCCGCTGTTTCTGGCGCGTAACGCCGAGGAACAGCAGAAAATCGCGGCCTACCTGGCCCGTATCCTGAACGGTATGGTCCACGACCTGGAGAACGGGGTCCTCATTGTGGTGCGCCATTGACCGGTTGTTCCAGGGACAAGCCGTCTTTCGCGCGTCTCGCGAAGAAATTCGTGCCTGTGCCGTAGACTGTGATCTGTCGGTGAGGTGAGCCGTAACGGGGTGCGGCGTGAGGAGGACGACCCGGGGAAGATCCCGGTCTGCCGCACGCGCCCGGTGTCCGCCTTGACGGGATTTCCGGCGTGTTGGATAATGGTATGGGGCCGAACATACTGAATGCCGGCCGGACTTTTTGTGGTTCGATAGCCCTTCAAGGGAAACCCATCGACGATTGTAAAGGCGGGACGGCGTAGTGATACTTCGGGGCTTGACCATCGCGTCGGTGGCCGCCGGCAGCCCGGCGGAACGGGCGGGTATCGCCGCGGGCGACAGGTTGCTGGCGGTCAACGGGCACCCGTTGCACGATTTCCTTGACTATCAGTTCTTTACGGCGGAGCGGAAACTTCGCCTGCGGGTACTTAAGCGCGACGGTCGCCAGGAGGAACTCGCCGTCGACAAGGACTGGGACGAGCCCCTGGGGCTGGACTTCGGGGACGCCGCCTTCGGCCCCGTGCGGCGTTGCCGGAACCGGTGCCTTTTTTGCTTTGTGGATCAGCTTCCGCCGGGCCTGAGGCCCTCCCTGTACGTCAAAGACGACGACTACCGGCTCTCCTTCTGGGAAGGCAATTTCGTAACCCTCACCAACCTGAACCGGCACGATATGAGACGCATCGTGGGCTTGCGCCTGAGCCCCCTTTATATTTCGGTGCACACCACCAACCCGGCCCTGCGGGCCCGCATGATGGGTAACCCCCGGGCCGCGGAGGTCGCGGCGGTATTGAAGGAGCTGGCGGCCGGCGGCATCGCCTTTCACTGCCAGATCGTCCTTTGCCCCGGGCTAAACGACGGCCCTGAACTGATGCGCACCGTGGAGGACCTGGCCGGCCTCTGGCCGGCGGTGCGCTCCGTCGGGATCGTTCCCGTGGGGCTGACCCGGTTCCGGGAAGGGCTTTACCCCTTGCGGCCGGTCGGCGCCCGGGAGGCCGGGGCCGTCCTTGAGTTGGTGGACAGGTACCAGAGGCTGTTTCGCCGCCGCCACGGCAGCCGGCTGGTCTTCGCGGCCGACGAGTTCTACTTCCTGACCGGCGGGCCGCTCCCGCCGGCGGGCCACTACGAGGACTTTCCTCAGGTGGAGAACGGCATCGGGCTCACGAGGTGGTTCCTGGAGCGGTGGCGCAGGACGAAGGGCCGGCTCCCGCGGCGGCTGCCGGCCCGCACTCGGGTGGCCCTGGTGACGGGCGAACTCGGGGTCCGGGCCATGGACCCCGTCATGGAAACCCTGAAGGGTGTGGAAAACCTGGAAGCCGTACCGGTTCGGGTGGCCAACCGCTTCTTCGGCGGGGGCATCACGGTGGCGGGCCTGCTGACCGGGCGTGACGTGCGGGAGGCCCTCCTGGCCCTCCCCCGGCCGGACCTGGTCCTGGTGCCCGGGACCGCGGTGCACCAGCAAACGGGCCTGTTCCTGGACGGGGTCTCGCCGGCGGACCTGGGCGCGCGGCTGGGGGTGCCGGTGCGGGCCGTGCGCGACCCGGCGGAAATTGCGAGCTGCCTGAGGGGGGGATCGCGCCTTGCCCGAGCCGCTGGTGGCCATTGTGGGCCGGCCCAACGTGGGTAAGTCCACGTTGTTCAACCGCCTGGTGGGGGGGCGGCCGGCCATCGTGGAGCGCCGGCCCGGGGTGACGCGGGACCGCCTCTACGGGAAGGTGGAATGGGCCGGGCAGACCTTTCGCCTGGTGGACACCGGGGGCCTGGAGCCCCGGGCCGCCGGGGAGATCCCGGCCCGCGTACGCGAGCAGGTCCTGGTGGCCATCGCCGAGGCCGACGTGGTGCTTCTGGTGCTGGACGCCCGGGAGGGACTCACGGCCGCGGATCTGGAGATCGCGGAACTGGTGCGCCGGAGCAATAAACCCGTGGTACCCGTGGCCAACAAGGTGGACGATTTTGCACGCGGCTGGTTTCCGGCCGAGTTCTACGACCTGGGGTTGGGCGAACCCGTGCCGGTTTCTGCGGCCCAGGGCCTGAACACAGGAGAACTGCTGGAGGCGGTGGTCGCGAGGTTGCCCGCCATCGCGCAAGCCCCTTCCGAGGACGCCGCCGGGCCGCGCGTGGCCGTGGTGGGGCGGCCCAACGTGGGCAAGTCCTCACTGGTAAACGCGCTGCTCGGTCAGGAGCGGGTGGTCGTGACCTCGGTCCCGGGCACGACCCGGGACGCCGTGGATACGCAGCTGGTACGCGACGGCAAGACGTACACCCTCATCGACACGGCGGGGCTGCGACGCAAAGCGCGCATAGAGGAAACCACCGAGCGGTACGCCGCGGCCCGGACGCTGGGGGCCGTGGCCAGGGCGGACGTGGTGCTGCTGGTGCTCGAGGCCCCGGAAGGGGTCACGGCCCAGGACAAGCGCATCGCGGGTTACGTGCACCGGCAGGGCCGGGCCGTGGTGGTGCTCGTCAACAAGTGGGATCTCCTGCCCGGCGGGCGGGGCCTCGAGGAGCGCTACACCGCCACGGTACGGCATGAGCTGGCCTTTATGGCCTACGTACCGGTACTGCCCGTCTCGGCCCGCACCGGATACGGGCTGGAGGCGGTTCTTCCCACCGTGGACCGGGTGGCCGAGCAGTACGGCCGGCGGGTGCCCACGCCGGACCTGAACCGTGTCATAGGGGAGGCCCTGCGCGTAATGCCGCCGCCCTCCGTTGGCACCCGCCGCCTCAAGGTGTATTACGCCAGCCAGGGGGGCCGGTGCCCGCCCCTGTTCGTGCTCTTCGTGAACGACCCCGCGCTGGCCACCGCGGGTTACCTGCGCTACCTGGAAAACCGCCTGCGCGAGTCCTTCGGCCTGGAGGGGACTCCGGTGCGGTTCGCCCTGCGGGAAAGGCCTCGCGGCCCGGGGAGTTCGTAGCGAGAGCGCCCGGGGAGGGGAGGCGCCCGTATAACGCGGTATATGGAGGGAAGGAGGAACCCGGGGTGTTGGGAACCGTCGCGGCGTGCGTGCTGGCCTACTTCATCGGGGCCGTCCCCTTCGGATACCTGGTGGCCAGGTACGTGCACGGCATCGACATCCGCGGCTACGGCAGCGGTAACATAGGGGCCACCAACGTCTGGCGGGTGCTGGGACCGGTGTCGGGGGCGGTGGTCCTTCTGGCGGACGTGGGCAAGGGCGTGCTGGCCGTGTACCTGGCGCGCGCCCTGGGTGGTACGGGCACGGTGCTGGCGGCCGGTCTGGCGGTGCTGGTGGGGCACAGCTGGTCCGTGTTTCTGGGCTGGCGCGGCGGCAAGATCATCGCCACCAGTCTGGGGGTGCTTCTGAGCCTGGCGCCCGCGGTGGCCCTGATTGGCCTGGGGGTGTGGGTGGCCACCGTGGTCCTTACCGGCTACGTGTCCCTGGGCTCCATGGTGGCCGCGGCCTCGGTGCCCTTTCTAATGCTGCTCACCGGCCGGGGCTGGGAGTACTTCCTCTTCGGGCTGGTCATGGCGGTCCTGGCGGTGTACCGCCACGCCGAGAACATCCGCAGGCTGCGGACGGGCACCGAGTTTCGGGTGCGCCTGTGGAAATAGTGCGCAGGGGAGGCAGCCATGGGCGGGTTTTGCGAGCCGCGTATTGCGGTCCTGGGGGCCGGGAGCTGGGGCACGGCTCTGGCCGTGTTGCTGGCCGGGAAGGGTTACGATGTGGCACTGTGGGGCCGCGACCGGCGTCTCATAGAGGGATTGAGGGAGGCCCGGGAAAACACCCGCTACCTCCCCGGGGTCTGGTTGCCGGAGGGCGTGCGGGTGACCGCGGACCTGCAGGAGGCCCTGCACCGGGCCGGCGTCGTAGTGCTGGCCGTACCTTCCCACGCCTTTCGCGAGGTGGTGCGCCTCGCCAATCCCCTCCTGGGGACCGGGACCGTGGTGGTGAACGCGGCCAAGGGGCTCGAGGAGGGCAGCCTCGCCAGGCTCTCCCAGGTGTTCGCCGAGGTGGCCGGCCCCGGACGTCTGGCCCGGTTCGTGGTGCTCTCCGGGCCCAGCCACGCCGAGGAGGTGGGCCGGCGGTTGCCCACGGCGGTGGTGGTGGCCGGCCCGGATCCCGTCGTGGCGGAGTACGTGCAGGAACTCTTCATGACGGCTTTCTTCCGCGTCTACACCAACCCGGACCTGGTGGGCGTGGAACTGGGCGGCGCCCTGAAGAATATCATTGCCCTGGGTACGGGGATTGCCGACGGCCTGGGACTGGGCGACAACACGCGGGCGGCCCTCATGACGCGCGGCCTGGCCGAGATCACGCGCCTGGGCGTGGCCCTGGGGGCCAATCCCCTCACCTTCGCCGGCCTCACCGGCGTCGGGGACCTGATCGTGACGTGCACCAGCATGCACAGCCGCAACCGCCGGGCCGGGATGGCCATCGGCCGCGGGGCCACGCTGGAGCAGGCCCTCGGGGAGGTGCGCATGGTGGTGGAGGGGGTGCGTACCACCGTGGCTGCCTACCGGCTGGCGGCGCGGCACTCGGTCTCCATGCCCATCACCGAGCAAATTTATCGGGTGCTTTTCGAGGGTCTGCCGCCGCGGGCCGCGGTGGCAAACCTCATGACCCGCACGCGCACCCAGGAGATGGAGGACGTGGCGCGGCGGGTGGAATGGCGGTTGCTGGATTAGCGGGATTCGGGTTGGGTGTGCTGCGGAGATTGATTTCCCGGGACGAATCTCTTTATACTAAGGGTGTAAGTCACCACAATGCCCGGGAGGGTTATTTTTGGAGGTAGCTTCGGTACGGAGGGCCGAAATAGCAATCCGCTTTTCCGAATTCGAGATTCCGCCCATGCAGGACGTGCTCCTGGTCGGGCGGCGGGCCGCCATCGGGCCGGAGGCGGCGCGGCGCATGATCGACGCCCTTTCGCCCGAGCAGTACGACATCGTGCGCGTGGAGCATCCGATGGTGGAGGCCGTTGTGGTGCGCAAATTCATCCTGCGCATGGTGCCGCCGGAGAGGTTTATCCCCCTGCTTCTAGAGGAGGTCAGCCCGATTTTGAGTGAGGAAGCGGTAATCAAGGCCCAGGTGCGGATCACCATCCACGTGAGCCGAGAGGTTGAACTGTGAAATGCGCGTCCGGGACATAATGACGACCGAAGTGGTGACCGTTGAGCCGGGGGTCAGCGTCCGGCGGGCCGCGGCCATCATGGAGGAGGGCGGGTTCGGGTGCCTGCCGGTGGTGGAGAACGGCAGGCTGCTGGGGGTTGTCACTTCGCGGGACGTGCGCTCGGCACACTTTAACCGCCTGGTGGCCGATGCCATGACCAGACAAACGGTGGTCGTCGGACCGGACGCGTTCTTGTGGGAGGCCGGGGAGTTACTGGTCAGACACGGGATCGAGCGATTGCTCGTGGTTCAGGACGGAAGGCTACTGGGCCTGGTGACCAAAGCGCGTTTGTGGCAGTACCTCGCCCAGTACCGGGACCCCCTCACCGGGTTGTACAGGGGAGAAATTCTCAAAGAAAAGGCCATGGCCCTCCTGGAGTCCGGGGCGGAGATCGCGGTGCTCTTCCTGGATATAGACAATTTCGGGCGCATCAACAAGAAATACGGACATGTAATAGGGGACGCGGTGTTACAGAAAATGGCGGTGGCCATGCGGCAGTTGCTCGACGAAGACCAGGACCTCCTGGGGCGCTACGGTGGCGATGAATTCGCGGTGGTAACGCGGCGCCGTTTGAGTGAAGCCCGTACGCTGGCCACCCTGCTGTGTGAAGGAACCTCGCTCGTTGATTGGCCGCACGGCATGTCCGTCTCGGTATCCATTGGCGTGGCAGGAGGGCGGCGGGTCAGCCCCCGGGCACTGGAGGACGTGGCGGCGGTGGTGAGTGAGTTATTCAATCTGGCGAGCCTGGCCTCCACCAGGGCCAAGCGCGCGAGAAAGGGCGTGATGGTGGTGGAGCACTGCGAGCTGGTCACCGGGTAGCGGGGCGGCGCGGTGCCGGGCCGGGAGGCGCGAGAACTTGCGGACCGAAAGGAACGATCTTTCGGGCGGCCGGTAGTTATCGGACGTCCGTTTTTTTCCGGATCCATTCTTGACATATGTTCATTACGCGGCTATAATGGTAATGGGCATACGCTCAATAGTCGTGGTTGACTCTGAGGCACGCTTAGAGGAGGTATGGGATGGCCAGACCGCCCAGATGCCGCAGGGTTGAATTCCTGCCCCAGGTCACCTACTTCAAGCCGGCCGGGGTACCCCTCACGGCCCTGGAAGAGGTACGGCTCACCGTGGAGGAACTGGAGGCCCTGCGGCTCAAGGATCTGGAAGGCCTGGAGCAGGAGGAGTGCGCGGTCAGGATGGACGTCTCGCGACCGACCTTCCAGCGCATCCTCGCCGGCGCGCGGACCAAGGTGGCCGAAGCCCTGGTGGCGGGCAAGGCCATCAGGGTGGAGGGCGGCAACTTCTGCGCGCCGGGGCTCCGGTTGATCTGCGTGAACTGCGGCCACGAGTGGCAGTCAACGGCAGGGGCGGGAGAGGGTGAAGTCGCCTGTCCGGCGTGCGGGAGCGCCCGGGCAGGGCCGGTGCGGTGCCGGCGCGGCCGCGGGCAGTGCCGCCGCTGGCGCGGGGGCTTTTAACGCGAAGGCGAGGTTGGCGGATATGATCCCCGACCGTTTGCGGCAGGAGACGCGATTTCAGAAAGGAGGCCGCCTATGTTCTGGGGTTACATGCCTTGGATGGGACGCGGGCGCAGGATGGGGCCCGGCCGGGGGCGCGGGTTCGGCGTTGGCCCGTGGTTCGCAAGGGGGTTCGGTCCCGGCCCGTGGTTCGGGCGCGGCAACCCCTATCCCCGGTGCCGGTTCTTCCCGTGGCTGCCCCGGTGGTGGTGGGCCGGGAGCTACGGTGGGCCCTTCGGACCGGCGCCCTTCGGCGGGCCCGCCAAGCAACCTGACGTTAAGTGAGGAGGGAGTGCCTATGCCGTGGGGTATGGGACCGTGGGGCTGGGTCTGGGCCGGCCTGTGGGGCCCTGCCGGCGCCGCAGGCCCCTGGGCCGCCATGCCAAAAGAGGGGCAGGTCGCCTGGCTGAAGGCCCAGATCCGCATGGCGGAAGACCACCTGGCGTGGCTGAAGGAGCAGCTGGCGGCCCTGGAAGGATCCTGAGCCCGCGCGGCCACGCGGGCTCGAGAGGCCGTCATCCGCAGACGACGGCGCAAGGTTTGGGGGTCCGCCACCTCGCCTTAACCAGAATTGTCAGCCGGGTCTAATTGTAGCCCACCGGGGCGGTCGTAGGGCCGCCCGGGAGTATCCGGCTGTGGAGGTGCGCGACTTGGCCGTACCGGAACTCAAACGATTTACCTGTCCCCGTTGCGGCCATTTCTTTGAAGCCCTGTGTGGCTCCGTGCGCTACGGCGCCGAGTTGCGCTGCCCCGCGTGCCGGACCCCGGTTCCGCGGCACGTGGGGGTGCGGGCACCCGCCACCGGGGCGGCGAAGGCGAGGCCGCGGAGCTTGCCGTCCGCTGGGCCGCACCGGCTGGCCCTGTAGCGGAACAGGCGCGTCGGATTACACTGTCCTTGGGGAGAGGAGGACGTCATGAAAATAGCCATTACCGCCACGGGCCGGGATTTGCAGGCCCCCGTCGATCCCCGGTTCGGTCGCTGCCGGTACCTGGTGATCGTGGATACCGAGGGCGGCGGGAGCGAGGTCGTCGAGAATCCGGCCCTTGCCAGTCCGGGGGGAGCCGGCGTGGCCCTGGTACAGGAACTTGTGCGGCGGGGTGTCAGGACCGTCATTACCGGCGACGTGGGTCCCAATGCGTTCCAGGCCCTGCGGGCCGCCGGCGTCGCGGTCCACACCGGCGCTTCGGGCACCGTGGCCGAGGCGCTGGCACAGTACCGCCGCGGCGGCCTGAGGGCCCCCGATGGCGCCACGGTGCCGGCCCACCGCGGCCAGGGGTTCCCGGGCCGGGGCGGACGTGGTACGGGGAGGGGTCAGTTGTGAAGGTAGCCGTGGCGACCGAAGGGGCCTACGTGGCGCCCCACTTCGGACACTGTCCGGAGTACACCATTTTCGAAATCGCGGACGGCAAAGTCCAGAGCCGCGTGAGCATTCCCAATCCCGGACACACTCCCGGTTTTCTGCCGGAATACCTGGCCGGGCTGGGCGTAACCCACGTGATTGCCGGGGGTATGGGCGCACGGGCGCAGGAACTCTTCGCGGCCCGGGGCATTACCACGCTCGTGGGAGCGCGCGGTTTGGTGAGCACGGTGGTCGAGGACTTTCTGGCCGGGAGGCTCCAGACGGGGCCAAGCCTGTGCCACCACCAAGACGCCAGCCGGGGCTACGGGAGCTGCGGTCACGGCGGCTGCCACGGGTCGTGAGCCGTGGTGCCCGGAATTCCCGCCGGATTACGGGGAGGGCGATGGAGAAATTTGCCTCGAAAAGGGCCGGCAAGATTCCCCGCCGGCAAAATCCGGGGACCGAGTCCTGACCTGGCGTACCGTCCCGAGGGGTGATGGCCTTTGATCATCGCCGTGGCCAGCGGTAAGGGGGGCACCGGCAAGACCACCATCGCCACGGCCCTGGCCCTGGCGGCGGAAAGACCGGTGCTCTTCCTGGACTGCGACGTGGAAGAACCCAATGCGTTCCTCTACCTGAAGCCGGAACTGACCGTGCGCCGCCCGGTTTACCGGCCCGTGCCGGAGGTGGATGAGGAAGCATGCACTTCTTGCGGGCGGTGCGTGGATGCTTGCGCCTACCACGCGCTGCTGGCCCTGGGCAAGACCGTGGTGGTGCTCAAGCACATGTGCCACGGTTGCGGGGCCTGCGCCATCGCTTGCCCCACCGGGGCCCTCCGGGAGACAAGCCACGAAACGGGCTACGTGGAAGCCGGGCGGGCCGGGGCAATTACCTTTGCCCACGGGGAACTGGGCATCGGCGAGGCCATGGCGCCGCCGGTCATTCGTGCCGTCAAAGAGATGTACCCGGACTGGGAAGGCACGTGCATCATCGATGCTCCCCCGGGCACGGCCTGCCCGGTACTGGAGGCGGTACGCGGCAGCGATTTCTGTCTGCTTGTGAGCGAACCCACTCCTTTCGGCCTCCACGACCTTCGGCGTATGGTGGAAGTTGCCCGGGCCCTCAACTTGGCGTGCGGCGTTATCATCAATCGGTGCGACCTGGGCGACGACCGTGTGGAGCGCTATTGCCGCGAAGAAGGTCTGCCGGTGCTGTTGAGGATACCCTACCTGCCGGAAGTGGCCCGCTGGGGGGCGGAAGCAATTTCCTTCGTCGCACGCCTGGAGTCCTGGAAAACCCAGATGGCGGCTTTGCTGAGCCGTGTGGAGGAGATGCTCGGTGGAGATCGCGGTCATCAGCGGTAAGGGGGGCACCGGTAAAACGACCGTGGCGGCGCTACTGGGAGTGTACGCAGCACCGGTCGTCATGGTAGATGCCGACGTGGACGCGGCCAACCTGGCGCTGTTACTACAACCCCGGATTGTGACGGAAGAACCCTTCTACGGCGGCCGGGTGGCCCGGATCGATGCGGCACAGTGCAACCTGTGCGGCTCGTGCGAGGACGTCTGCCGCTTCGGCGCCGTCGCCGGCGGTGTGGTGAACCCCTTGCTTTGTGAGGGGTGCGGGGCTTGCTACCACGTTTGCCCCGTGGGGGCGATTGTACTGGAGCCCAGCCCGGACGGATGCCTGTACGGCGCCGAGGGCCCCTATGGCCCGGTGGTCCACGCCGAACTGTCCGTCGGCCGCGGCAATTCGGGGAAGCTGGTCACCGCGGTGCGGCAACGGGCCCGTGAAATGGCCGGGCGGGGCGGCATTGCGTGGACCATCATCGACGGCCCGCCCGGGACGGGGTGCCCGGTGATTGCCGCAGTGAGCAGGGTAGACCTGGCCCTGGTGGTGACCGAGCCCACCAGGGCGGCCTTCCACGACCTGGAGCGCGTCGTGGATGTCGTCAACCATTTTGGGGTGCAGGTGGCGGTATGCATTAATCGATACGACCTGCACCCGGAGTTCCGGGCGGCCATCCTGGATTACTGCCGGGCTGCCGGGTTGCCGGTGGTGGGCGAACTGCCGACGGTACTGGAGGCGAGCCGGGCCCTGGTGGCCGAGAAGCCTTTGTGTGCCCTGATGCAGACCAAACTTGCCCTGATGTGCGCCCAGATGTGGCGCAAGATTAAGGGGTTGGTGGTGGAGGCGACGGCCTGCGAGCCGGTATAGGGATTGACTTCGGGTAGGAAAGGAGCGAAGGCATGGGGCAGCAGCAGTGCGCGCGCAAAAAACAGGAGCCGGAGATACTCGTTCCGCATGCCGACAGCGACATCAAACGGGTCTATGCCGTGATGAGCGGCAAGGGAGGGGTAGGTAAGTCCCTGGTAACGGGGCTGCTGGCCATCGCCCTGCGGCGGCGCGGTTACCAGGTGGGCATTTTGGACGGCGACATCACGGGGCCGAGCATCCCCAAAATGTTCGGGCTGGACGTGAAACCGGTCGGTATGGAAGACGGTCTCTTTCCGGTGTACACGCGGGGCGGTATTAAGGTGATGTCCCTGAACTTGCTTTTGCCCCACGAAGACGACCCCGTCATCTGGCGGGGGCCCATCCTTTCGGGCGCGGTGCGCCAGTTCTGGACCGACGTCATCTGGGGACGGGTGGATTTCCTGCTGATCGACCTCCCTCCCGGAACCGGCGATGTCCCGCTCACCGTAATGCAGTCCATCCCGCTCAACGGCCTTATCGTCGTGACCCTGCCCCAGGACCTGAGCGCCCTGATCGTGCGCAAGGCAGTGAAGATGGCCATGGCGCTCAACAAGCCGGTGGTGGGCGTGGTGGAGAACATGGCCTACGCCGTCTGCCCCCGTTGCGGGGAGGAGGTGAAACTGTTCGGGGACAGCCACAGTCAGCAGATCACCGGCCGCACCCTGGCACCGCTGCTGGCCAGGTTGCCGCTGGACCCGCGTCTGGCCTTCTGGAGCGATACCGGCGGGCTGGAGTTCTGCGACGACGGCCTGCTGGCGAAATTGGAACCGGTGCTGGAAAAGGTTTGTGACTAACCGTGCGGGAGGGTTTTCCGTGCCCCGGATAGGCATTATCAGCTGCCAGAAGATTAAGGACATCACCTGCGTGTCCTGCCTGAAGTGTTTCAAGGCCATAGCCCAGAGGCAGGGTGAGTTTGCCCGCTACGAAGACATCGAAGTGGTCTTCATGGGAGACTGCGGCGGCTGTCCGGGCCTCATCATGCCGAAACTGGGGCTTATTCTGGACATGGCACGTGCCTACGAAAGGGACGTGGACGTCGTGCATCTGGGCACCTGCGTCATGAAGGCGCGCGAAACGGCCCAGTGCCCCCTGGACCCGGAGGCGGCCCGCAACAGAATCAAGGCCAAATTCGGCAAGGAAGTGG
>DYER01000080.1 GCA_020725605.1 Ammonifex sp. | reverse complement strand
TGCTGGAGCTCGGCCTCGATGGAGGCCAGGGCGCGCGCGATCTTTTCCTGGGTGGTGGCGTAGTGACTGGCCGGAAAGATGGAGACGTGGTAGCGCTCCCCCAGGGCCCGCCCGGTGAGTACGTCGAACTCGACGAGGCGCTCGACTTCGTCCCCGCAGAGCTCGATGCGGATGGCCCGCTCGGTGAAGGAAGCCGGGTAGACCTCGATGACGTCCCCCCGCACCCGGAACTTGCCGCGCACGAAATTCACGTCGTTGCGCTCGTAGTGGATGTCCACCAGGCGCCGTAAGATCGCGTCCCGGTCCACACGCGCACCCCGCCGTAAGGAGATCACCAGGGTGCCGTAATCCACCGGGTCGCCCAGACCGTAGATGCACGACACGCTGGCCACGATGATGACGTCCCGCCGCTCGAAGAGGGCGGAAGTGGCCGCGTGGCGCAGTTTGTCGATCTCGTCGTTGATGGAAGAATCCTTTTCGATGTAGGTGTCGGTCTGGGGTATGTAGGCCTCGGGCTGGTAGTAATCATAGTAGCTGATGAAGTACTCCACGGCGTTCTCCGGAAAGAACTCCCGGAACTCGGCGCACAGCTGGGCCGCCAGGGCCTTGTTGGGCGCGATGACCAGCGTGGGCCGCTGGACCGCGGCGATGACGTGGGCCATGGTGAAGGTCTTGCCGCTGCCCGTGACGCCCAGCAGGGTCTGCTGGCGGTACCCCTTCCCGAGGCCCTCCACCAGCTGCGCGATGGCCCGCGGCTGGTCCCCCCGCGGTTCAAACGGTGCGTGCAACTTGAACCGACCCATGGCCCCACCCCCTAAACTATTATAACACAGGGGCGACGGATGCGCCCGGTCCGGGACACGGGGTGAAACCAGGAGCAGGACTTCCGCCCAGCCTTTGCGAATTCCTATGCCGGAAAAGGGGGAGAATTCGTTGCACGTCCTCCTCATAGACGACCAGTCCACGACCGCGGGAGTACTGAGGACGGAACTGCCCCCGGCCCTGGAGGGACTCCCCGCCACGGTGGCGGTGGTGGAACTCCCGAGCCGGCCCGATGCCGCCATCACCAGCGCCTCCCCTGCGGGCGGCATCCGGGAGTTTTACGGCGCGCCCGAAGAACTCGCCCGCCGGGTGGCCCCGGCCGACGTCCTGGTGGTGCACAAGGCACCGGTGTCGTCCGCGGTGATGGACGCCGCACCCGGCCTGAAGCTCGTGGCCTGTGCCCGGGGCAACCCGGTGAACGTGGACCTCCGGGCCGCGGCGGCCCGTGGTATTCCGGTGGTGTGCGCCCCCGGCCGGGCCGCCGAGTCCACGGCCGACTTCACCATGGCCCTCATCCTGGCCCTGGCCCGCCACCTCGTGCCCGCCTGCGCGCGGGTACGCGAACTGGGGCCGGGAGCCTGGCGCTACGCCGTACGCTCGGCCCTGGAGGGCGTGGAACTCCACGGGCGTATCCTGGGCCTGGTGGGGTTCGGCCAGGTAGGCCGGCGCGTTGCCGTGCGGGCGCGCGCCTTCGGCATGGGGGTGCTGGTTTACGACCCTTACGTTTCCGGACAGGTCGTTCGGGACGCGGGGGCCGAACCCGTGGGCCTGGAAGAACTCCTGCGCCTCTCGGACTTCGTCAGCCTCCACGCCCCGCTCACCCCCGAAACCAGGGGATTGATCGGGGCCCGCGAACTGGCCCTCATGAAGCCCGCGGCCTGCCTGATAAATACCGCCCGCGGTGAGCTGGTAGACGAAGGCGCCCTGGCCGAAGCCCTGCGGGCCCAAAAAATAAGGGCGGCGGCCCTCGACGTGCTGGCCGCCGAGCCGCCCGCGCCGGACAACTCGCTGCTGACCCTGCCCAACGTCCTTATTACTCCCCACCTGGGCGGCAAGACCGACGCCGCCCCCCGGCGCGCGGCACAAACCGTAATCCGCGACGTCAGGAACTTTCTACTGGGCCGGCCGCTGGAAAACCCGGTGCGGCCCTAACGCGTACCCTCCCACTGCCGTTCCGGCGGTACGTAGTACAGCTGCTCACCCAGGTCCTGCTCGCGCAAACTACCCTGGCCGGCACCCCCGGCCCCGGTATCCCCCTTCCGCTCCCGCTCCAGACGCCGGTAAAGCTCCAGGAGCGGTGCCGCCACGTGCAGGATCTCCCTTTCTACGGCGTCGTGGTCGCCCCGGCGTACGGCCTCCATGAGGTGGCCCATGTGGGTGCCCGCGATCAGGGTCCAGTCCTGCATCTGCAGGTGTAAATCGTGCTCTTCGCCGCCGTACCGCTCCCGGTTGAGGCGCGCCTGTAGCCGCACCTTTTCCAGAAATACCTGCTCCTCCGTCGCCATAAGACAGACCTCCCGCCCGGCCGTCGTTCACCGGCTCAAGACTTTTCTTACGGTTTCCTTGATCTCGGCTATGTTGAAGGGTTTGGTCACGTAGCCCGTGGCCCCCCGCTTTAGGGCCTGAAGGGCGGTCTCCATGGTACCGTAGCCCGTCATGACCAGCACCGGGACCTCGGGGTCCGTTGCCCGCAACCGTTCCAGCACCTCCAGACCGCTCATGCCGGGCATCCTGACGTCCAGCAGCACCAGGTCCGCCCCTTCGGCCCGGAAGAGGGCCAGCCCCTCGGGACCGCCCGTGGCGGTGCGGACCTCGTACCCTTCCTGGGAAAGGGCCCTGGCCAGGGCCCAGCACATATCTTCCTCGTCATCGATCACCAGGATCCACATCCCGCCTCACCTCCCGCCGGCTCAGTGGCAGGCACACCCGCACGGTGGTGCCCCGACCGTATTCGCTGGCAACGTCGATGGTTCCTCCGTGAATCTTGACGATCTGCTCGCTGATGGCCAGCCCCAGGCCGCCCCCCGCGGGTTTGCGGGTTTGGAACGGGACGAAGAGGCGGGCCATTTCCTCGGGGGCGATACCCTCCCCCGTATCCTCGACCGCCACGCAGGCCCGGTCCCCCAGCCGGAAGCACCGGAGGGTCAGGGTGCCCCCGGCCCCCATGGCCTGCACGGCGTTCATGATCAGGTTAACCAGGACCTGCTGCAGTTTGGCACCGTTGCCTTCCACCGGCAGGGGCTCCGCGGCCGGCAGGAAACTGTGGCCCAGACCGCGCCGTGTCAGCAGGGGCTCCACCGAGGCCACCGTGGCCCGGACCAGGTCGTTCAGGTCCAGGAGGTCGACCCCGCTTCCTCCCGGACGCCCGAATTCCAGCAACTCCTCGACCATCTTTTGATGTCTCGCCACCTGGTCTTCCACCTTCTGGACGTACTGGCCGACCCCGGCCATATGCCCCAGTTCCGAGCCCATAACCTGGACCACGGCCTGGATGATGCTCACCGGGTTCCTCAACTCGTGGGCGATTTCCGTTACCAGCCGGCCCAAGGCCACCAGATTCTCGGAACGCCGGAACTGCTCGATCTGCCGTTCCTTTTCCGCCAGGCCGGCCGCCATCTTGTTGATGGCGGCGGCGATCTGGCCCATTTCCCCGGGCATTTCCGGCAGGGTGTGTTGCAGGTCCCGCTCCAGCGCACCGAGGCCCTCCTTGATGCGGCGCACCTGCCCGGCGAAGTTCAGGACCGCCCACATGGTGAAAAGCAGGCCGACGGTCAGGGTTCCCAGGGCCGCGTAGCGCAGCACGAGTCTCGTACGCGCCCTCTCGGCGAATACGGGATGAAGGCGCTGCTCGGCCCAGGCCACCGCCACCGTGCGGGTGCCGGCGCGCACCGGAACCAGGGCCTCGAGAAAGTGATCGTCCCAGGTCTGCCCCACCCTGGTCAGGGGTTGGCCGCCTGCCAGCACGCTCGCGATGCCGGCCGCGGCTTCCGTCAGGATGCGGCGCTCCCGCACCTCCTGCTCCTCCGGGGTCAGCTCGCGGTATTCGTGGAGGAACCCTTCCACGAACAGCTGGCCGGTGTCCACCACGTAGAGGCCCAGCCTCGTACCCGGATTACCCGCGGCGAGCGGAGCGGCCACGTCGCGGAAAACCCCGGGCAGGTCCTCCGGCTCGCCATCCCAGCGGGCCTCGATTTCCGCGGCGAGCCCGGTGGCCACCTGCGTGAGACGTGCCTCCAGGTCCCGTACCAGTACGTCGTCACTCCGGGAGGCCGCCCGCAGGTCGTAGAGCATCACCAGCAAAGGTACCACCAGGAGCAGGGCCACAACGATGATTACCTGTACCCGTAAGCCACCCATAACCGTCCCCTTTACAGGTGTCCCGGGGACCAGCGCCGGTGTGCCGCAGCGGGGCGCCACACCATCAGGTCTCAAGACTCTTAAGGGCCGTTGGTCGGCCCGGTACAGTACGGTGCTGGCAGTGCATATATTTAGGACGGGAGGTGTACCCCGTGCCGTCAACCGCGGACCTCGTGTCGGACATCCACCGGGCCCGGCAGGCCTGGCAGGACGCCGTGCAAATGCTGGACTTCGTGGACCCCGAGTTCCTGGACTATGCCATTTTCCACCTGAACGCGAGCGAGCGCCGCTTTGTCGCCCTTCTGGGGGAGGCCCGTCGTAAAGGTGTCACCGCCTGGGTTGACGAACAACTTCGGCCGCCGGTCACGAACGAAACCGTGGAACACGGTCTCCCTATGACCGAGTACGAAGTGGGGTCGTGTGAACCGCTGCACGCCACGCCCTCAAGGGAATGCGACTAACCCCTTTACTTTTCGCCACCGACCACCGCCACTCCTCCGTGCCCCGTGGGAAACCACCGCAAAGAGGGCACAAGGAGCCCGTCCCGGTACCCGCACGCCGGCCGCCCCAAGAATAACCAATACCCCCGGTGCCCATATTAGTGCCGGAAAGGAGACCCGATGTTCCCGGACCAGGAGAAAATCTCGGGCCACCAGGCATTCATGCTTCTCTGGGCGGCGGCCCTGGGCAACATTTTCGTCGTCATGTCGGTTCCGGCGGTTAACAGCGCCGGTCGGGACGGCTGGATCCCGGTGCTTCTGGCCTATCTGATGGCCGCGCCCGTGGGGCTGTCGCAGGTAAAGCTTGGCCTGCGCTTTCCGGGGCAAACCATCGTCCAATACCTGCCGGCGGCCTTGGGTCCCCTCGTTGGCAGGACCGCCGCCTTTGTTTATTTCCTGGCGTTTTGGGTTTTTTCTGCCGTCATATATCGGGAAACCGCGGAGCTAATCGCCACGGCCTTTCTGCCCCGGACGCCGCTTATGGTAGTTATGGGTCTGCTCGCCCTCACCGTAGCGTACACCATGAAGCAAGGCTTCGAGGTATTTGCCAGGATTACAGAGGTGCTGGTTCCGGCGTTACTGATTATGATTGCCCTGGTGTGTATCCTGGTCGCGCCGGAGATGAAAGCTCGTAATCTGTTACCGGCCCTGGAGTACGGGATGTTGCCCGTTCTCAAAGGAATTCCCCGCCAGCTCGCCTTTGCCCTGGAGTCCGTACTCGTAATGGGTTTATGGCTACCGTGCGTTAGGGAATCCGCCCGGAGACAATTGCCCAGAAAGCTCCTGTATACCCTTCCGCCGGCCGGTGTTCTGCTGGGCGGTCTGGTGGCCGGTGAAATCGCGGTTTTCGGGCCGGATACGGTGGCGAGGTTACAGTTCCCCGTGCTTTCGATGACGACCATGATCTCGATCGCATGGTTCTTCGAAAGAATAGAATCCGTTTTCATGGCCTTGTGGATTACGTCCAGCTATCTGCAGATCCTGGTCTTCTCCTATCCCGCCGTCGTCGGACTCGCCCAGTGGTTCCACCTGAAGGATTACCGGGTCCTGATACTCCCAATGACCGCTGTGGCACTGGCTACGGCCACGGTCCCTGCTAACGTATTTGAAACCATAGCGTGGAACGATTTCCTCGACCTGTTTTTCGTGCTACCTCTGGCCCTTTTGGTTCCGGTGGCGCTATTCATTTGTTCCTGGGGCAAGGAGCGCCGCCACACCGTCTCCGGTAAGGCCGGCAAACATCGGGGGTAACTAACGGTGGCAACCTTCGGCATCAGTGGCCGTGCCGGTGGCAGTGGTAGTGTCCGTGGTCGTGCCCCTCGTGGGCGTGCACGTGGTAGTGCTCACTGACCAGGTTGACCGCCAGGAGCAGGTCGCGGTCCTGCAGGACCTCCCGCGGCGTCCCGCCCGCCAGCAGGCGATGGTCCTCGCCGAAAACCAGCACGCGGTCCGCGATTTCCGGTACGATGTCCAGGTGGTGTGTGGCGGTCACGATGGTGCGCCCGGAACGGCGGAGCCGCCGCAAAAGCTCCACCACAAAACGCTGGGAGCGCGGGTCCAGCCCACCGGTGGGCTCGTCGAGCAAAAGGACCGCCGGATTGACGGCCAGTACGGCGGCGAGGGCCAGCTTTTTCTTTTCCCCACCGCTCAGGCGGTGGGGCGACCTGTTTTCCAGACCGGCCAGCCCCACCAGCCGAAGGCAATCCGCCACCCGGGCCGCAACCGCTTCCTCGGGCAGCCCCAGCTGGACCGGACCGAAGGCCACCTCGTCCCAAACGCTGGTGGTAAAGAGCTGGCTCTCGGAATTTTGAAACATTAACCCCACCGCGCGGCGGAACCGGCGCCGGAAATCCTCCCGGGCCAGGGTGGTCGGCGTGAGGTGCACCCCGAAGGCCCGCACCAGACCCCTCTGGGCGAAAAGGAGCCCGCCCAGGATCTTCAGGAGGGTCGATTTGCCCGAACCGTTGGCCCCCAGCAGGACCAGGCTTTCGCCCGCCGCCACCTGCATGGTGACGTCCCGGAGGGCCGGGTAGCCGCCCTCGTAGGAGAAGCTCACCCGGTCCAGTTCGAATACCGGGGCCGCCTTAGCCAAGGAACCACTCCCCTCCCTTTAAGGCCAGGATGAGGATTGTGACCGCCGCGATCCACCACCCGTCGCGCGGTCCGATGGGCCGCCCTTCCGCACTCCGGGGCTCCCCGTCGTAGCCCCTGGCCACCATGGCCTGATAGACCTCCTCGCTCAGCACTACCGCCCGCTGCAGAAGGGCGGCCAGCAACCCCGCCGCGAGGCGCCGGCCCACCCGGGACGTTACCCGGCCCACGGTGCGGCTTTCCCAGGCCAGGGCCATTTCCTCTACCAGGCGAACGAAAAGAAAAAGGTAGCGATAACACATCTCCAGCACCGCCACCAGCAGGCGGGGTACGAAAAGGGCGCGCAGGGCGCGCAACAGGGTGGCCCACCTGGTAGTGAGGGTCAGGATTACGGCCAGGCTCAGGCAGATCGCCGCGCGGCCCACCAGCAGGCCGGCCCTGGCGATCCCCTCCGCCGTCACCGCCACGGCCACCGCACCGCCCGGCCACAGGGTGGCCGAGACCAGGGGCCGTCCCGGTGTGGCAAAGTGAAAAATCAGCGGGGCGGCCATCACGGCAGCCAGAGGGGCCAGTAGCACCACCCGGCGCACTACTACGGTAAGCGGAAGGCCCGAGGCAACCGCGATCCCCAGGCTAAAGGTCGCAACCACGGCCATTCCGAACCAGTGGTCAAGCGTGGTGGTCACGACGAGCAGCGCGCCGAAGGTGGCCACCTTGACCCGGGGCTCCAGCCGCTGGAGAAAACCGGCCCCGGTGGCCCCCCGTTCGGCGGCCAGCTCCCGGCCCACCAGTTCGATCACCAGGCGCCAGGTGCGAAAGCCAAAACCACGCCTGCGCCTCCCCTCCGCTACCCGCAGGTCCGGCACGGACGCCTCCAGGAGCCAGGGCGGCCAGTATTCCTCGGCCACCGGGACCCGCCCCCCCAAAAAACGAGCCACGGTGCCTTTCGGCCTCCGTGGCCTCGGATTTAATCGATCTTCTCCAGTATTATGCGGTGGTCCACCAGGGCCAGCTCCTTGATGCGGGCCTTTACTATCTTTCGCCGCCCGAAAATGTCCTCGAGGAGCAGGCCGTCTTCGTGGGGCAAGACCTTGTCGACATTCTCGAAAAAGAGTTCCTCCTTGCCATCCTTACGCAGGTAAGCGTTGGCCTCGCACAATGCGGAACCCCCCTCTCCCCCGTGTGCCGCACCTCCTCTGGCGGCCCGGACGGTGAACTTTGAGATGGCCGCAGGTCCTTCCCGGGTCCCCCGAGCCTCCGTGGCTCCTGCAAGCCATTATACCCGTCAGGCGCAAGCCGTGTCAACGCCTCAGCCTCCGCCACCACCGGGCCATCCACCGTTCCAGCGGACCGGTGGTACGGTGTTCCAGGTAATAGCCCTCATCTCCCTCCGGTACCAGAATAACGCCCAGCGGTTCACCCGGCGACCTCCGGGGCACGAACTCGCGCCGGTAACTGCGCTCCCCACCCGTCAGAAGGGCCACCTCCAGGGGTCCGCCCTCCGCCACCATCTGACGGAAGGTTACCCGGTCGTCTACCTCCACCCCGTTAATTTCGAGCACCACGTCCCCGGCGCGCAAGCCCGCCCGCCAGGCCGCGGAACCGGGCAGCACGTCCAGAATCATGACGCCCCGCGGCGGGGGCACAAAAAGGGGGCTGGCTTCACTCTCCGCGCGGCGCCCCAGGGCGATTACCAGTTCGTGGCCCAGGGGTCCGAACAGCGCGGCCGCCGGCGCCAGGGACCCGACGCGGCCGGCCAGCAGGGCCAGCGACAGCAGGGCAAGGCTATAGACCGCCAGGTAGGTCGCGGCCAGACGGCTCTTCTCCTCGGGCCGCCGCGCCACGGCCAGGTCGCCGTAGCCCAGCCCCGCCACTACCGGAACCATCTGATACAGCACGTTGGATATCTCGGTCTCGGGACGCAACAGGGGCCACCATTCCGGCATGGGGATGCCGCCGGCACCGGTGGCCGGACCGGCCACCACCAGGGCCACCAGGGGAATGGGCCAGAATTTCTGCAGGGTGAAGCCGCCCACCACCCGACCGTCCTCGGCCCTGATGTAGGCGGGACTGGCGCCCAGATGCCCGCTGCCCAGAATGAGCAGGCTTTCAACCATGTGCAGGATGGCCACCAGGGCCATTAACTGGGGCACGCTGACCGGGGGAAAGCCGAAAAGCAGGTTGCTGAGGCCCACCAGGCCTCCGGCGTAGGCGAAACAGAGGTAGCGCGGGTTGAAGAGCATCAGCAACAGCGCCACCGGCCAGAGGAAAAGCAGACCCGAGCCCGAAAGGTTCAGGCCCACCACCAGCATCACCAGGCTGCCGAAGAATCCTCCGAGGAGGCCGTAACCGGTGGCCACCAGCACGTCGGTACGTATGTTTCGGACCCGCTGTCCGAAGAAATGTTCCCTGGTTACGGCCAGTTGCCGGTACTGCCACGCAATGATGAGCACCACGACCCAGAACAGGGGCTCCAGGAGTACGCGCACGAAGGTTATGAGAAATCCGGGCAGGACTTCGAGAAACGGGAACACCAAGCGCCACCTCATCCGATGTCCGTGGGTGACCGGGGGCTAGGCCGCCAGTCGCGCCCGCAGGATCTCCAGGCCCCTCTCCAGCTGCAGGTCGGGCCCGCCGCCCGCCGCCTGGTTGACCGTCACGTCGGGTTCCACGCCTTTCCTGTTGATGTCCTGACGGGAGGGCGTCAGGTAACGCGCCGTGGTGAGCTTCAATCCGGCGCCGTTCTCCAGTTCGAAAACGCTCTGGACCACACCCTTACCGTAGGTCCTCGTGCCCACCAGAATCCCGGTGCCCCGGTCCTTTATGGCGGCGGCCAGGATCTCGGCCGCGCTGGCCGTCCCCTGATTGACCAGCACCACCAGGGGCAGGCGCAGGTAGCGGCCGCTGGCCCGCAGGGTCTCGTTCCTTCCCGTGCGGTATTCGACGTGCACCACGGGTCCCGGAGGTACGAAGTACCCGGCCACCTCCACTGCGGCGTGCAGCTCCCCGCCGGGGTTGTCGCGCAGGTCCAGTATTATGCCCCTGGGCCGGCGGGCCGCGACCTCCTGCACGATCCTGCGGAATTCCTCGCCGGTCTGGGCCGTAAACTGGCTGATGGCCAGGTGGACCACCCCGGTCTGGTCAATGGGGCGGCTTTCCACGGTCGGCACCTGAATGCGCTCCCGCACGATGGTAAACCGCAGGGGTTCCCTTACACCCTCTCTGAGCACCGTCAGCGTGACCTCCGTACCCACCGGACCGCGCATCAGGTCGATGGCCGTTTCCAGGTCCATGTCCTCGGTGCTGCGCTCCCCGATTTTCACGATTACGTCGCCCGCCCTGATGCCGGCCCTCTGCGCGGGCATGTTCTCGTAGGAGCGCACCACGGTCATCCGGCGGTCCCGCACACCGACGAGAATACCCAACCCGCCGAAGGAGCCCTCGATCTGTTCCCGGAGGTGGCCAAAGGTACGGGGGTCAAGGTACAGGGAATAGGGGTCTCCGAGGGCCTCCACCATGCCCTTGATGGCCCCGTCCACCAGCGCGGCCGTGTCCACCCCGTAAAGGTACTGCGAACGGATGAGGAGGAGCACCCGCACGAGATTGCCGACGTGCTTGTAGTTGGCGGCCAGCAGCAGGGTCCCCGCCAGGCTCAAAAGCACGACAAAAGTGGCCGCCGCCAGCAGCAGGTTTCTTAAGCGCAAGGACCGGGCCCCCCGGCACCAATGTCACGCTATTATACTACCTTAGGCCACCGCGAATTACAAGGGCAATACAAAAAGGGGCCGTGGCCCCCTGGTACTTAACCGCTTATCGGAAACGAGGTTGCCTACAGATAACCCCCGGGGTCGACCGGAGTGCCGTTCACGCGGACGGAAAAATGCAGGTGCGGTCCGGTCGACAGTCCGGTGCTGCCCACCCGTCCGATGGCCTGCCCCCTGGTGACCTCCTGTCCTTCGCTGACCAGCTGGCTGGAAAGGTGCGCGTAAAGGGTGGTCACGCCGCCGCCGTGGTCCAGCATGACCACGTTGCCGTACCCCTGGAGGGACCCCACGTAGATCACGGTGCCGCTCTGGACCGCCACCACCGCCGCACCGGTCGGGGCGGGAATGTCGATGCCGTCGTGGAACCGCCTTGTGCCGAGGATGGGATGCAACCGCATCCCGTAGCCCGAAGACACGCTCCTGTATCCGGGCACCGGCCAGGTGAAGCTGCCCGCGGCCGTGGCGCCGTCGCGCCGGCCGCGCTGCAGGGCAATCTGCCTCAGGATCTCGCGTTCCTGGCTCTCAAGGGCGTCCAGTTCGGCCTGGTAGCGCGAGAGGTTGCGGCTGACCTGGGCCAGGAAGATCTGCCTCTCCCGCTGGCGCGCCAGCACGGCGCTGCGCGCGGCCTCCTGCTGGTTCTTCAGGGCCGCGATGCGGTCGCGCCTGGCAGCAAGGGCCTTGCGCTGCTCCTCGATGCGCGCCTGTTCGGCCCTGATCTCCCGCACCAGCGCGGCGTCCTGAATCACCACACGCCGCAGTAACTCCAGCCGCGTGACGAAATCCCCGAAGTCGCTGGCCTCGAGCAGCACCGCCAGATAGCCGACCCGCCCCTGCTGGTAGTACCCGCGCAGGCGGCGCTTGAGCACGTCCATGCTGCGGGCCAGCTCGGCCTCGGCCTCGGCCAGCGCGCGCTCTGTTTCCCGCAACTGGGCCTGGGCCTCGCCCAGCATGGCTTCCAGTTCCTTAATCTCGCGGTCGTGCTGCTCGATCTGCTGGTCGAGTCTGGCCACTTCCCGGGTCACGGTGAAAATGCTGCTCCGCGCCTCTTCGATGGCTTCCCGCTTCTGCGCCTGCTGCTGGCGCACCTCTTCCAGGCGCTCCTCCAGGTCCGCGCTCCGGGCCACTCCAGTACCCGACGCGAACAGGAGCACCAGCGCCAGCAACACCAATCCCCGCCTGACCACTTCCATAACCTCCACTTACACCTTCAGGAACCGGTGAACCGAGATAAAACTGCCCAGGGTTCCCAGAATCAACCCGAACAGTACCAGTCCGCCGAAAACCGGCAGCAGGACCTGACGCTCGGATACCAGCCTGAAGAAGGGAAGCGCGCTCTCCAGCACCGAAACGAGGGGGAAATAACCGGCCATGGTGAGACCCACCGCCACCAGTCCGCCCGTCAAGCCCAGTATCACGCCCTCCAGCAGGAAGGGAGAGCGGACGAACCAGTTGGTGGCGCCCAGCATCTTCATGATGCTAATCTCGCGGCGCCGGGCGTACACCGAAAGGCGGATGGTGGTGGCGATGAGGAACACCGCGGCGCCGGCCAGGAAAAACATGGCACCCGCCCCCACCAGACGCGCCCAGCGCGTCACGGCCAGCAGGCGCTCCACCACCTCCTGGCCGTAGCGGACCTGCTCCACCCCGGGCCAGGTGGCCACCTCGGCCGCCAGGGCGGCGACCTGATCGGCGTGGTGGGTCCGCACGCGGTAGGTATCGGGCAGGGGATTGTCCTTCTCCATCCCGGCCAGCAGGTCGGCCTTGTCGCCCAGGTCCTGTTTCACGATCTGCAGGGCCTCTTCCTTGGAGATGAAACGCACCTCGGCCACCTCGGGCCGTTGTTGCAGCCGGGTGCCCAGGGCCTCGACGTCGCGGGGCGAAACGTCGCTCTTCAGGAAAACGCTTATTTCTACTTTGGATTCGATGTCCCCGATGACGTGGTGGGTGTTGAGCACGAAGAGCAGGGAGCCCCCGAAGATCAAAAGGGCCACGGTCACCACGCCGGTGGAGGCCAGGGCCAGCCAGCCGTTACGGATTATGGAAAGTCCCGCTTCGCGCAGGTGGTACAGGACCGTGCCCGGCCTAAGCGCCATAGCCGTAGGCGCCCTCCTGTTCGTCGCGCACGATGCGTCCGTGGGAGAGGGCCACCACCCGCTTCTTCATCTGATCCACGATGTCCCAGGCGTGGGTGGCCATGAGGATGGTGGTGCCGCCGCGGTTGATCTCCTCGAAGAGCCGCATCAGCTGCCAGGAGTTCTCAGGATCCAGATTGCCGGTGGGTTCGTCCGCGATGAGCAACAGGGGGTTGTTTACGATGGCCCGGGCCACGCAGACCCGCTGCTGTTCCCCGCCCGAGAGCTGGGCCGGAAATAAATGCGCCCGGTCCGCCAGGCCCACCCGGGCCAGGACCGCCGGCACGGCCCGCCGGATCTCGCGGCGGGAGGCCCCGGTGACCTCGAGGGCGAAGGCCACGTTCTCGTAGGCCGTCTTGTTGGGCAGCAGGCGGAAGTCCTGGAAGATGACCCCGATGCGGCGCCGCAGGTAGGGCACCTCCGAGGGGCGCAAACGGGTGATGCTCTTCCCGTTGAACAGGATCTGCCCGCGGGTGGGCAGTTCCTCCCTGAGGATGAGCTTGGTGAGGGTGGTTTTGCCCGCCCCGCTCGGGCCGACGAGGAAGACGAATTCTCCCCGCTGAATGCGCAAGGATACGTCCAGGAGGGCCGGGATGCTGTTGGGGTAAATTTTCGTCACGTTGTACAACTGGAGCACCGAAAACCACCCCGTTACCCGTTCTTCCCCTCCTATTCGACATCTTCGGCAGAAATCCTCTTACGTTAAGTCCTCCAGGCGCAGCACGCGGATGAACTCCTCCACCAGGTGGGGATCGTAAAGGGTTCCGGCCCCGCGCCGCAGTTCCTCCACCGCCTCCCTCACGGTGCGGGCCCTGCGGTAGGGACGCGCCGTGGTTATGGCGTCGAAACTGTCCGCGATGCGCAGGATCCTCGCCAGGAGCGGAATGCCGTCTGCCGCCCGCCCCTCGGGATAGCCGGTGCCGTCGTAATTCTCGTGGTGGAAGAGCACCACCGGCACCACGGGCTGCAACTCTTCGATGCCCCGGATGATCTCGCTTCCCCAGACGGGGTGCCGCCGCACCAGGACCCACTCCTCTTCCGTCAGGCGTGCCGGCTTGTTGAGGATGTGGTGGTCGAGCTCGATCTTGCCGATGTCGTGCAAAAACGCCCCGTAGTGCAGCCAGAGGCGCTCCTCAGGCGCCAGCCCCAGCCTGTCGGCCAGCCGGCCTGCCCAGCGGGCCACGCGCTCGGAATGGCCGCCGGTGTAGTTGTCCTTGGCGTTGATGATGGTGAGCAGTACCCGGATGGCCTGCAGGCGCTGCTCGTCGGTGGTCGCACCGCCCAGTTCCCTGAAAACCGAGGCGTAGAGGTTGACCCGGTTCTTTTTGAGGAACTTGGCCCTTCGCAGGGCTTCCCCGGCCAGCTTGAGCAATTCTCCGGGCCGGCCCGTGTGCTCGGGAAAAACCGCCACCCCGGCCGAAACGGTCACACGCCCTTCGGGTTGCGCTTCGCCGCCGAAAAACCGGCAGGCCGCCACCGCGGCCCGCAGTTCCTCGGCCAGGACCGCGGCCCGCCCGGCGTCCGCGCCCGGCAGGGCCAGGGCGAATTCCTCCCCGCCGAAGCGGGCCGCGAAGCCCGCCTCCGGCGTATACCGCCGCACCAGGTCCCCGACGCGGCGCAACACGGCGTCGCCCTCGCGGTAGCCGAATATTTCGTTGTAGCGCCGGAAGTCGTCCAGGTCCAGGAGCACCAGGGCCAGGGGGGTTTCCCGTCTGGCCGCCTCTTCTTCCGCCCGCCACAGGAGGTCGAAGAACTTGCTGTGGTTGAACAGGCCGGTCAACGGGTCCAGCGCGGCCATTTCCTCCATGCGGCGCCGCACCCTCCTTTCCATCTCGGCCAGTCCGCCCACCAGCCATCCCGCAAGAACCAGGACCCCGCCCAGCACCAGGTCCGTACCCAGGAGGAACTGCTGGAGGCCGCCCGAGGGTGCCCGGAGCAGGTCCAGGGCCACCAGTGCCCCGCCGCAAAGCAGGGTCACAAAGAAGGCCGCGCCCTTACCGTAGGTCACGGCGCTCACGATGACCGGCACCGCCACCAGCACCTTGTAGCTGCTGGCGTGACCACCGGTAAGGTAAACGAGGCCGCCCACCAGCGCCAGGCAGCCGGCGAGCAGCCAGAACTCGGCGGAGCCGGCCCGGGGGTCCGCCGCGGCGCCCGCCACGAACCTGCGGCTGACCTCGCCCAGCACCAGGCCCAGCACGGAGACGCTCAGGATCACGTACAGCACCCAGTAGGTGCCGAAGTAGGTTTCCACGGTGACCCGGAAAAAGGCCACCACGGCCGCGAACAGGACCAGCAGGCACCCCACGTACGTGGAAACCACGTGCTCCCGGACGAACTCCCGGCGCTGCCTTTCCCATACTTCCAGCGGCTCGGCCAGCTTCACGGTCATCCCCCCTGCCGGCGAAAACTCCCGGATAGACCGGGGGAGCGGCGGTCCGCTCCCCCTCCCCGCCTACTTCCGCAGGGCGCGCGGCGTCTCGGGCTGGTAGAAGCCCCACTGGCAAAGGGGCCCCACGCCCGCCTGGGCCACCAGCACCAGGACGCCGGCCAGCAGCCCCGCCAGCCAGGTACCGGTCCTGCGCAGCACGTCTTTCACCTCCTTAAAGTCAAGGTCTCCAGAAGGCGGTCGACCCGCCCCACCAGGCGGTGCCCCGGCCGCGAGAGCACCAGGGCCTCCCACAGCAGCCCGGCCGCCCCGGCCAGGGCCAGGGACGCGCCCCGGCCTTCAGGGTGCGCGTACCACACCGCCAGGCCCGCCGCCGCCACAAGCGCGGCCGCGGCCCGGGCCAGGCGCCGGAAGCGCCGCTGCTCCGCCGCGCCGAAGAAGGGGCGCGCCGCCGAGGCCACGGGCGCCAGGCGCCAGATGGCCGCGAGGGCCGCGCCGTAGGCCGCGGCCGCCGGCCACGGGCCGTAGGGCGCGGCCCGGGGCGCCAGTTCCGCGGCCAGCCTGGCCAGCAGGGGTACCGTCACCCCGGTGAGCAGGGCGCAGCGGGCCGCCGAGGTGCAGTGGGCCCCGCCGGCCCAGGGCCGCACCAGGCCCACGGCCACCAGGAAGGCCGCGGCCTCGGGCAGGCAGCCCAGGAGCCCGGCCCCGGCCAGGGCCGCGCCCAGGGAGGCCAGGTTGCTCACCAGGACCTCCACGCCGTAGGCCAGCACGTCGCACCGATCCTTGTCCATCCCCAAACGGTCGCCCAGCAGGTCAGCTATGCGAGCCGCCAGCATCATCCGCGGCATGCTCCGGCACCTCCTTCCGGCGCCGGTTGCGCCGGTCCAGCCCGAAGGCCAGCGCGTAGAGTGCGATGACGTGGGGCCAGCCGAGGAGCGGCCAGTACCACTTGTCGGCGACGTCGGCGTAAGTTACGCCAAGCAGGCGAAAAAGCGACCCCGTGCCCAGCAGCTCCAGCACGGGGATTACGATGTTCACTATGAGTACGGCCCGGATGATGGACACCATGTCGGCGCCCGTGGCCAGGCGCACCAGGCCCATGAGGACGAACATGAGGAGCACCGTGTGCACGCCGAAGGAAATGGGCAGCATGCGCACCAGGTAGGCGGCCAGACCCTGTGCGACCCCAATGGGCACAATCAGACGCCACTTCAGGCCCAGCCGCAGCAGGGCGAAGACCACGGCCGCGGTCGCCACGGTCTCCGGTATCCCCTGGAGAATCAGCGTGTACCACTTCATCCTCAGCACGCCCGGAATTGCGCTCCCCTTCTACACCGGCAGGACAGTCCCCGCAGGACCGTCGGTGCCAGAAAACGCCTGATTCACCATGTTCTTCGTTTCTTCGACGGCCACGCCTTTCTTCCTGCCGCGCGCTAAAAAAATCGCCGGGCTGCTCACCCGGCAGTTTCGACTCCCGTACCGGACGCGGGCCCGGCGCGCTCTCTCCCGCCTCCAAATGCCTTTCCGGGCCCCCGCGGCCCGCGGGGGCCCTAAGTCGCCCGCACCGCCGCCCGGCAAAACACCCCCTCGCCCTTAAGCAACCTCTCCTTCCACCCAACCCCGCCGGTAAAGCCGCCCGGCGCGCCGGTCCCCCGCACCACGCGGTGGCAGGGCACCACCACCGGGGTGCGGTTGGCCGCCAGGGCCCGGCCCACGGCCCGCGCCGCGCGGGGCCGGCCCAGCAGGGTGGCAACCTCGCCGTAGGAACGCGTGGCCCCCCAGGGGATGGTACGCGTGGCCGCCAGCACCTCCCGGGTAAAGGGCGTGTACCCCCGCCAGTCCACGGGAACCCCGGCGAAGTCCGTCTCGCGGCCCAGGAAATACTCCTGCAGCAGGACCGCCAGCCGCTCCCGGTGCTCCGCACCGGAGCCGTGGCACAGGGGCTCCTGCTCCGTAGCGGAACCGGTGCGGGCCAGGGCCGCCCGCCAGGCCACCAGCACGGACTCGAGGGCCCGCAGGGCCTCCCCTTCGTCCTCCCGCGGCAGGGTGAGGGCCACCAGCCCCAGCGGGGACCAGGCCGCGGCCACCCGGCCGCCGGCCACGACCATCGTTTCGCTGTATATTACGTCTTCAACCAACCCGCCCATCCCCTCTCCCTTTGTGCTCCTGGGTCGGGAGGCCGCGGCCGCCACACCCCATTTCGGTGCAGCTTACCAGCAGCCGCTCAAGGAATTCCCGAACCCTAGAAGGGCCGTCCAGCCGGTAGCGGGCCGAAGTGGGCCGGGCCACGGGCGAGACCAGCACCCCGATGCCGCCCAGACGGCGCACGGTCCGGAAGGCGTCCTCGTCGGTCACGTCGTCGCCGAAGTAAAGGGCCAGGGCCCCCGGGTAACCCGCCAGCAATCCGGCCACGGCCCGGCCCTTGTCCGTGCCTGCCGGCCTGATTTCCAGCACCTTCTTGCCGGCCAGCAGCCGCCACGTGCCCGCCGGGAGGCGGGCCCGCGCGAGACGCGCGAAACGGCGGCCCACCTCTGCGGCCCGGGAGGGGGCCGCCTGCCGGTAATGGAGGGCCAGGGCCGCGCCCTTGTCCTCCAGTACAAACCCCTCTTCCGGCCGCGCCAGCTCGTCCGCGGCACCCACCAGACGCCGCAGGGCTTCCCGGAAGGCGGGGTCGCAAACGCGTTCAACCTCTTCGCCCGGGGCGGCCCGCTCCGCGCCGTGAACCCCCACCAGATACAGGCCGGCCACGGGCAGGAGGCGGCGCAGGTCCTCCACGGTGCGCCCGCTCACCACCGCCACCCGCCACCCCGGCATGCCGGCCAGCCGCGCCAGCAACTCGATCAGGCCCGGGCCGGGCCGGGCCAGGTCCGGGCGCGCGGCGATGGGCACCAGGGTGCCGTCGTAATCCAGCAGGAGGTACCCCCTTTCGGCGGCGGCCGCGCGCGCCAGGAGGTCCTCCATCAGCCGAGGGCCTCCAGCCCGCGGTCCGCGGCGCCCGTTCTTTTACTTCCCACGGCCCAGGAGAGGCGGGCCGGAATCCGCGGCCGGCGTACGACCTGACCCTCCAGGAGGGTGCCCAGAAAACTGCCCACCCACCAGGAAATGTCGTACCGGCGCACGCGCTCCTGGAGGGCCTGCATGCGCCGCACCTGCTCGGCCACCGGCATCTCAAAGGCGGCGTGGATCTTGGCCACCATGTCGTCGAGATCGTATGGATTAACCAGCAGAGCCTCCTTGAGCTCCTCCGCGGCCCCGGCAAAGCGGCTGAGCACCAGTACCCCCCGGCCGTCGATTCTGGTGGCCACGTACTCCTTGGCCACCAGGTTTAACCCGTCCCGCAGGGGGGTGACCAGGGCAACGTCCACGGCCGCGTAGTAAACGGCCAGTTCCTCCTGGCTGAAGGCCCGGCAGAGATAGTAAACGGGAAGCCACTGGCCGTCGCTGAAGCGGCCGTTGACGCGTCCGACCGCTTCCTCGACCTCCCTCCTGAGGGTCCGGTAGGCCTCCACCTCGGTACGGCTGGGCACCGCAATCTGGATGACGCTGACCCGGCCCCGGTACTCGGGATGCCGCTCCCAGAACAGCTCCAGGGCGTGCAGGCGCTCCAGAATGCCCTTACTGTAGTCCAGCCGGTCCACGGCCAGGCCCAGTCGCTCCACGCCCAGCATGCGCCGCAGCCGGGCCGCGGCCGGCGCCACGTCGCCCCGGTCCGCCAGGGCCCGGAAGTAGCCGCAGTCGATGCCCGCGGGAAAGGCCTGCACCAGCACCCTCCTGCCGCCGTATTCCACCCCGTGCCGCTCCCGGTCCACCCGGACCCCGGGCAGGTCCCGGACGCAGGACAGGAAATTGTCCACGTAGGCCGGCGAGTGGAAGCCCACCAGGTCGCTCCCCAGCATACCCCTCAGGATCTCGCCGGCCCAGGGGAGCACCTGGAAGAGGTCCCGCGGCGGGAAGGGGATATGCCAGAAAAAGCCCAGGCGCTGGCGGGTGAGACCCGGACGCAGGAAGTGCGGCACCAGGGCCAGGTGGTAGTCGTGCACCCAGATGATGTCGTCATCGGCCGCCGCGGCCAGGATCTCGGCGGCGAATTTCCGGTTGACGCGCACGAAGGTCTCCCAGTAGCCCTTCCTGAAATCGCACTTTTCCAGGAAATAGTGGCACAGCGGCCACAATACCCGATTGGCAAAGCCGTGGTAATACCCGGCGACCTCTTCCGCGGAAAGGTGCACCTCGCGCCAGCGGTAGCCTGCCTCGGTACCGTCCGTCCCGTCAATCGCGGCATGGCCCCCGCTCCAGGCGACCCACACCCCCCCGCTGGCCCGCACCGAAGGCTCGAGGGCCGAAACCAGACCGCTGACAGACCGGACCCTTGATCTGCCCCGCACCACGTAGGGCCCGCGATTGGACGCCACGACCAGCTTTCCCGTCGCCAATCTTCCACCCCCCCGATGATCAGACCTCGATGATGACCCGGAAATCCCCTTCTTTCTTCAGGAGCTGACAGTAGGTGCGACCGCGGTTGCGCGCAAATTCCAGGTCCACCCGGCCCTTGCCCACCCGGAGTCCCTCGACGTAAACCTCCTTGAGCCACGAAGGAAGCAGGGGTTTCTTAATCTGCAAACCCTCGGGGGAACAGGTCAGGCCCAGCAGCGCCTGGAGCAGGTGGAAAATACTGCTCACGGCCCAGGCCTGCGGATCGCAGGCGATGGGGTAGCGCACCGGCCCCCCGATGGCACGCCGGGTAAAGCCGCAGAACAGTTCGGGCAAACGGTTGTAGGGAAAATGCAACGAGGCCTCGTACAGGCCTGTGGCCAGCTGTTCCAGGTACTGGAGCAGGTCGTGGTGCCGCAGCCCCCAGGCGATTATGGTGTTGTCATGGGGCCAGACCGAGCCGTTGTGGTAGCTCATGGGATTGTAGGCCTTTTCCCGCTTGCCCATGGTGCGGATGCCCCAGCCGGAGTACATGTCCTGCTGGAACAGGCGCCCGGCCACCTTGCGCGCCATTTCCGGCGGCAGGATACCCGTGAAGAGGCAGTGCCCCATGTTGGAGACCACGGTCGTGACCGGCCGCTTGCGCCCGTCGAGGGCGAAGGCCAGGTATTCGCCCAACCAGAAGTCCCTCAGAAACTGCGCGCGCAGGCGCTCGGCCCACGCCGCCACCTCATCCGCCCGGCCCGCTTCCCCGAGGACCGTCAGCAAACGGGAGGCGTGCCTGAGGGCCAGGTACAGGTAGCCCTGCACCTCCACCAGGGCGATGGGCGGTTCCGGTATCCGGCCCTCGGCGTCCACCACGCCGTCCCAGGAGTCCTTCCATCCCTGGTTGTCCAGTCCCCCCTCGGCCTCCCGGCGATACTCGATGTAACCGTCCCCGTCCAGGTCCCCGTACTCCCGACACCAGGTCAGGCAGCCCTTCAGGGCTTCATGCATTTCCTCAAGGAACGCCCGGTCCTGGTCCCAGCAATATAACTCCCCAAGGAGAATCACGAACCACAACGTGGAGTCCACCGAACCGTAGTAGGGTGTGTGCACGATCTCGCCGCAGGCCGCCATCTCCCCGCGGCGCAGTTCGTGCATGATCTTGCCGGGCTGCTCGTCCCGGGAGGGATCGAGCCGGCGTCCCTGGAAGCGGGCCAGGAACCGCAGTGAACTCCTGGCTATCTCCGGATTGAGGATGAGGGTCTGCCAGGAGCTGACCAGGGCGTCCCGGCCGAAGGGCGCGGCGTACCACGGTACGCCGGCCTCCAGGATCCCTCCCTCCGGATAAACCGCAAACAGGCTCCGCAGGTCCGTGGTGGCGCGTTCCAGGACCTGGTTGAACACCTGGTTGTCCGTTACGATGTAGGTGCAATCTCGGGTCCAGCTGCGGTAGCTCTTGGCCTGCTCGATGGCCACTGTGGAGAAGGCCACCCCCAGGTGCGCCGGATTGCCCTCCCGTGGCGCTGCGGCGTCACCGGCCACACGGGGGGTGACCTGGCAGGTGAGGTGCACCTTCTTCTGGGGCGGCAGGTGCAGGTAAAAAACGACCTTCGCCCGGCCCCGCTCCACCCGTATCTCCGTGGGCGCGGGCTCGAAAAAGACCTCGGTGATCCGCACCACGCCGTCCAATCCGCGGTAGCGGAGCTGAAAGGAATTCCTGGTAGCCCGGGGCTCGAGGATTTCCCCGCGCCGCTGCCGGGCCATCCCGCGTACCTCGAAGATGTCCACGTAATCCGCGGCGAAGAGGAACTTTAGCGTGATGGTCACCGGAAAAAAGTTGAAGTTGATCAGGCGCAGGCGCTGAAAAAGAGCCTCCCGGATGACCCGGAGCAGCCGCAGGTGCAGGGTCTGGAGCGGGATCAACTGCCCGTCGACCAGGCAGATCTCCGGGTTGGTGAGCTCGATCTGACTGAAGTGGCTTCCCCTGGTCGTGGAGGAAAGCAGTACCGGTTTGGCGTCCGCCAGGTACATCTCCAGCCCGCTCAAGTAACGCGTGTCCCGGTAATAGAGGCCCAGGCCGCCCATGTTACCGTCGGGTACCTCTCCCGTGGGCAGCGTCGTGAGGAAGATCTCCCCTTCCTTCAGGACTTCCGTCTCGATCTGGAAATCGCGCGGTACGATGCGCAAGGGACTTATTTCGTCCACCCGACCACTCCCCTCATGGGCCGCCGGTCCAGGACGCGCCGGTAAAGGGAGAGGATCCGCGCCACCATCAGCTCCTTGGTAAAGGCGCGCTCCACCACGCGGCGGCCCCGCTCCCCCAGGCTCCTGGCCAGCGCCGGGTCCCTCAGCAGGCGCAAACAGGCCTCCGCCAGCGCCTCGTGGTCTCCCTTTGGCACCACCAGGCCGCTCACTCCGTCCTGAACCACCTCGGGCATGCCCCCGGCCCGGCTCACGACCACCGGACGCGCCGTGGCCATGGCCTCCAGCATCACCAGCCCGAAGGGCTCTTCGAAACAGGAGGGGTAAACCACGATGTCGGCCGCACGGTACATGGCCGGCATCTCGTGCCAGGGAAGGAACCTGATGTAAACGTGCTCCTCCATGTCCAGCTCCCGGATCAGGCGGCGTACGGCCTCCACCTCGCCCTGCTGGTAACTGCCCCAGTCCACGGTCTTTTCCGTGCCGGCCAGAACCAGGAGGAGGTCCGGAAATTCCTTCTTGATTAGGGCTCCGGCCCGCACAACAACGTCGGACCCCTTGGCCAGGCTCATACGGGCCGGGTGGAAGACAACGCGCCGTCCGGCCAGTTCCGGCGGTCGCTCCCCGTCGCCGGGCCGGAATTTTTCGGTGTCGATACCGTGGTACACCACATCGATACGGGCGGCCGGATAACCCGCCCGGATCAGTTCCCTCTTGATGTAGTTACTGACGGCAATAATGCCATCCCAGTGCTCCCTGTATGCGAGCATTTTCTGCCAGAGTACGTCTTCCCACACGTTGTGGGCCGTCAGGAGCAGGGGTATACTCCTGCGCCGGCAGATTTCCCCCAGGGCCCGCGCGTGCTCCGGGCTAAAGTAGTGCATGTTGTGGGCGTGCACCAGGTCCGGCTTTACGTCCCGGATGAAGTCCGCCAGCTCCCGGGCGATCTCTCCCGCCTGCGCTACGATGGAGGCCGGGGTCAGGGAATTGAGGTCCATGAGGGGCGTGCGGCGCACGTACATCCCATGCCAGTACTCCTCGCTGTGCTGCCCGTCCACCGCCCCCGTCAGAAGGGCCACCTGACAGCCGTCCCTCACCAGGTCGGGCCCCAGCATGGCCAGGTGGGTCTCCACCCCGCCGATGATGGGCGCAAAAGCCCAGTGCAGCATCGCCACCTTCATCGCTCTACCGCCCTCCTCGTCAGATTGCGGCTGGCACTCAGTGACGTAAAGTGCTAACAATAAGAATTTAACAGATGGCGCCAGAGCTTGTCAAGATTGATATCCTTTTATTTCCAAACAACGACCCCTAAACCCGCGGGTTGAACCGCTCGGAAGGAAAACTTATGGAAAAGCCCCAGCCGCTAAAACTATTGTATGAGCGGTGCGGAGGAAACATGGCCGGCGGGGGGAAATTCTATTCCCGGGGAGGGCGGTTATGCGGTGAGACTGACGAGTATGACCACCAGTGCCGGGTGAGCGGCCAAGATCGGGCCGGGGGTCCTGGCCCGCGTCCTGTGCCGCCTGAAGGCGACCCCGCACCCCAACGTGCTGGTGGGCATCGAAACCCTGGACGATGCCGGCGTTTACCGGCTGGGGCCGGAACTGGCCCTCATCCAGACCGTGGACTTCTTCACGCCCGTGGTCGACGACCCCTACCTGTTCGGCCAGATCGCGGCGGCCAACGCCCTCAGCGACGTGTACGCCATGGGCGGGGACCCGCTCACGGCCATGAACATCGTGTGCTTCCCCACCAGGTCCGGGGACCCGGAGGTACTGGCGGCCATCCTGCGGGGTGGCCTCGATAAACTCAAGGAAGCCGGTGCTGTGCTGCTGGGAGGCCACAGCGTGGAGGACGCGGAGCCCAAATACGGCCTTGCCGTGACCGGGGTTTGCCACCCCGCACGCGTGATCACCAACGCCGGGGCCAGGCCGGGGGACCTCCTGGTGCTCACCAAACCCCTGGGCACCGGGGTGATCACCACGGCCCTCAAGGCCGAATGCGCCCCGCCGGAGGCTTTCCGGGCCGCGGCCGAAGCCATGACGGCCCTGAATCGGGAGGCCTCCCTGGCCATGCGTGAGGTGGGGGTGCACGCCTGCACCGACATCACGGGCTTCGGCCTGCTGGGCCACGCCCTGGAGATGGCCCGGGCCGGCGGGGTGGCGCTGCGCTTTGCGGCCGGCGCGGTCCCCCTGTTGCCCGGGGCCCGGGACCTGGCGGCCCAGGGTTTCGTCCCCGGGGGGGCCTACGCCAACCGGCAGTACCTGGCAGGACACGTCACCTTTGACCCCGCAGTACCGGAGGAACTGCAGATGCTCCTTTACGATCCCCAGACCTCGGGCGGGCTACTGATGGCCGTGGCCCCGGAACGTCTGGCGGCCCTCCTGAACGCCCTCCGTCGACGGAACGTGGCCGCGGCCGTGGTCGGCCGGGTGGAGGAGGGGGAACCCCGGGTCCAGGTATCATCCCAGACCCCGGCGGGTGGGGAAGACGAGCCCGGGGCGCCTTAGGTCCGGGCTGCTCCGCATACCGGCGCACGGGACCAGACCCGGACGGCAGAGGGAAGCTGCCTGCGGACCGGCTCGCGGACCGGGGCCGCAGAGGGCCGGGCGACGAGGGTGCCCGGGCTGGGCTCCCCCACGCCCGGCGGTCCGGTGCTCCGGGCCGGAACCCCATGACGCGGCCCCCGGTGGTCGCCCAGGGGTAGCCAGCCGGGGACCACCACGGCCCGGCATCTTCGCGGGCGACCTAACACGTCAGGTGCAGCAGGGCCACGGTACGGTGCCGCGGGTTGAGTTCGTTGTAGAGGCGGCAGGCCGCGGCCGTGAGGTCCACGCGCACCTGGACGCCGTTTTCCTCCAGCAGGCGCCGCGCCTCGGGCGTCAGCCGCATCAGTCCCGTGGCCCCGGTCCCCACCACGGCCACCTCGGGCCGTGCCGCCAGTACCCCGTCCAGGTCCGCCGGACTGATGCGGTGGCGCTGCTGCCACCAGACGGTCTCCACCCGGTCCGGATAGATGATCAGGTCCGCTTTGTACTGCCGACCGTTGATGACGATGCTCCCGAAACGAAAGTCGTCGATATGGAAACCGGACATGTGACTGCATTCCCCCTTACATACGACCGGCGAGGATGTGGGCGCCCAGGGTGACAAGAACGGTCCACGGCCTACCCCGCGCCCTCGTCGCCGTCCCCCTCGACCTCCCGCACGTACACGCTCCGGTACACCTCACGGGGCAGTTCCGTAAGAAAGATCGAGGGACCGGTTACAAAGCTCTGCCAGCCGCGGACGTCCTGAACCGTCGTGATCAGGTAAAGCCAGTCCCTGGCCCGGGTCACCGCCACGTAAAACAGGCGCCGCTCCTCTTCCAGGTTGTCGAGGCCCCGGGCGCTGGGGAAGCGCCCCTGGTTGAGCCCGATGAGGAAGACCACACGCCACTCTTTGCCCTTGGCGCTGTGGATGGTCGAAAGCACCAGCACGTCCTCGGCCGGTTCTTCCTCTGCCAGGCCCTTCAGCACGTAGTCCTGCTCCAGGGAAACGGTGCCGATGAAGTTCTCCAGGGAGCGAAAGCGCCGCGCGTATCCGGCCAGCCGCTCGATACCCTGCAGGCGCTCCCAGTGATCCCTGGGGTAGCGCTCCCGGAAGGTGCGGCCGTAGACCCCGTCCATCACGATGGCGATGAGTTCGGCCGGGCCCCGGTCTTGAGCCGCCGCCAGCTCGCGCAGGCACGCCACCAGGTCCGCCCAACCCCGCGCGGCCCGCGGCGGCACCTTCAGCTCCCCCTGCAGCACGCACCGCAGGGGGTCGCGGGCGGTCCTCAGCTGGGCCATGAGGGCCTGGAAGGTGGCCTGGCCTATGCCCTGCTGCATCACCATAATCCGCTGCCAGGAAACCTCGTCCCGGGGGTTCAGGAGCACCCGCAGCCAGGCCAGCACGTCCTTGACGTGAGCCCTTTCCAGAAACTTCAGCCCCCCCACCGTCACGTAGGGGATGCCACGGGAGACCAGTTCCATTTCGAGGTCGTGAGCCAGGTAGGCGCTCCGGTACAGGACCGCCATCTCCCTTAGCGGGACTCCGGCCTCGTGGTGCTCGGTGAGGCGCTCGGCCACGAAGGCCGCCTCCCGTGAGGGGTCCTCGGCCACCACCAGCCACGGCTTTTCGCCGGCCGCGCGCCTGGTGAAGAGCTTTTTGGGGATCTGATTGCGGTTGTGGGCGATGGAGGCGTTGGCCAGGGCCAGTATTTCCGGCGTGCTGCGGTAGTTCTCCTCCAGCCGCACCACCAGGCAGCCGGGAAAGTGGCTCGGAAACTCCAGGATGTTGCGGATTTCGGCGCAGCGGAAGGCGTATATGGACTGGGCGTCGTCCCCCACCACGCACACCGCCGCGCTCAGACCCAATTCCCGTACGATGGCCCCCTGCACCACGTTGGTGTCCTGGTACTCGTCCACCAGCACGTGGCGGAAGCGCCGGCGCAGCTGGTCCGCCACCTCCGGGTAATTCCGCAGGAGGTACAGCCAGTGCACCAGCAGGTCGTCGAAATCCAGGGCGTTCATCTCTTTCTTCCGGTGCTCGTAGAGGGCCTCCACCCTCTGTATCAACTCGAGGTGCTCCGCGTGCTGGGGGTAGTACTCGGCCACCGCCGCGGCCAGCGTGGTGCCGGCGTTGCGGGCCCGGCTGATGATTTCCCCGAACAGGCCCCCGGTGACGAAGAGACGCTTCTCCGCCTCCGAGAGGCCGGTGTGGCGGAGGCCACCATAGACTGCCCTGATAAGAGCGGCGCTGTCCTCTTCGTCCAGGATCGTGAAAGAAGGGGTACGGTCAAGGAGGTCGGCGTACTGGCGCAGGATACGTGCTCCCAGGGCGTGGAAGGTGCCGATCCACAGGCCGTCCGGCAGGGGCCCCAGAAGGTGCGTCAGTCGGGCCCGCATCTCGTCCGCGGCCTTGTTGGTAAATGTAACCAGCATGAGATTTTGCGGCGGTAATCCCTCGTCCAGCAAACGGGCCGCCCGGCACGTCAGGGCCCGGGTCTTGCCGGACCCCGGCCCGGCCACGCCCAGAATGGCCGGCGCGTCGCTGAAAACGAACTCCCGCTGGCGCTCGTTCAGCTCCGGCTCCAGCCGGGCCCTGAGGCGCGACCGGGGACGCGTCAAAACGTAATCCAAACGGTCTCCTCCGTTCGTGGTTTTTTATAGATCTTACCACGTCCGGGGTCTGTATGAAACCCGCAATAACCCCAAGGTTACCGGAAGGAAGCCAGGCGGTACAGGGCCCGGGCCCCCTCGCCCCGGGTCAGCTGGCTTGCGGGATCGAAATCCCCGTGTCCGTTCAGAGATACCAATCCCACCCGTTCCGCCAGGGCGAGGTACCCGTGGTCCTTCGGGTTCACACGGGCCGCGACTTCGGCCGGCAAGGCCCAGATGCCGAGGAGTTCGGCCACCTCGCCCCACCCCAGGGCCCTGACGCCCAGGCGCGCCAGGGTCCGCCACGTTACGGCCGCGCCGGGAGCGTATTCCTCCCCGGGCCTCAGGATGCCCAGGTTTACGGCCGCCGCACGCGCCGCCTCGAACTCCCGGTCCGGGTCCGTCGGGCCGGCCTCGCCCTTGAATCCGAGTTCGTGGGGCCGCCAGCCGCAGGCCCGCACGAGCCAGATCAGGAAATCACGTTGGGTCAGGGTTTCGTCGGGCGCGAAGTTGGGGCCCCTCACCGGGATGACGTCCGCCGCGGCCAGGGTTTGCACCGCCTGCTCCGCCGGGTGCCCGGCCAGGTCCGCGAAGGAGGGCCTTTCTTCGTTCGCCATCGGTTGGAGATCGGGCCGGAGGCCCGCGCCGGTGAAGGCGTCCACGGCGTAAGGCGCCCCTTCCGGGTCCAGACGGTACACCAGGCGCACCGGAGCCTCTTTGCCCTCGCCGTAGACCGCGTGGGCAACGGGCTGCCGCTCGTAGGCCAGGACCAGCCGGTCCGTGAACATCCCGGCCGCCCGCGCCCGGTCCACCACTCCTTCCGCCGCCGGGAACGACAGGTCCCACCAGCGCAAGCTATAGCTAACCACCCGGCCCCGGACGGCATCCACCTGAATCTTGGCCCCGTTGCCCGGGAAGGGGATGCCGTTTACCACGCGGGTCAGCTCGAACCCGTAGGCGCGGGGCTGTTCCCGACCCGCGGCCAGAGGTTCGCGGACCTCACGCTGGGGCACCACCCTCCGCTCCAACAGGGCGTCCAAATACGGGCCCGCCGCTTTCTCCAGGAATTTGCGGGCCACCTGCCGGGCCTCCTCTTCCCCGCAACGGGGTTCCTGCTCGCGGGTCGGCTGGTACTCGTAATGGTTGTAACCCACCACCAGGCCGGTTCGGGCATCGACCCGGACTCCGATGTGGCCCCGCTCCCGGCTTCCCTCCCAGTGGAAGCTCCAGACCTTCTGCTCCGGGTGGGCCCAGTCCCGCTCCAGGTAGCTGCCCTGGAGTTCGTAGCCCTCCGGGATGTCGATCACGTCCAGGGCCCGGGCCAGGGCCTCTTCCCGGCCCAACAGCCTTTCCATCTCGCCGACCGCCTTTTCCTCGGCCGGAGTCAGTACGACCTCCTGGGCGCGGGCTTCGTCGCCACCGCCTCCGGGGACGTCGAATTCCGGGTGAAAGTACTCGTCTGACCGCGTGTACGTCTCGCCGCTCAACGCGTCCACCATCACAGAACGGTCCCGTGGGGCGTAAACCAGCTTCACCGGCGGCCGCTCTCCCGGTTGGGCAGGCGGGCGCTCGTAAATCAATTCCACGGCGGCCTTGCCCTCCCAGATGGCGGCGGCGCGTTCCCTCGCGATGGCTCCCGCGGGAAGGGGAAACTCCAGTTCGGGGTCCCAGTTGAAATAAAAGCCGCGGACCTTGCCCGTATCCCCGTCCACCTCCAGGCGGGCCCAGTTCTCCCGGAAGGGCACGCCGTTGACCACCCGCGCGAAGGAAAAGTGATAGGTGACCGGTGAGCGCACCCGCAGACTAACGTAAGGCACATCCTGTTCCTGCGAGTCCAGGCGCAGAGACTCAGCATACCGGGGCAGTACCCGGCCCAGGAAATCCTCGGCCACGGCCCTGGCCTGCTCGCGGCTCAAGCGAGGAAGCCCGCGCCGGGGACCCGCGTCGGCTTCCGGGGCCCAGGTGTGAAAACTCCACAGTTCTCCCGTCCGGGCGTTTACCCGGGCCTGGACGCCGCCCTGGCCCGGCAGCCGGCCCTCCCACCGCAAGTTCCAGAATCCCTGCCCCCGCCCGTCCTCGGCATAGCCGGGTTGGAATTCCGTCAAAGCGGCCGGTATGTCTACTATCCGCTTCACGGTGGCAATGGCCTGCTCCAGGGTCACCCTCGCACCGTCCGCCCCGGCCGGCGTCGCGTCAATGCCGCCCGCCCCTCGCTGCGGCTCCGCGGCCACCGGGGCCGCACCCGCCGCCGCGGCCAGCAGGAAGAGCATTCCGGCCACCAGCAGGCCCGCAATCCTCCAGCCGGCCGGCCCCCTCGCAGTTCCCTTTACACACCCTCGCATCCCCGCCATCCGTCTTCGCCCCTTTCCTATATGATTAGCCGAATACCTAGACGTCCCCGAGCGGCACATGTTACGGCCACAAGCCCCTGACCCGGTATTTCGGAATAAGGGTAGTGGCGGGCTCCGGATGGGATGCGGGCAAATGCCGGCGACGGCCGGGTGGCGTAACAAGCCCACCCCTTTGCGGCGGGATACCCCATACCGGGGCCTGACGGACGATCGCAACGGCATACCGAACCCGGCCCGCCCGGCCTCAGTCCTCCGGTCGCGTTCCGTGTCGCAGTTCCCGCGCCACCAGTTCGGCCAGGCGGGGGTCCTGCTCCCGCAGGCGCGCCAGGTAGAGGAACACGCTGCCCGGGTAATCGATGCGCCGGCCGGTGAGCGCGTTTTCGAGGCAGGCGCGGGTCAGGGCTATCACGCAGTCCGGGGAGTGGTTGTCCCGGCACTCCCGGCACTGCCGCAGGGTCTCGGCCAGGGCGGCGGCCACGTCTTCGGGCACGTAAACCTTGAAGTCCGTGGCGGGAATCAGTTGCGAGGCCCCCGGCACGTCCAGAACGCCCTTGGGCAGCACGAAAGCCAGGACCTTGCGGGCGAAGGCCACCATGCACCTCTCGGGGCGGCACTCGGCCGCATCCAGGTAATCGCAAGCAGCACAGATCTTCTTTTCCAGGGCCTCCGCCAGGGCCCCCAGATTCACGTCGACGGCCTTGCGCGTCGGCGTCATTTTTTCCCCTCCCGGATTTGGCGGATGCGCGAGTTTCACTCCGGCGCACCGAGGAAGGCCTTCAGTTCCAGCAAGACGGGGTCGGGCTCTTCCGCGGGCCGCAGGAGTTGCGCCGGCGGCAAAAAGGCCTCCAGCCCCAACCGTTCGACGGCCCGGCCCAGTTTTTCCCGCGGCTGGGCCAGGGCCCGGTAGCGCTCCAGTACGTGGTCCAGGATGGCGAACACCGCGTCCCGGGGCACGCGCCTGGCAATGAGTTCACCGTGGCGGGGCCGGCTGCTGCCCCCGAAACCCCCGATGGCCACATTGTAAGTCTCACCGCCCGCGGCCACCACCCCGAAGTCCGCGCAGTAGGGTTCGGTGCAGCCCCGTGGACAGCCGGCCACCGAGATCTTGAAGTCCTTGGGTACCTCCTGCCCGGTGTAGCGCTCCTGGAGGGCCTGCCCCAGGGCCAGCGCGTTGCCCAGGGCCCGCGGGCACAGGTCCGCGCTACCCGGGCAGGCCATGACGGGCCGCACCACGTTGTGGTAAGGCGCCACCCGCAGGCCCAGGGACTCCACGGCTGCCTTTAGGGCCGCGGCCTTCTCCTCCGGCACCAGCAGCACCACCGTCTGGCGCGTGGTCAGCTTCACCGCCGGCACCCCCAGCTCTGCCACCGCCGCAGCCAGGCCCCGGAACTGCTCGCCGGTCATCAGCCCGCACGCGCCCATGACATCAAGAACGTAAAGACCGTTTCTCTGCTTGAAGTATCCTTCTCCCATATCTGGCGCACCCCCGTGAAAAAAGTATCACGATAAAAGTAATTATTAAATTCTGCGTTCCGGAGGAGATTCCTGCCATGCGCCTGGTAGAAATCAACGGGCCTGCGGTAGCGGCAAACCGGGGGGCGCCTTACGGCGCGGAGCGGGCACCGGGGCGGCCCGGCGCACGAACAGGGGCAAGGGGCGGAATGAAGAAAAAAATATAACCGGGCGGCCGCCCGCCGCGTCACAAAACGGCGCCCGATGGTGTTACTAGAGGTGGAAAGGGGCCGGGAACCGGGTGGCCGAAGGCAGGCCGGGAAAACTCGAGGGGGAGCGGGCCTTCGAAGAAACCTTCCGGAGGTACTACCCCGGGGTGGTGCGCCACCTGACCTTCCTGCTGGGGCAGCGGGCCGCGGCCGAGGAAATTGCCCAGGAAACCTTCCTCAAGCTCTACACCGAGCCCCCGCCGCGGCCGGAAAATCTCGAGGGCTGGCTCCTGCAGGTGGGCAGCCGCCTGGCGTTGAACGCCTTGCGCGGCGAGCGCCGGCGGTGGCGGCGGGAGGAAAGGCTGGCCCGGGGGCCGGAAGTGGTACCGCTGGAGGAAACGGTGCTGCGCCGGGAAACCGTACGCCTGGTGCGCCGGGCCCTCGAGGCCCTCGCCCCGCGTGACCGCCTGGCCCTCCTGCTGCGGCACACCGGTTTCACCTACCGGGAGATCGCGTCCGCGCTGGGAATCAACCCGAACTCGGTGGGCACCGTACTGGCCCGGGCCCAGAGGAAGTTTCTGGCGCTTTACCGTGCGGAGTTAGGAGGCGGGGACGGTGTGCCGTGACGAGGGTTACCTTCTGGCCTACCTCGACGGACAACTCTCACCGCGGGAGGGGCGGATGCTGGAGGCCCACCTGAAGGCCTGTTCCCGCTGTTCCCGGCTCCTGAACCGCCTATCCCGGGAAAGGGAAGAGGTCACCCGCATCTTGCGCCCCTACCACGGGGCCTGCCTCAATATGCCGGTGGGCAGGCCGCCGGCCCGGCACGCCCCGAGCGTCACCGATCTTCCAAAGAAAGGAGTGCTGGCGTCAGTGCGTCGTTACTACAAGTGGATCGCGGCCGCGGCGGTCCTGGGCCTGCTGTTGGGCTACGCGCCGGCCCGGAGCCTGGCCACCCAGTTCCTCAGGGTCTTCCGGGTGGAAAGGGTGGCGGTACTGCACTTCGACCCGGCGGATGTGACCAGGCTGCGCGAGGCCCTGGAAAGCTACGGGCCCGTGAACGTCGAAAACTTCGGCCGGGTGGAAACCGAGCCCCTTCCGGCACCGGACCGCGTGGTCAAACTGCCCGCGGCCGTGGGAGGCTACATCCTGCAGTCCACCCACGACCGGTCCGGCGCGGTGGTCAAAATCACCCCGGACGCGGACGGGATCAACGAATTTCTGGCCGGCCTGGGGAGCGGCACCCTGCTGCCGCGGGAAATCGACGGCCGGACCTTCACCATCACCATCCCCGGGGGCTCCGTCGGCCGCTACGTGGACCGGGTCACGGGCAGGACCCTGGTCGCGTTCGCGGGCGCCGCCCCCACCCTTCAGGTTCCGGAGGGGGTAGACGTGCTGGCGGTGCGCGACGCCCTGCTGCGCCTGCCCGTGCTTCCGGGCAACTGGAAGAAGGCCCTTGAGGGGATCGACGATTGGACCCGCACCCTGCCCGTGCCGGACCCCACCGGCCGGGCCGAGGAAATTACCCTGGACGGCGCTCCCGGGTTCTTCGTGCCGGGCCGGAAAGCTCCGCGGGCCGGAACAACGGGACAACCCACCGCGGAGACCCACTCCCGCCCCGCCTACCTGGCCTGGTACCGGGACGGGACCTGGACGGTGTTCGAGGCCGCGCCGGAGACCACGAGGGACGAGGCCCTGACCCTGGCACGGCAATGGGAGGCGTCCTATGGTCGTTGAGACCGTCGGCCTCACCAAGGTGTATCCCGGCGGCGGTGGCTGCCGGGATATCACCTTAAGCGTGGGGGAAGGGGAAATCTTCGGGCTGTTGGGCCCCAACGGCGCGGGTAAGAGCACCCTGGTGAAGATCCTCGTGGGGCTGGTCTTTCCCACGGGCGGCCACGCCCGCGTGCTGGGCCGGCCCCTGGGGGACCTGCGGGCGCGCGAGAAGGTCGGCTTCCTGCCCGAGAACTTCCGCTACCACCAGTGGCTCACGGCAGAGGAACTGCTGCGCTTCCACGGCGCCCTGGCCGGGATGGCGCCGGCGGACCTGAAGCGGCGCATACCCCGGGTGCTGGACCTGGTTCGGCTGACGGGAGTCGAAAAAAGAAAGGTGGGCACTTTCAGCAAGGGGATGCAGCAGCGCCTGGGCCTGGCGGTGGCCCTCCTGGCCGGGCCGCAACTCCTCTTTCTCGACGAGCCCACGTCGGCCCTGGACCCCGTGGGCCGGCGGGAGGTGCGCCGGCTCCTGCTGGATCTGAAGCGCGAAGGGGTCACCGTCTTCCTCAACAGCCACCTGCTGAGCGAGGTGGAGCGGGTATGCGACCGGGTGGCCGTCATTAAGGAAGGCCGGCTGGTGGCGCAGGGCGGTCTGGCGGAGCTCCTGGATGCCGGCCCCGAAGTGGAAATCGAGGTGGACGGAATCGACGAGGATTTGCTCGCGGTCCTGCGGCCCCTGGTGCGGGACCTGCGGCGCGAGGGCACGGCGCTCGTCGCCCGGGTGGCACGAAGGCAGGAAGTCCCCCTGCTGGCCCGCCGCATCGTGGAAAGCGGGCGCAGCCTGTACGCCCTGAGGCCGCGCCGCGCCTCCCTGGAGGACCTTTTTGTGGAGCTGATGGAGGGGGACGACACCGGTGCCGGCGAAGCTGTGTACTATGGCCCGGCTGAGTCTGGCCGAGATCCGGCATAAGAAAATTCTCGCGGGGGCGGCCCTGCTGACCCTGGCCTTCCTGGCCCTCTTCGGGCTGGGCCTGCACTTCCTGAGGGGCCAGGGGGTCCTCGACCGGCTGGCCGCGGTCCAGCTGTTCACCATGGGTCTCTTTCTGGCGGCGCTGCTGACCGCGGTGCTGGCCGTGGCCGTCGCCGCGGGGGCCGTGGCCGGCGAGGTCGAGACCGGCACGGCCCACTCCCTGCTGGCCCGCCCGATTTCGCGCCCGACCTTCCTGCTGGGCAAGTATCTGGGGTACGCGGCCTTCATGACCCTTTACGCCGGGCTCCTGTTCGCAGGCCTGTGGGGCCTGATGGCCTGGCAGGGCGGGGTCTTCCTGCGCGGCATCGGAGAGGCCCTGGGGCTCTTCGTCCTCCAGCCCCTGATACTCCTCGGCCTCGCCTTTCTGGCCGGGACGGTACTGTCCACCCTGGGCGCCGGAGTGGTGGTCTTTCTGCTCTACGGGGTGAGCCTGATGGGGGGCATGGTGGAACAGATGGGGGCGCTGCTGGAGCGCGCCGGGCATGCCGCGGGCCCGACCCTGGTCAAGCTGGGGATCGTGGCGAGCCTGATCCTGCCCGTGGACGCCCTCTACCGCCGGGCCGCCTTCAGCCTGCTGGAGCAGACCGGCAACCTCTGGCGCGGTATCGGCGCCATGGGTCCCTTCGGCGTCGCCTCCATCCCCAGCCGCTGGATGGTGCTCTACGCGGGGCTGTACCTGGTGATGGCCCTCTGGCTGGCGGTGCGCTGCTTCCGCACCAGGGACGTGTGAACCCTCTGGCCCCGGGTGCCGACCGGGTCCCCATGACGGACTTCCGCGTACACCTGCACCCCACGGAAAAAACTATAAGAGTGAAGAAATTTAAATTCCTGCCGGGGAGGTATTCGAAATGGCCGTTTTACTTTGCGTGCAGGCAAACCCGAAGCCTGTGGAGGATTCCAAAAGCCTGACCATAGCGGAGGAGTTTTTACGGGCTTACCGGGCGAAAAATCCCGGGGACAGGATCATCGAGCGGAACGTCTACCGTGAGCCGGTACCCTTTGTGGATGCGGAAGTTATTGCGGGTTGGGAAAAATTGCAGCGGGGGGAAAGCCCCAGCCCGCGGGAGGAGGAAAAAATAAAGGCCATTGACGTACTTACGGAAGAGTTCCTTTCGGCGGACAAATATGTGTTCGTCACCCCGATGTGGAATCTCTCCGTGCCCCCGATGATGAAGGCTTACCTGGACACCATCGTGGTAGCGGGTAAGACTTTTTATTATACCGAGCAGGGTCCCGTGGGGCTGGTAAAGGGAAAAAAGGCCCTCCACATCCACGCCCGAGGGGGTTACTACAGCCAACCCCCCACGGCGGAGATGGACTTTGCGGACCGCTACATCCGGGCACTTCTTTCTTTTCTGGGGATCGAAGACGTTTCTTCGGTTATCTGCGAAGGCCACGAATATGCCCCGGACCGGGCAGACGCCATTTTCCAGGCGGCCGTTGCCGAAGCGCGCAGGCTGGCCGCCGAATTTTAAACTGCCTTCTGGGCCGCGAGTCCGGGCCGGCAGTGGACCCGTGTTCCTCTTCCCCTGATATCGCCGTCGGGACCGCGCGGTGCCGGCTTTCGACTTCTGCCCGGCCATGGCATACGGCGCGGCCAAGGTTAAACTTGTTCTTCGGCTACGGCCCGCCACCGGTTGGCCACGGGACCCGCCCGGCGCTACCGCGGTGAGCCCGTCCGGCGCAGCCACCATAAATGGTCGTCCGCGGTGCGCAGGAAAAAGCGCCGGGCGTCGGGGGCCCATTTGCCCGGGTCGCATTCCGGCCTGGCGCCGCCCGAGGCGGGCAGGCGGAAAAGCAGCCGCTTGCCGGTTCCGTCCCACTCCATGGCCATGATTGCTCCGTCCTCGGTGGCCAGCAGGGCCGCGCCGCCGTCCGGGGCCCAGGAAACCCATCGCGCCTCGCCGGGCGCCGTAACCGGCACCAACTCGGTTCCGCCGCCCGCGTCCCTCACCAGCAGTCCCCACTCGGCAAGGGCCCTTGCGGACCCCGCCGGGCGCCAGGACCGGTAGGCAATGCCGCACCTTCCGTCGGGAAGGCGTACCACGCCCGCGGGATCGTAGAATTCTCCTTCCGCCGCGTCCGTGAGCAGGCGCAGCTCCCCGGTGCGTTCGTTCCATATGCCGATGTCGCCGAAAAAGCCCTCTGTGGTGTACTCGCGCCGGCCGTCCTTGTGCGCGTACGAGACGGCCCGCACCACCACTTCCCCGCCCTCCAACCACTCAACGGGTTGGAAACGGTACCCCGGAAACTCCTCTTCCGGCCGGGACAGAGGAAGGACTTCGCACCGTGGCGGGCCGCCGGGCCCTCCCGCAAAGCTCAGGGTCCAGTACCGGGCGAACCACTCCGCTTCGCTCACCCCCAGAAGTCTCCCGTCGGGAAGCCACCGGAGGAGACCCCGGCCCCCGTCGAAGGAGGGAATGCCCAGGGCGTCCATGGACCACTCTCCCAGTTTACGGGTCCCGGTGCCGTCGTAAAGGATTATTGACCGTCCGTTATCGAAGGCCAGGTATGCACCACCCGGTGACCACCCTGCGAAGCCCCAGACCTCCTCATCCAGGACGCGCCTCGGTTCTAAGGTATCGGGGTCGGCCCACCTTATACCCCGGCCCACGAAAACCGCATTTCCGGAAACCGGATCCCAACCCCACGGGCCGCCGAGGCCGAGGGCGAAGGTCGGCTCGGGGTGGCGCACGGCCACCCAGCCGGAGGCCAGGTTCGCCAGAACCACGGTCAGATCCCCCGGTATGACACCACCCGGTTCCGCCGGAGGAAAGATCTGCACCTTCCCCTCCCACTCCCGGCCGGCATGCCGGATGCGCAAAGCGTGGAGGCCGGGGGACAGATACGCACCGCCCAGTGGAGTCCGGCCCACGCTCCGCCCGTCGGCGAAAACGGCGGCCCCGGGCGGCTCGGTAATCACCCGCAGGCGGCCACGGTTGCCGGGGGTCAGCGCCACCTCCAGCCGGTTCAGGCCCGGCCGCAGGTCCACCGCCTCTTCCCAGCACTCGTATCCCTTGAGCTCGATGCGCACCAGGTGCGGTCCGGGAGCCAGATCGCCCAGGGTCAGCGCCAGCGACCTCCCGGGATGCGTGGGGTCCGCCGCCAGGATACCCCGCGCCACGCCGTCCAGAAATACCAGGGCGCCCGGGGGCACCGCGGTGACGGCCAGCGCGGCCCGGCGCTCCAGGGTCCAGATCCGACATATCAGGTAGCCCGTGGCCGGGTCGCACTCGGCCCCGGCATTCAGTCCCAGCCCCTTGGTGACGGAAATCAGCGGCACAAAGCTCAAGCCGGCTTCGATGTACGGCGCGTACGGGAGCTCCCAGTGGCGGGCACCCAGCCAGGAACAGTCCAAACCCCGCACCGTCACCCCGCGTTCGCCAATGCGGTACTCCACCACCCGGCCCGCGCGCTGGAGGATGACACGTGCCCCCTCGGTATACCATTCCACGTGCGCCCCCAGCGCCTCGCCCAGGGCGCGCACCGGCACCATTACCTCTCCTCCCGCCGCCACCGGCGGGACCGGGAAGGAAACCGGCTGGCCGTCCACCTCCACACAAATCCCGCCGGCACCCGCCCGGCCCACCTGCAGCGCAAACGCCGCCAGGAGCGCCGCGACCGCGAGACCCCACCGCGCCCAAACCAACACACCATTACCCCCCGAAAACCCGCGGCGGCCGCCCGAAACGGCACCCGCCACCGCAGCCAGCAGCAAGAGCAATCAGAACAACCAGCAGGCCCACCATCCCGCCTCCCGCCGGACCCTTCGTCGTGGCCTCTGCCCGCCGTTCGCATGCCCCCTGATTAATCAGTCAAACACACAGACGTCCCCGGGTGGCCGATGTTACGCCCCAAACCCCCGGCTCGGTGGCCACCATCCCCAAACCCGCGGGAGGTGCGCCGGCTCCTCCTGGAGCCCTTGCCCGAATTCGTGCATCTCCGCCGCCGGGCGGGCCGGGCCGTGGTGGTAAAATCCGACGGGTACATCGTCGGCGCCTGGCTTGATGTCGGCCGGCACTACGGGTTTGCCCGTTCCCTGAAGGGCCGGCGTCTCGAGGATATTACCGGGCAACATAAAACGGGCCGAGGTACGCTGTATCGGCAATCCCGTGGTACTCCCCCGGCAGGGGGAGGAGCCCACGGCCCTCGAGTTCGCCGTAACCCTGGACCTCCTTTTCCGGCGCACCGTTACCATGGATAGCGGCCGCCACATTCTTTTTGGATCTTGAAAAGGGAAACAGACCGCACCGGCTGGCGCATCGCCGGCATCGGCACCGGGCCCTGGGCCTGGTGCCGCACGCCATGGCACCCGGGTGCGTGGGCGGTATCTCCCGGTACGGGCCCGGGGGCGTGCGGGGACGCCGGCGCGTGAGGCGGGTTCGCCCCGGCGCGCAAACAGGCTCTTCCCCCTTTCCGGAAACCCGTTCGACCTGATATTCTAATTTTCGGAGAGGTCTGCCGGGAAAGGTTCCTCCCTGCGTGCACGCTTCCACCGGCTCGTCGATGTACCGAAGATGGGTGGGAACGCCAATGATGCGGGTGGGGATCCTCGAGACGGACGGCACCTATGAATGGCAGTCAAGGCTCCTGAGCCTGGCGGAATGTCGTTTGCCACTCGACGTCACGGGTCTGCGTTACATGAGTGCGCGGGAAACGCTCGGCGCCGTGGCCGGGCGCCTGAAGGACTTTCCGGCGGAACTCGTTTTCCTGGGAAGCGGTGACCTGCATCACCTGGCACTGCCCCTGATCGAACGCCGGGCCCAACAGGGGCCCCTCAGCGTGATAGTTTTCGATCGCCACGTCGACCTTTTCCCGGCTCCCGAAGGGTTCGTGAGTTGCGGTTCCTGGTTGGGGGAACTGGCGAGGCTGTCGACGGTGCGGCGCATTCTCGTGCTGGGGCCCGCCGGGGGAGCTACCGCCCTTCCCCCGAGGGTCACCGTGTTCACGCCGCAGGCCTGGCGGTACTGGTTCTCCCGGGCCCCCCATCACTTCGAGGTACTCCTGCCCACGGAGAACCTCTACCTCAGCATCGACAAAGACGTATTTTTGGAGCTCTCCACCAACTGGGGTCACGGCGAGGTGCCGGTCTCGCTGGCCTTTGCCTTTCTGCGCTGGCTGCTCCCCCGCCGCCGAGTGGTGGGGGCAGACGTCTGCGGCGAAGTGCAGCCCCGAGGGACCTGGCCCACGCTGGCGGAACTCCGGTCCATCGCGGCCAGCGAACGGGTCAATCTGGCCCTCTGCCGGCTCCTGGGGCCCTATCACCTGCCGCGCCGGCACGGCAAAAATCCCGGTCCCGCGGGACGGGCCGCCTGACCGAAAGAATTACCCTGCCATGCAGCTCCAGTAATCCTTCAAATGCTTCTTGAGCTCGCGCACCATGTCCCTGGTCTCGGGGTAGCCGGCGTCCCGCCTGACCCACCGCGGCACGGGCTCCGGTTCGTCTACCCGCACCGAGAAGCCCGCCACGCCCCCGATCAACGCCAGCCAGCAGGCGGGAAGCGCCCGCTCGTTATAGCCAGAACAGATCAGGTCCAGCTCCCGGCCGCCGCACAAGCCGGCCAGGTCCCGCACCAGGGCGCCGAGCTCCCGGAAGTCGTCCGCGGTCAGCCCCAGCCAGGTGAGCCGGTCGTTCCAGTAGGGGTCGCAGCCGCCGTTCCTGATGATCAGTTCGGGCCGGAATTCCTCCGCCAGGGGCCACACCACTTCCTCAAAAACGTACCGGTAAGAGTCCCACCCCGCACCGGGAGGCAGCGGGCAGTTGACGGTGTACCCACGGCCCGGCCCGGCTCCGATCTCGTGGACGAAGCCCGTGCCGGGATACAGGTGCGCGGGTCCTGGTGAAGGTCGATAAAGAGCACGCGCGGGTCGCCGTAAAAGTATTCGGCGGTGCCGTTGCCGGCGTGGGCGTCGGTGTCCAATACCAAAACCCTTTCCAACCGGTGCTTGGTGACGACGTATCGCGCGGCAAAGGCCACGTCGTTGTAAATGCAGAAGCCCTCGCCGTTCAGGAAATCAAAAAGGCCCCGAACCTGTCGCCACGGAAGGAGTGGCCGGAGCCGAAGTCGTAGTTCTTCAAATCTTCGTGGTATAAAAGCGCCAACGATACCGGTGCCCGTTCCAGGGCGGAGGAAACTCACAGCCCCAGGTCCCCGGCTATGCACCTCATGGCCTCCAGCCCCAGGGCGAAAAACTCCTCCAGGGACAGGCCCAGTTCCGAACAGGACCGCATCTGCTCGCGGCTGGCCCCCCTGGCGAAGCCCTTTTCTTTGAAGCGGTGCATAAGGAATGGAACGTCGACCGCTGCCAGCTTTTTCTCGGGATGAATCAGGGCCCCGGCCACGATGAAGCCGGTCAGGGGATCGGTGGCGTAGAGGGCCTTGTCCAAAAGGGTCTCGCGGGGGAGCCCGTGATATTCGTTGTGCACCCTGACCGCATTGACGACTTCCGGGGAAAGGCCCATCTCCTCCAGCATGCGCGCCCCCTCCAGCGAATGTCGCGCCGGGTCACCCTTGGTGATTTCGTAATCGATATCGTGGAGCAAACCCGCCAGGCCCCACCGTTCCTCGTCCTGGCCGAAGCGGCGCGCCAGGCGCCGCATTACGGCTTCCACGGCCAGAGAGTGTTTCCGCAGGTTTGCGTTGGGCAGGTGTCTCTCCAGGAGCCCGAGGGCCACTTCCCGGTCCACGTGGAGCCCTCCTCACCTAATCTTGGAGCTGTTCCTTGACCTGCTGGCGGGCCCTTTCCACCACGCCGTCGAAGTCGATGCCGGGGTCGCACCCCAGCTCCTGCATCCTCTTGCGGGCCCAAAGGCCTATGTTGCGCTCGTCCCGGTAGTAGTCGTCCCCCGGCGGACGGCTGGTGTCGATGTCGGCCAACCGGCTCTGCAGGCTCCGGTGGTGGGCGAAGCGGGACATGATGCGCTCCAGCCGACCGCCGCAGGCGGAGCACGGCCCGGGCTGCGCGCCGGTGGGGCAAAGCAGTTCGACCTTCTTACCACAAGCCCGGCAGCGGAATTCGTAGATGGGCATCGACTTCACCTCCGCTGGGTCGATTATACCTCCGGCCCCCGGACCGGTCAAGAATACCGGGCCGAACCTTCGCGGTACGTACCCTTGCGGCCGGGGCGGCGCACAAAAGGCGGTGGGGTTGCAAGCTCCGGGAGGTAACCTCAGTCGGGTCCGCCGCATAGACTGTCTTTAGCCGCGTGCAAAGCCTTTTCCCCGGAACAAATCCTTTGCACGGCACCGAAGGAGCAGCCTCGATGACCCTGTTCGGTCTGCACGAGCTGCCGGTGGGGTGCACCGGCGAGGTGGTTGCCGTGCGGGCCACGGGCCCGACCCGCCGGCGCCTTCTGGACCTGGGCCTGGTTCCGGGCACCAGGGTCAAGGCGGTCCGGAAAAGCGCCGCCGGGGACCCGGTCGCCTTTCGCATCCGCGGAGCCCTGGTCGCCCTGAGACGGGAGGAGGGCAGCACCGTGCTGGTCAGGCCGATCTCCATGCCGGGAGGTGACCGTTGAGATGACCCGTGACGGCACGGAACTGCCGCGCCCGGTGGTGGCCCTGGCGGGCAACCCCAACACCGGAAAGAGCACGCTCTTCAACGCCCTCACCGGACTGAAGCAGCACACGGGCAACTGGCCCGGGAAGACGGTGGCCTGTGCCCGGGGATGGTACCGGTACAACGGTCAAACCGTTACCCTGGTGGATTTGCCCGGGACCTACTCGCTGCTTTCGGATTCCCCGGAAGAGCGGATCACCCGTGACTTCCTCTGCTTCGGCCGGCCGGACGCCACCGTCGTTGTGGTGGACGCCACCTGCCTGGAGCGCAACCTCAACCTGATCTTCCAAATAATGGAGGTCAACACGCGGGTCGTCGCCTGCCTCAATCTCATGGACGAGGCCCGCAGGAGGGGTATCCGTATCGACGTTCCTGCCCTGGCCCGCGAACTCGGCGTGCCCGTGGTACCCGCGGCGGCGCGCCGGGGCGAAGGACTGACTCTGCTAAAGGAAACCCTCCACCGGGTCATAGAGGGCAGGATCCACCCCGCTCCCCGGCCGGTGAGCTACGATCCGGAACTCGAGGCGGCCGTCGCGGAACTGGCCGCGGACCTCGCCGTCCTCAGCCGGGAGGGATTGAACCCCCGCTGGGTGGCCCTGTGCCTGATCGCGGGGGACGAAAGTATCATCCCGAAAATCCGCACTTTCTGTAACGGTAAGGAAACGCAGGGGGACACGCATGTCCGAAATCGGGTTACCCCTTGACCTCCATTTCGTTCTGTCGCGGGCGCGGAAGTGCGGCGAGCGGCTTGGCGGCGACGTCCACGACCGCATCGCGGCGGCCGTTTACAAGCGGGCCGAAATGCTGGCGGCCCGGGTGGTGCAAACGCCGTCCGAAAGGGCGGGCGAATGGGACGCCAGGCTGGACGACATCTTCACCTCCCGGGCGCTGGGTTACCCCATCATGCTGTTACTGCTGGGCATGGTCTTCTGGCTCACTCTGGCCGGGGCCAACGTCCCCTCGGAGCTCCTGGCCGCGGTCTTTCTGGACGTTGAGGGGCGTCTGACGGCGTTTTGCGCGGCCCATGCCGTACCACCGGTCGTGCACGGGATTCTGGTGGAGGGAGTCTACCGCACCGTGACCTGGGTGGTGGCGGTCATGCTTCCCCCCATGGCCATCTTCTTTCCCCTGTTTACCCTGTTGGAGGACTTGGGTTATCTGCCGCGGGTGGCCTTCAACCTGGACCGGTTTTTCAAGGCGGCCGGAGCCCACGGCAAGCAGGCCCTGACCATGGGCATGGGCCTGGGGTGCAACGCGGCCGGCGTGGTGGCCTGTCGCATCATCGAATCCCCCCGCGAACGGCTGGTCGCCACCCTGACCAACGTGTTTACCCCCTGTAACGGGCGCTTTCCCACCCTGCTGTTGCTTGCGTCCCTGCTGACCGGGGGGTCGGGACCGGCGGCCGCAGCCGTGGTGGCGGGAGTGGTGCTCCTGGGCGTGGCCGCCACCTGGACGGTTTCCTTTGTCCTGACCAGGAGTTGCCTGCGCGGCCTGCCCTCCTCCTTTGCCCTGGAGCTGCCGCCCTACCGCCCGCCCCAATGGGGCCGCGTCATCGTGCGGGCCGCATGCGACCGGACCCTGGTGGTGCTGCGCCGGGCGGTGACGGTGGCCGCCCCGGCAGGGGCCGCCGTCTGGCTGGTGGCCAACACCCACTGGGGCGGAGTCAGCCTGCTGGGGCATCTGGCCGGTGTGCTCGACCCCTTGGGCCGGGCCATCGGGCTGGACGGGTTCATCGTGGCGGCCTTCCTCCTGGGTCTTCCGGCCAACGAAATCGTCTTCCCCATTTTGCTGATGGGTTACCTGGCCACCGGGAGCATGGTGGAAATCGGTTTGGGGGACCTCCGAACTCTGCTTCTCTCCCGTGGCTGGAACGGGCTTACGGCCCTGAACATGATGGTCTTTTCGGTGCTCCACTTCCCCTGCGCGACCACGCTGCTGACCATTCTGAAGGAGACGGGAAGTTGCCGGTGGACCGTCCTGGCCGCTGCGATCCCCACCCTCGTGGCTACCTCGGTGTGCTTCGCCACGACGCAGGTGGCGCGCGCCCTCAACCCGTAACGAAGGGGGGAGCCGGAGGTGCTTACGGAAAGCATGGAAGACTACCTGGAAATGATCTACCGGCTCCTGGAAACAAAGGGCTACGTGCGGGTGGTGGACCTGGCGGAAGCCCTTGGGGTACAGCCCTCCTCGGTGACCCGCATGGTCCGGAAGCTGAACGAACGCGGCCTGGTGTGCTACGAAAAGTACCGTAACATCGCCCTGACCCCTAAAGGAACCGCCATCGGCCGGTTTCTGGTCTGGCGGGACCGAACCCTGCACGACTTCTTGACCCTGCTGCAGGTTCCCGTGGGGGTCAAGGACCAGGTGGAGGGCATCGAACATTACATCACGCCGCCCACGATGTGCTTGATTCGCAATCTGGTACTTTACTTTGCCGCCGACACGGCCCGCCTGCGCGACCTGGAAGAACTCCGGCGGGAGCACCGCTACCCCGACGGCGAGCAGCTTTCGGAGCTGCGGGCCTGGCTATTCCGGCACGGCGACGGAAAGTGAATCAGACGCGGTACTTGGCCAGCAACTCCTTGATTACCCTTCGGCGGGCCAGATAACGGTCGCGGCTGGGAATTACCCACTCGTCCAGATGGTGGCGCCGGTGGGGCAGGGTCCAGAAGTGTCCTTCCGGGCCGGGCGGGTCGGGACGGAAACGTAAGACCCCGCCTTCCGCGGCCAACCGCCCGGTGGTATTGCAGACCACGCACACCACCCGGTCCCCGGCCAGCAGCCTGAAGGCGCGGCTGTAGCAATGGGGGCACTCCCTGGGTTCCGGCGGCCGCTCCTCCACCTGCCCGGCCAGGGCCCGGGCCACCCGCCGGCCCAACTCCCGGGCCCGGACGACGTTGTCGGGTTCCAGCAGCACCTCGCCCGGCCCGGGAGCGTAAGCGTCCAGGTAGTCGATGACGCGGTAGCCGAAGGCCAGCGCAAACAGGTTCAGGAGTTCGACCCCCAGGGGGTTCCATTTGTCGTTCCCGGCCACGTTGATGGTGGCGGCCACCCGCGTGCGCCCGGCCAGGGCCTCCAGGTGGGGCGTGAGGTTGAGGGCCCGGTCCGCCACCAGTTTGACGATCCCGGCCGGGCTCAAAAGGTAGGTGGGGGCGGCGACGATCAATCCGTCGGCCGCCAGAATCTTTTCCAGCAAGAGGCCCAGGTCGTCGTTCCTTATGGCGCACGAACCCTTATAGACACAGGCCAGACAGCCCCGGCAGGGCTCAAAGCGCAGGTCCGGCAGGCGCAAAAACTCCACCGCCGCCCCGCCTTCCCCGGCCGCGTCCAGGGCTTCCCGCAGAAGTACCTCACAATTGCCCAACTGGCGCCGCGAACAGCAGATTCCCAGTACGGTTGCCATCCGACGTTGGCTCCTCTCCTTTGCGCTTTTGGTTTGCCATAATGTTCGTTATACTTCTATAACTTGCCGTATTCCCCTGCCACCGGCAAAGGGGCACGATGCGAGGAGAAGCGGCCCGGGAATACATCGCCCTCGAACGGCAGAGCGCCGAAAAGCTTTACGACCCGACAATTGATCAGGCGGCGGGCATGTTCAGGTCCAAAGAAGAGTGGCGCACGGCCTGAGACCGGAGCCCGTTATGTGAGGGGCCGTTTGCGCCGCCGCGCGGCCGGGGATTGACGCGGCGGCACGGCCCCAAAAACGAACCCGGTCCGACACCGATGGTCCGGTGCCGCACCGGGTTCTTCCGCGAAATCGGTCCGCCGGCTCCGGGTTGGAACCGGCCCTCAACCCTCAGTCGCGCCGGCCCAGGATGGTGACCGAGGCCGTGGTTCCGGCCCCGCCGAGGTTGTGGGCCAGTCCCAGACGGGGGTCCCTGACCTGGAGGCCGTCGGCCCGGCCCTGCAGCTGCTTGGTCACCTCCACCAGCATGCGGCACCCCGTGGCGCCGATGGGGTGCCCGAAGCACTTCAGGCCGCCGCTGGGATTGACCGGCAGTTTGCCGTCGATGTAGGGTATGCCTTCCCGCAGGAACCTGACCCCTTCGCCCTTCTCGCAGAAGCCCAGGTCCTCGTAGTTCAGAATTTCCGTGATGGTGAAGCAGTCGTGCACCTCGGCGAAGCTGATTTCTTCCCGCGGATTCCTGATGCCGGCCTCGGCGTAGGCCATGCGGGCCGCGTCCCGGGTCGCCGGCCAGCCCAGGTAGTCGAACCCCGGCTGGTACATGGGCAGCATGGTGTGCACCGAGAGGGCGTTGGCCTTGACCAGCACGTAGTCGTCCTTGTGGCGGCAGGTGCGGGCCACCTCGGGCCGCGCCAGGATCAGGGCCGCGGCCCCGTCCGACACGGCGCAGCAGTCGTAGCGGCCCAAAGGATAGGCGATCATGGGGGCGCGGAGCGCGTCTTCCACGGTGATCTCGCGGCGGAAGTGGGCCTTGGGGTGGGCCGCGCCGTGCCTGTGGTTTTTCACGGCCACCAGGGCCAGGTCCTCCCTGGTCCAGCCGTGAACGTGGAAGCACCGCGTGGCGGCCAGGGCGAACATGCCCGGCGCCGAAACCGAGCCGTACACCGGGTGGCCGATCTCGCCGATACCGGGCAGGCCCCGGCTGCCCTGGTCCAGAATCTTCTCCACCCCGCAGGCCAGGACCACGTCGTAGGCCCCGGAGGCCACGGCAAAGCACGCGTTGCGGAAGGCGTCCATACCCGAGGCGCAGTAGTTCTCCACCCTGGTGATGGGCCGGCCGAACCACTTCAGGATGTCCGAGACCGTGGAGCCGCCGCACCCCGTGAAGTCGTAGAAGATGCCCACCCATCCCGCCTGCACGTCCTGCAGGGTGACGCCGGCGTCCTCGAGGGCCTCGTAGACGGCCTCGATGAGAAGGTCCTCGGCGTCCTTCTCCCAGTGCTCGCCGAACCTGGTGTAGCCCACACCGATGACGGCCACTTTGTCCTTAACGCTCATCTAGCTCACGCCCCCTTCCCGTACCGGGCGGCACTTCCAGTAGTAGTTGTTGAAGCCGGCGCCCCGATGCACGATGCGCAACACCAGTTCCACGGGCATGTCGATGCGGATCTCCTCGGGATCGCAATCGGTCCCCTCCAGGAACACCCGGCCGCCGCCCTCCAGCTCCACCACCAGGCGCGGCACCGGTATGTCGCTGTAGTCCCCGTAAACCAGGTGGTCCAGGGTGAAGGTAAACACGCGACCCCTCCTGGCCAGGCGCACCGGCTCGCCCCGGTCCTTGGCCCCGCAGGCGAAGCAGGCCCTGCCGCTCGGGTACTGCACCGTACCGCAGTTCCGGCAGCGCAGGCCGTAAAAATTGAGCAGGTCCCTCCGGTCCCGCCAGTAAATCACCGGGGACGATTTGGGCACGTAGGGCTCCCGGCGGAAGAGGTCCCGGGCCTTGAGGTAGGCATTGTAGCTGGCCAGCACTTTCCTGGTTCGGAGGTAGTGTTGAACGCTGCGCCCGCAGCCGACCTTTCCGGTCACCTCCAGCAGGAAGGCGTCGCCCCCTTCCCCCCATCCGGCCAGCAACATCCGTTCTCCGGGCCGGGCTTCCTCCAACGCGGCCGCGAACAAAAGCAGGGGCTGGGCCGCGCCCGTATCTCCCACGCCGGCCAGCAGGGGGTCCTGGACGGCCGTGCGCCTGGGGTCGATACGCAGCCGGCGGACCACCTCCATACCGCCGCGCAGGTCCGGGGCCGCCAGGACGGCCCGGTGGAGGTCCTCCGGCTTTACCCCGTATCTCTCCAGAAGACCCGTCACGGCGGCCACCATGTTTCTAACGTACCCGTAGTTCAGTTCGAACCGCGCATCGAAGCTCTTAAGGAACCGGTCCCTTTCGGTGCGCCAGGGGCCGACGAATTCCCCGGCCACGGAGAAGCTGCCCTGCACCTCGGCGCCGGAGCCCTCGCGGGCCACCAGCACCGCGGCCGCGGCGTCCCCGAAGACCTGCTCGGCCTGGGTTTCGGGCTCGGCGGGCCGGCAGTCCGCGGCCACCACCAGCACGGACCGCGCGGTGCCCGCGACCACGGCGTCGCAGGCCGACCGCAGGGCGCAAAGACCCGCCCGCAGGCCGTCCGTGAAGTCGGCCGTCAGGATGTCCGGCCGCAGGTCCAGGGCCGCGGCGACGGTCGTGGCACACTGCTTCTGACGGTAGGGGGCCGTGGTGGTGGCGAAGAACAGGCCGTCCACCGCGGCCGGGTCCGCGTCCGCCAAAGCGTTGAGTCCGGCCTCCACGGCCATGGTGACACTGTCTTCGTCCGGACCCGCCACCGCCCGCTCGCCCGGAGCAGAAGGTATGCTCCAGGACCGGCCGATGGTCTCCCGCGGTAACCGGCCGTAGGGAATGTAAGTACCGCAGGATACTATTACCGGCATGGAATCCCTCCTCATGGCAGGGCCCTGCCGCCTGCCGCGCCATACGGGCGGCGCGCCAGAACGGCAGGGCCGCATCTCTTCACGCGGGTTTGCGGCGCATCAGGATCTTCTTGGTGGCCACCATCACGGTCTCGTTGCGCTGGTTCCTGGCTTCCATCTGGAAGGTGACCACGCCCTGGTCCGGGCCGCGGTCCTCCTTGGCCAGGACCTCCAGTTCCACGTGGATGGTATCGCCGATGAAGGTGGGGGCCGTAAACCGGAGCTTGTCGATGCCGTAAAAGGCGACCACGGTGCCGGGGGCGATGTTCCAGAGGCCCGAGCAAACCGAAAGCACCAGCAGTCCGTGGGCGATGCGCTGGCCGAACTGGGTCTTCGCCGCCCACTCCCTGTCGGTGTGGAGGGGATACCAGTCACCGCTGAAGGCGGCAAACATGACGATGTCGGCCTCGGTGATGGTGCGCCCCCGGGAGCGCCAGGTGGCGCCCACTTCGAGTTCATCGTAATACCTGTCGAGCACGGACAAAACCTCCCCTTTCGAAAATACAGTAGGCCTTTGGTCACCGGTGCCGGACGCGCCCCGACTACCGGTACAGTTCCATTTCCCGGGCCACGATCTCCCGCATGATCTCGGAGGTCCCGGCCACGATGGTTCCCACCCGGGTGTCACGCCAGATGCGCTCGATGGGATATTCCCTCATGTAGCCGTAGCCTCCGTGCAACTGCAGGGCCTCCCCCGCGATGCGGTGGGCCGCCTCGGTGGCGGCCAGCTTGGCCATGGAGACCTCCTTCAGGCAGGGCCTCCCCTGCGCGAACAGCCAGAGGGCCTGGTAGGTGAGGCCGCGGATCATTTCCAGCTGGGTGGCCATGTCCACCAGGCGGTGGGCCACGGCCTGGAACCTGGCCACGGGCTGGCCGAACTGGGTTCGGGAGCGGACGTAACCGACCGCCTGCTCGAGGGCCACCTCGGCCACGCCCACGGAGACCAGGGCCATCATCAGGCGCTCCCACTGGAAGCCGTCCATGATGAGGTAGAAGCCGCGGTTCTCTTCCCCCAGCAGGTTTTCCGCAGGCACCCGGCAGTCCTCGAAGATCAGGTACCCGGTGTCGGAGCACAGCATGCCGGCCTTGGCCAGCTTGCGGCCCACGCTGAAGCCGGGGGTCCCGCGCTCCACCAGGAAGAGGCTGATGCCCCGGTGCCCCGCCGCGGGGTCGGTCTTGGCCGCCACCAGCACAAAGTCGGCGTACACGCCGTTGGTGATGAAGATCTTGCTCCCGTTGAGAACGTACGAGTCTCCGTCGCGCCGGGCCGTGGTCTGGATGGAGGCCACGTCGGAGCCGGCGTTCGGCTCGGTGACCGCCAGGGCACCCACCTTTTCACCGGCAATGCCCGGCACCAGGAAACGCCGCCTCTGCTCCCCGGTGCCGAACTTGAAGATGGGAGGCAGGGCCACGCCGGAGTGTACCCCCAGGGCCCCGGCGAGACCCACCGAGCCGCCGCGCGCCACCTCCTCCTTAAACACGGCCGAGGCCAGGTAGTCGCCGCCCTGCCCGCCGTACTCCTCCGGGAACTTCAGGCCGAAGAAGCCCAGTTCCCCGCAGCGGCGGAAAACGCTCCGCGGGATTTCCTGGGATTCCTCCCACCGCTCCAGGTGCGGCACCAGTTCCTTTTGCACGAAGCTCCGCACCGTCCTGCGCAGGGCCTCGTGCTCTTCCCCGAAAAGCCAGTGCGCCAATTCCCTCGCCCCCTTTTACATGTCCAGGCCGCCGTCCACGTGCAGGATGTGACCCGTGACGTAGTCGGACCAGGGCGAGACCAGAAACAGGATTCCCCGCGCGGCCTCCTCCGGGGTACCGGCCCGGCCCAGGGGAATGGTCTTGATAAAGGCCTCCCGCTGCACCCTGGGTATCCCGATGGCCACCTTCCCGTCCATGAGGGTCTCTCCCTTCTCCTTCTCGTCGGTCAGGCGGGTCTCGATGAACCCGAAGGCCACGGCGTTGCAGTTGATGTTGAAGCGGCCCCACTCCCGGGCCACCGTCTTGGTCAGGCCGCCCAGGGCCGCCTTGGCGGCCGAGTAGTTGGCCTGGCCCGCGTTGCCCATGGTGCCGGCAATGGACATGACGTTGACGATCTTGCGCGTCACCCTTTGTCCGGCCTCCATTTCCGCCTTGGCCGCATCCCTCATGTAGGGGGCCGCGGCCCGGATCAGCCGGAAGGCCGCGGTCACGTGCACGTCCAGCATGGCCTGCCACTGCTCGTCCGTCATCTTGTGGAGCATGCCGTCCCAGGTGTACCCGGCGTTGTTCACCAGGATGTGCAGGGCCCCGAAGTTGTCGATTGCCGCGCGCACCAGCCTGTCCGGCATCGCGGGGTCCGTCACGCTGCCCGCACAGGCCACGGCCCTCCCTCCGGCCTTCTTGATCTCTTCCACCACCCCCAGGGCCGGGGCCTCGTCCAGATCGTTGACCACCACGGCGGCCCCCTCCGCGGCCATCATCAGGACCGCGGCGCGGCCGATGCCCCGGCCGGACCCCGTGATGACGGCCACCTTGCCGTCCAGCATACCCATACGGCATCGCCTCCTTGTAAGGAATCGGCCCAATCCGCCGGACCTACCTTGCGACCCGGCGGAGTTCGTATTTCCTGACCTTGCCGGCAGGCGTCTGCGTCCGGAAAACGCGCCACCGTCCCGAATCCCGAACGGACCGGGGCGTGGCGGCCCCGTCTCGTACCGCCCGTTCGCAGCAACGCACCGCCCGCACGCATGGCCTCGGCGGCCCACTTCCCCAGATCGGGCGCCGGCCCGTTTTCAGGCACACCAGTACTTCCCGGTTGGGGTAGCGCCGGACCACGTTGTCGAACACCGAGCCGATGGTCGGACGCAGCTTGGGACTCCCTCCCGCAAAGAAATTTGCCGTCCCGGATATGGTACGCTGCCGCCTGTCCCGCAAGGCACAACGCCGGGGCTCCCACCAGCAGTACGCGGCAGATTCCTCGGTGGACCGATACAATGCAAGGTTCGTGCCAGCAGGGGAGCGGGAACCAAAAAGGGCCTCGACGTCGCTCGTCAAGGGCCCCTCACCCTGTCATTCTCCCGCAAAGCCGCGACCGGCCGCTGTCGGTGCGCGCGGCCTTGGTTTGTTGCTCCGGCCGCGGCCGGGGCCTCAGCGGCGTATTGCGGTCCGAGGCGACGGCGCCCCCGGATGCACGGTGCGGGGGGCCGGCGGGAAAGGAAAAAGGCCTCGGCGCCGTGCCGCCGAAGCCTTTACGTGGGGATGTGCAGTCTTTTCATCTTTTCGTAGAGGCGGGAGCGGCTGATGTTCAGCAGGCGCGCGGCCTTGGTCTTGTTGCCGCCCGCCGCGGCCAGGGCCGACAGGATGATGTCCCGCTCGGCACTGGCCAGTTTCTCCCGGTAGCGTCCTGCCGGCGGCCCCGCGGCGTCGTGCGCCACAGCGCCGTTACTTCGGGACATCGCCGTCAGGTAAGGGGGGAGGTGCCTGGGCTCGATGTACCCCTCCCAGGCGAAGTTGCAGGCCCGCTCGATGGCGTTTTCCAGTTCGCGCACGTTGCCGGGCCAGGAGTGCATACGAAGGATCTCCAGGGCCTGGTCCGTAATGCCCTGCACGTTGGTCTTCAGGATACGGTTGAACTTTTCGATGAAGGCGGCCACGAGAACCTCGATGTCCTCGGGCCTTTCCCGCAGCGGCGGAATCTTGAGGGCGATGACGTTGAGGCGCCAGTACAGGTCCTCCCGAAAAGCGCCCCGGGCCACGGCCTCCTCCAGGTTGCGGTTGGTGGCGGCGACGATACGTACGTCCACGCGCACGGTCTTGGTGCTGCCCACCCGCTCGAACTCCCGGTCCTGCAGCACCCGCAAAACCTTGGCCTGCAGCGCCAGGGGCATGTCCCCGACCTCGTCCAGAAAAATGGTGCCCCCGTTGGCCAGCTCGAAGCGGCCCGGCTTGCCGTTCTTGTGGGCCCCGGTGAAGGCCCCCGGGGCGTAGCCGAAAAGCTCCGATTCCAGCAGGCCCTCGGGAATGGCGGCGCAGTTGATCTTAATAAACGGGCCGTGCCGGCGCGGGCTGGCCAGGTGGATGGCGTGGGCGAAGAGCTCCTTGCCCGTGCCGCTCTCGCCCTCAATGAGTACCGTCGATAAGGTGCCGGCCACTCGCAGGGCCTCTTCTTTTAAAGCCGTCATTTTCGGACTGCGCGTGATGATGCTGTCGAAGGTGTAGGCCGCCATGCCGGGCCGGGCGGTCTTCTCCTGGTAATAGGCCACCTTATGGCGCAGGCTGCTGAGGCGGCGGGCCAGTTCCTGGATCTCCTCCAGTTTGGGGAGGGTCACCTTGCCCACAGCCCCCACCACCTGACCGTCCTTGACGATGGGGAGGCGGGTAACGATAAAGTGGCGGCCCATAATGTTCTGAATGTCGCTTATTTCCGGCACACCGGTGCGGGCCACGATGTGGAGTCGGCTGGTGGGCAGGACCTCGGTGACATGGCGGCCGAGGAGTTCTTCCGGAGACCTCTGCAGGAATTCGCGGAACTGGCGATTGATGAGTGTAATGCGGCCCTGCTGGTCCACCACCACCAGACCGTCGTAGATGATGTTCAGTACGGTGTGGAGGGTTTCGTTCAGGGCCCGCACGGTCTCCAGTTCTTTGGCGATCTGTTCGAGTTCGGTGAGGTCCTGAAATACGGCCACCGCGCCCTCGGCCAGGCCGCTGTTGGTGATGGGGGCCGCGTTGACCACGGTCACCGCGGTACCGAAGATGTACTTGAATCCGACCCGGGGGGTCTTGTGCACCAGCACGCTCCCCAGATCCAGTCCCGGGAAGACGGACGAGAGCGGCCGCCCCACGCAGTCCGCGGCGCAGATGCCGAAGATCCTTTCGGCCCCGGCGTTGACCACGGTAATGCGCTCGCTGCCGTCCACGGCGATGAGGCCGTTGTGCATGGCGTTGAGGGTGGCCCTCAGCTGGGCGTTCAGGAGGTCCGCCTGGCGCAGCGCGGCCATGACCATATCCTGTTTGGTCAGAATGCCGACCACCCGGCGTTCGGCGTCCACCACAGGGGCCGTCCCCACGGGGCTCTCGCGCACCATGTGGGTGAGTTCCTCGTAGGAGATCTCCGCAGGCACCGTCACCGGGTCCCGGATCACGCGGGGGGCAATCGAATCCTGGAGGGAAGCACCGGCCAGCAGGGCGTCGTAAAGGGAGGAACGGGTAAAAACGCCGTACAGCCGCAAGTCCTCGTCCAGCACGGGCAAGGTATCGATTTTTGATTCGCGGAAAAGGCTTACGGCACGCCCCAGGGTGTCGTTCGGTTGCAACCAGTACATTTCCTTGGTAATGATGTCTCGAAGCAGCAAGTGAACCCCCCTTCACAATTTTAACACGGGCCGCCGGGAGGGACAAGCGCGGTTTGCCCGGCGTTACATTTCCGCAGGCCGGGCAGGACACTACGTAGCGAAAACGGTACAGATTGTCAACTTGTGTAGACGCCCCCGGAGACGACATTTTTCGGGCCTCATTGCTGGCGCCCGGCCCGCCGATCGGTACCACACCACGCCTGGTATATATCTTGCTTAAACGGTCGGGGAGAATTGTGCATGTTTTCAAAAAAAGGAGGGACTCATCTATGGGAAACGAGATTATTCGGGGCTTTCCCGCCACAACCGGGGACGACTACCAGCTGAACACCATCACGCTGCTGCGGCACGCGGCCCGCACCTTTCCGGAGGTCGAGATCGTTTCCCGCCGCTCGGACGGAAGCCTTTTCCGCTACGACTACCGGGAGTGCTACCGCCGGGTCCAGAGGCTTGCCAATGCTCTGACCCGCCTGGGCGTCAAGCCAGGCGACCGCATCGGCGCCCTGGACTGGAACACCTACCGGTACTTCGAACTCTACTTCGCGGTTTCGGGCATGGGGGCCGTGCTCCTGCAGCTCAACCCGCGCATTTCCTTAGCCGAGCGGGCCTACGTCATCAACCACAGCGAGGCCAAACTGGTCTTCGTGTGCGAGGATCTGATCCCCGTCATCGAGCCCATTGCCGGCGAACTGAAGACCGTGGAGGGCTACGTGGTGATTACGGATCGGGAACTCTCCGAGGTCAAGACCAAATTGGCCCCCCTTTATACCTACGAGGAACTGCTCCGCGAGGCCGACGAGACCTACGACTGGCCGATGGTTGACGAAAGGTCCGCCTACAGTGCCTGCTATACCTCCGGGACCACCGGCATGCCCAAGGGGGTCTACTACTCGCACAGGTGCATCTACCTCCATACCCTGGCCATCGCCATGGCGGCCGAAATCTGCTACCGGGACGTGGTCATGCAGATCGTGCCCATGTTCCACGCCCAGGGCTGGGGCCTGTTCTTCGCCGCCCCCCTTACCGGGGCCAAGCTGGTCTTCCCGGGCCGGTACGCAGCCGACAACCCCGCCCCGCTCGTGGACCTGCTGCTTTCGGAAAAGGTGACGGTCACGGCCGGCGCGCCCGCCATTTTCATGCCCATGCTGGAGTACATAAGAAAACTGGATAAGAAGCCGGATTTCAAAGGGCTGCGCATGCTCTCCGGGGCGAGCGAGCCGCCCCTGGCCATGATGAAGGGCTACGCGGAATACGGTGCCGAGGTCATCCACGCCTACGGCGCCACCGAAACCACGCCCCTGGTGCTCTGCAATCGCCTCAAGCCTTCCCTGGCGGGGCTGTCCGACGAGGAAAAGTGGGACCTGCGGCGCAAGCAGGGCCTGCCCGTGGCCGGCCTGGACATCAGGGTCGTGGGGGCCGGGGGCCGCGAGGTGCCGGCCGACGGTCAAACGGTGGGGGAACTGCTCATCAGGGGCCCCTGGATCACCACCAGCTATTACAACGACCCGCGTACCGCCGAGTCCTTTGTGGACGGCTACTGGAGGAGCGGGGACGCGGCCACCCTGGACGAGAACGGATACGTCAAGATCACCGACCGCTTCAAGGACCTCATCAAGAGCGGCGGGGAGTGGATCTCCTCCATCGACCTGGAGAACGCCATCATGGCCCACCCCGCGGTCCTGGAGGCCGTGGTGGTGGGCCTGCCCCATCCCAAGTGGGAGGAGCGGCCCCTGGCACTGGTGGTGCCACGGGAAGGATTCCGGGACAAGGTCACCAGGGAGGAGATCATCGACTTCATCAGGCCCCGATTTGCCAAGTGGCAGCTCCCCGACGACGTCCTGTTCGTGGACGAGATCCCCAAGACCAGCGTGGGCAAGTTCTCCAAGCGCACGATCCGCGAGAAATACCGGGATTACTTTTCCAGGGCTTGAGATTACCCCACGGGAAGGGGCGAAGGCCATGATTCTTCACTCCGAGGCCCTGATCCGGGAATACACCGGCAGGGGGTACTGGGGCCACCGTACCCTGCTGGATAAATTTCGGGAGAACTGCGCGTTACACCCGTCGCGGGTGGCGGTGGAGGACCCTCCCGACCGGCCCGAGCTGGTAGGCACCCCACCGCGTACCCTGACTTACGAAGAGCTGGGACGGGCCGTAGGCCGTTGCCAGCGCACTGTTACGGCGCGGTTTGCGCAAGGACGAAATCGTGGCGGCGCAGTTGCCCAACCTCTGGGAACTGGCCATGCTCTACCTTGCGGTTGGCAGGGCGGGCGGCATTATTTCGCCTTTGCCCTGGCAGTGGCGGGATAGGGACGTGGGCTACGTAGCCCGCCTCACCGAGGCTCGGTTCTACGTAGCGCCGGAACGCTTTAAGGATTTCGGCTACCTGGAGATGGCAGGAAGCCGGGGTTCGAGCAGCTCATATCCCTCGAAGAACTTGGCCTGATGGCCGAAGGCGAGCCCGCCCCGAGCTACTGGCGGGGGTTCGGGTCGATGCCAACGACGTGTTTACCATATGCTGGACCTCGGGCACGGAAGCCGAGCCGAAGGGTTGCCCCCTGACCCACAACAACTGGTTTTTCGGCGGCGGGATGGTGCTCCGCACCTGCAGGGTGCGCGAGGGAGACCGGATCCTCTGCGTGGCCCCCCTGGTCAACATGACGGCGGTGGGGGTGAACTACGTACCCTGGATTCTTTCGGGCGGGACCCTGGTGTTGCACCACCCCATCAACGTGCCGCTGCTCTTGCAGCAACTCACGAAGGCGAACATCCATTTCACCATTATGGTTCCGGCCATGGAGCTGGACCCAGTTCGTGCATCCGGACGACCTCCCGCGCATGCGCGAGAACCGCCTGCGCCGGCTGGACCCCGCGTCCGCGCCCCGTTGGTACGAGTTCGCTTCGTCAGCGCGAACGGCGAAGTGAGGAACGTGCGGATCACCACCAACGTCATCCCGGGCACCAGGCGCAGTGTGGCCTTCCCTGATGGATATCACGGAGCTAAACAGGAAGAAAGAGGCCCTGGGCATGGGGGAGGCCTACTACCGGGCCATCTTCGAGGCCGCCAACGACGCCATTTTCGTGCACGACCCGGAAAACCGGCCGCATCCTGGACGTCAACCCGAAGATGACCGAGATGTACGGCTACACCGCGGAAGAGGCGCGCGGGCTCACGGTGGAGGACCTGAGCGCGGGCGTACCGCCCTACACCCAGCGGGAGACCCTGGCCTGGATCAAAAAGGCCGCCGCGGGCGAGCCCCAGGTTTTCGAGTGGCTGGCCCGCGACCGCCAGGGGCGCCTGTTCTGGGTGGAGGTGAACCTGAAGCGAGCCACCATCGGCGGCCGGAATCCCCTGCTGGCCGTCGTGCGCGACATTACGGTCCCCAAAGAGCCCCAGGCACGCCTGGAGGAAGCGCGCGAGCGGTTCCGCGTGACCCTGGCCAGCATCGGCGACGCCGTCATCTGCACGGACCCGGCCGGTAAAATCACCTTCGTGAATCCGGTGGCCGGACAGCTCACCGGGTGGCCGGCGCAAGAGGCCCTGGGCCGCCCCCTCGGCGACATATTCCGCATCGTAAGCGAGTTAACGGGCCGCCCGGTGGAGAACCCGGTGGCGCGGGTACTGCGGGAAGGCGCCGTAGTGGGGCTGGGCAACCACACGGTCCTCATTGCGCGTGACGGGAGGCGCATCCCCGTCGCGGACAGCGCGGCGCCCATCCGCGGCCCCGGCGGGAACATGCTCGGCGTGGTACTGGTCTTCCGTGACGAGACGGAACGCCGCCGGGCGCAGCGGGAACTGCAGGAGGCCAAGCAGAGGCTCGAAAGGGCCCTGGAGGACAGCGTACGCGCCGTGGCCCGACTTGCAGAACTGCGCGATCCCTACACCGCAGGCCACCAGCAGCGGGTGGCGGAGCTGGCCTGTACCATCGCCCGGGAGATGGGCCTCCCCGAGAACGCGGTGGATGCCATCCGCATCGCCGGCTACCTCCACGACGTCGGTAAGACCACCATTCCCGCCGCCATCCTCTACAAACCCGGCCCCCTCACACCCCGAAATGGCCCTGAAGCTCCACCCGGTCACCGCCTACGAGGTGCTGCGGGACATCGCCTTCGGCGGCCCGGTGGCCGCCATCGTGCGGCAGCACCACGAGCGATTGAACGGCTCCGGCTACCCGGACGGACTGGCAGGCCCCCATACTCCTGGCGGCGCGCATCCCGGCCGCGGCCGAGGTGGTAGACGCCGTGACCTCCCACCGGCCCTACCGGCCCGCCCACACCCCGGAGGCGGCCCTGGGGAAATCCGGCGCGGTCGCGGCACCCTCTACGACCCGGATGTGGTGGACGCCTGCCTGCCTGCGGGTGCTGGCGCCGTGAAGTCCGCGGGGACCGCCACCGGCTGCAGATGATAGCCATTGGCTACCATCTTCTCCCGGCCGGCGCCGGTCCACCCGCAGCACACCGGGCGGCAAGTGGGCGGCGACCCGCCCAAAAGAAGCAAAAAGGGCGGCGCCTCAAAACCGCCCACAAAGGCCCTCAGGCCTTGATTTTCCTGGTGCCGAAGGTGGGAGTCGAACCCACACGGGG
>DYER01000079.1 GCA_020725605.1 Ammonifex sp. | reverse complement strand
TGAACATCGATGTCAAGGCCTTCACCGAGGAGTACTACCGCAAGGTTTGTCACGGACACCTGGCACCGGTGCTGCGGACCGTGGAGGTGGCGCGTGAATACTGCCATGTGGAAATCACCACCCTCCTGGTGCCCGGCCTGAACGACGACCCGGCGGAAATCGCCGCCCTCAGGGACTGGGTGGCGGCCCTGGACCCCGAGATACCGGTGCACTTTTCCCGGTATTTTCCCAACTACAAGCTCAGACTCGAACCCACCCCCATTGAGACGCTCCGGCGGGCGCGCGAGATCGCTGCGGAAAAGCTGGCCTACGTTTACCTCGGTAACGTCTGGGAACGGGGGGCCGGCAATACTTACTGCCCCCGATGCCGGGCCCTGCTCATCGAGCGTGCGGGCTACGCCACGAAAATAGTGGGCCTGGCGAACGGCAATTGTGCTTCGTGCGGCCGCCCCGTCAGGCTGGTACGTGGTTGAAAATTTTTTCTTGTTTTTTTGTGTGGTCTGCTGTAAAATTAATGGCGTGTTTCCCGCAGGGCAGGTGAGGTTTTCTGGTCAAGGTGGCCGTAATAGGGGCTACGGGTTACACGGGCGTGGAGCTGGTTCGCCTCCTGTGCCGCCACCCGGATGTGGAGCTCACGGTTCTGACCTCCCAGAGCTACGTCGGTCAGCCCTTCTGGCGGGTGTACCCCAGCCTTTTCCGGTACGTGGAGCTGGAGTGTGCGGACTCGGCGCCTGAACTTGTGGCCGCGGAGGCGGACGTGGCCTTCGTGGCCCTTCCCCACGGGCACGCCATGGGGGTGGCTGCGGCCCTGCTGGACAAGGGATGCCGCGTGGTGGACCTGGGGGCCGACTTCCGGTTCCGCGAGAAACAGACCTACGAGCAATGGTACAGGATCCCCCACACGGCCCCGGAATTGCTACCGGCCGCGGTTTACGGGCTCCCGGAATGGTACCGAGAACGGGTCCGCACCGCCTCGCTGGTGGCCAATCCGGGGTGCTACCCCACGGGCGCCCTGCTGGCCCTGCTGCCCCTGGTCAGGGCGGGGTGGATCGATCTGCGCGGCATAGTGGTGGACGCCAAGTCCGGCGTTTCCGGGGCCGGAAGGGCAACCACCCTCACCACCCACTACGGGGAGTGTAACGAGAACCTCAGGCCCTACAGCGTTCCCGGGCACCGCCACGTGCCGGAGATGGAGCAGGAACTCTCCCTGATAGCTCAGGCCGAGGTACGCATTGCCTTTACGCCGCACCTGGTGCCCATGACCAGGGGCATTTTGTGTACCGTTTACGCCACGCCCCTGCGCACGGTGAGCGCGACCGACATCCTTAACCTTTACCGGGAGACCTACCGCGACGAACCCTTCGTGCGGGTTCTGCCCGAGGGAATGCTACCCCAGACCAAGGCCGTGGCCGGGTCCAATTACTGCGACCTGGCGGCTGCTGTGGATGCCCGGACCGGCCGGGTCATCCTGTTCAGTGCCATCGACAACCTCGTCAAGGGGGCGGCGGGTCAGGCGGTGCAGAATATGAATATTATGTGCCGGCTACCCGAAACACGAGGCCTGGAGCAGCCGGCCCTGTATCCTTGAGGTCGTTTGGGAGGAATAGGGTGGAAGTGATCGACGTGCCCGGGGGTGTGACCGCGGCCCGGGGCTTTCTGGCCTCGGGCGTGAAGGCCGGAATAAAAAGGCACAAAAAGGACCTGGCACTGATTTATTCGGAATATCCCGCGGCGGTAGCCGGCACCTTTACCAGCAACAGGGTGAAGGCGGCGCCCCTGCTGGTAACCATGTCCCGGGTGGCCCGGGGCGTGGCCCGTGCCATCATCGCCAACAGCGGCAACGCCAATGCCTGTACGGGCCCGGAAGGTTATCAGGACGCCCTTTTGATGGCCCGGGAGACGGCCCGGAGCATGAACCTGCCCGAGGAACAGGTGCTGGTGGCCTCGACGGGGCTGATCGGCGAACGCCTGCCCCTGGACCGCATCCTGGCGGCCCTGCCGGAAGCGGTGCGGGGCCTGAGTCGGGAGGGGCACGCTGACGCGGCCGAGGCCATCATGACTACCGACACGGTCCCTAAGGAGGCCGCCGTGGTCACGGAAATTGCGGGCCGCCGGGTGACCCTGGGCGGTATGGCTAAGGGGGCCGGAATGATTCACCCCCGCATGGCCACCATGCTGGCGTTCCTTACTACGGACGCGGCCGTCACGCCGGAGGCCCTGAGGGTGGCCCTCAGGCGGGCCGTCGACGAGACCTTTAACATGATCACTGTGGACGGCGACACCAGCACCAACGATATGGTCCTCCTGCTGGCCAACGGGCAGGCGCAGAACCCGATCATCACCGGGGAGGGGCCGGAACTGGCGGCCTTCACCGCAGGTCTGGTGGCGGTCTGCGGGAAACTGGCGCGGGCCATAGCCCGCGACGGTGAGGGTGCGACGCGCCTCATAGAGGTGGAGGTCCGGGGGGCCCCCACCCTGGAAGACGCCCGCCTGGTGGCCCGGGCCGTGGCCGGCTCCAATCTGGTGAAGGCGGCGGTGCACGGTGGCGACGCCAACTGGGGCCGCATCATGTGCGCGGCTGGCTACTCGGGTGCCGATTTCGACCCGGAACGCGTGGACATTTTCCTCGGTTGTGAGCGGGTGGTGTTCGACGGACGCGGGGTGCCCCACGACGAGGAAAGGGTCCGGAAGGCCCTGCTCGCGCCGACGGTGCACATCGTGCTGGACCTGAAGGCCGGAGGGGAAAAGGCCACCGCCTGGGGGTGCGACCTGTCCGCGGATTACGTCCGCATCAACACCCACTACCGGACCTGAGGAGGGAAACCTTGCTCACGCCGCAGGTCAGGGCGAGCGTCCTGGTGGAGGCCCTGCCGTACATCAGGAGGTTCCACGGCAGGACCATCGTGCTGAAATACGGCGGGCACGCCATGCTCAACGAGGAACTGAAGACCGCCGTGCTGACGGACGTGGTGCTCATGCACTACGTTGGTATACGTCCGGTCATCGTGCACGGGGGCGGGCCCGAGATTACGGCCATGCTCCGGCGTCTGGGTATCCCTTCCCGCTTCGTGAACGGCCTCCGGATCACGGACCGTGAAACTATGGAGGTCGTGGAAATGGTGCTGGTGGGCCGGCTCAACAAGGACATCGTGGCCCGGATCAACCGCCTTGGCGGCCGGGCCGTGGGCCTGTCGGGCAAGGACGCCAACCTGCTGGAGGCCAGAAAGCTTTCCTCCGGGGGGGAGCAGGAGCCGGACCTCGGTTTTGTGGGAGAGGTGGCGGCGGTAAATCCCGCCGTGGTGAAGACCCTTATCAACGAGGGATACATACCGGTGGTGGCGCCGGTGGGCGGGGGATCCGACGGGGAGACCTATAACATCAACGCGGACCACGTGGCCGGCCGGCTCGCCGCGGCCCTGGGGGCCGACAAGCTGCTTCTGCTTACGGACGTGCCGGGCATCCTGGCCCAACCCGACGACCCGGGCTCACTGCTTTCCACGGTACGAAGCGGGGAGATACCGGCCCTCATTGCGGCGGGTAAGGTCCGGGGCGGCATGATCCCCAAGGTGGAGTGCTGCCTTGTGGCCCTGGAAAGGGGCGTGGGTTCCGCCCACATCCTGGACGGTCGCGTGCCCCACGCGGTATTGCTGGAGCTATTCGCCGATCACGGTATCGGCACCATGGTCGTGCCGTGAATCCCGGCGCGGTGGTCCCGCTACGAGAATCGTGGCCGGGCTTGCGTGCCGGGATAATCTGCTTTTACCGGGAGTGCTGGAGGGTGAGGAGTGAAGAGATCATTGCTTTGGGTGACCGATACCTGATGCGCACCTACGCCCGCACACCCATTGTACCGGTGTGGGGCCGGGGTTGCCTGCTCAGGGATGCGGACGGTAGGGAATACCTGGATTTCGTGGCCGGCATCGCCGTCAACAACCTGGGCCACTGCCACCCGGCGGTGGTGAGGGCGCTGCGGGAGCAGGCCGGAGAGCTCATCCACTGTTCTAACCTGTACTACATAGGGCCGCAGGTGCGCCTGGCCGAATGGCTGGCCGAACGCGGCCCCTTCGACCGGGCCTTTTTCTGCAACAGCGGCGCCGAGGCCGTGGAGGCGGCCATCAAACTGGCGCGCAAATACGCGTACTCGCGCAACGGCACGGGCCGGTATTTCGTGGTTACGGCCGAGGGTTCCTTTCACGGCCGCACCCTGACCTGCGTGGCGGCCACCGGCCAGATGCGCTTTCGCCAGGGTTTCGAGCCGGTGACGCCGGGCTTCCGGCACGTACCCTTCAACGATCTGGAGGCCCTGGACCGGGCCACGGCGGCCGGAGACGTGTGCGCCGTGATGCTGGAGCCCGTGCAGGGGGAGGGCGGCATCCGCATCGCCTCCCCGGATTACCTGCGCGGGGTGCGCCGGCTCTGCGACGAACGGAATATGCTCCTGATCTTCGACGAAGTACAGTGCGGCCTGGGGCGCACGGGCCGGCTCTGGGCCTGGCAGCACAGCGACGTGCGGCCTGACGTCATGGCCCTGGCCAAGGCCCTGGGGGGCGGCGTGCCCATCGGCGCCTTGCTGGCGGCCGGACCGGCGGCCGAAACCTTTTCGCCCGGGGACCACGCCTCCACCTTCGGCGGCAACCCCCTGGCCTGCGCGGCGGCCCTGGCGGCGGTGCGGGCCCTGGAGGAGGAGGGGTGGATTGCCAACGCCGCGCGGATGGGCGAGGTGCTGCGGCAGGGCCTGGAGGAATTGCGGCGCCGGCACGCCGTGGTCCGGGAGGTGCGCGCCCTGGGCCTGATGGCGGGCGTGGAACTGGAGGTGCCGGGGGACCCGGTGGTGGGAGCCTGCCGGGAGATGGGTCTGCTCATCAACTGCACGGCGGGGAACGTCCTGCGCCTGCTGCCGCCCCTGGTGATCGGCGAGGGGGAGATCGGCCGGGCCCTGGACATCCTCGACCGTGCCCTGTCAACGCTGGAGGTGAGGGAATGAAGCCCGGTTTGTGGCGGGGTCGGGACCTGCTTTCCATGCTGGACCTGAGCGCCGAAGAGATCGTGATGGTGCTGGACTACGCGGCCGTGCTCAAGGAAATGCAGCGCCGGGGTGAGTCCCATCCCTGGCTTGCGGGGAAGACCCTGGCCATGATCTTCCACAAGCCTTCCACCCGCACGCGTATTTCCTTCGAGGTGGCCATGAACCAGCTGGGCGGGTACTCCCTGTTCCTGGGTCCGGGGGAGTTGCAGCTGGGTCGCTGGAAGGAAATGGCCGATATGGCTCGGGTACTCTCTCGTTACGTCGAGGGCATCGCGGTGCGCACCTTTGGCCAGGAAATCGCCGAAGAGCTGGCCCATCATGCTACGGTACCCGTAATCAACGGGCTGACCGATCGGGAGCATCCCTGTCAGATTTTAGCAGACCTCCTCACCATCCGGGAGCACAAGGGGCGACTGGAAGGGATCCGGGCGGCCTACGTGGGGGACGGGAACAACGTGGCCCACTCCCTGATGCTGGCCTGCCCGCGGGTGGGGATGGATCTGGTGGTGGCCACGCCGCCGGCCTACCGTCCCGAGCCCGACGTTGTGGCCGCGGCCCGGGAAATGGCGGCCCGGTCCGGCACCAGGCTGGAGCTGCTGGACGACCCCGTGGCGGCGGTTAGCGACGCCGACGTGGTCTTCACCGACGTGTGGGCCAGCATTGGCAAAGAGGCCGAGGCCGCCGAACGGGAGCGGGTTTTCCGGCCCTATCAGGTCAACGCGGACCTGGTGCGGTACGCCAGGCCCGACTACATGTTCCTCCACTGCCTTCCGGCGCGTCGGGGGGAGGAGGTCACGGACGAGGTCATCGACGGGCCCGCGAGTTTTGTGTGGGACGCGGCCGAAAACCGCCTGCACGTACAGAAGGCCCTGCTGGCCCTGACCATGGGCGAATGACGCGAGGAGGTTGGAGCGTGGGAGTAAAGAAAGTGGTGCTGGCCTACTCGGGGGGCCTGGACACGTCCGTCATCATCCCCTGGTTGAAGGAGAACTACGGGTGCGAGGTCATAGCCATGGTGGCGGACCTGGGCCAGGGAAAGGAACTGGAGGGCATCCAGGAGCGGGCCCTACGTAGCGGAGCCGCCAAGATTGTGATCAAGGACGTGAAGCGGGAGTTTCTGGAGGAATACGCTTGGCGGGTACTGCGGGCCGGGGCGGTGTACGAGGGCAAGTACCTGCTGGGCACCTCCATGGCGCGGCCCATCATCGCGAGGTGCCTGGTGGAGGTGGCCGAGCGGGAGGGCGCGGAGGCCGTGGCCCACGGTGCCACGGGCAAGGGCAACGACCAGGTACGCTTCGAGGTATCGGTCAAGGCCCTAAATCCCTCCCTTAAGGTAATCGCACCCTGGCGGGAGTGGGAGATCCGCTCGCGGGAAGAGGCCATCGATTACGCCGCGGCCCGGGGCATCCCGGTACCCGTAACCAAGGACAAACCCTACAGCAGGGACCGCAATCTGTGGCACCTGGCCCACGGCGGGGGCGATTTGGAGGACCCGAGCCGGGAGGCGCCCGACGACGTCCTGTTGCTGACCGTGCCGCCGGAGAGGGCGCCGGACCAACCGGTGTACGTGGAACTGGGGTTTGAGGCAGGCTATCCGCGCCGCCTCGACGGCATGGAGCTGGACCCCGTGGCCCTTTTGCGGCGCCTCAACGCCCTGGGCGGGGCCCACGGGGTGGGCGTGGCGGACCTGGTGGAGAACCGGCTGGTGGGCATGAAGTCGCGCGAGGTCTACGAGACGCCGGGCGGTACCATCCTCCACCTGGCTCTCAGGGAGCTGGAGCGTTTGTGCCTCGACCGCATGACCCTGCACTTTAAGGAACTGGTGGCGGCGCGCTACGCCGAACTGGTCTACGACGGCCTGTGGTTTTCGGCCCTCCGGGAGGCGCTGGAAGCCTTCGTGGACGCGGTCATGGCCCCGGTGACCGGAACCGTGCGCATGAAGCTCTACAAGGGGAACTGCACGCCGGCCGGCGTGAGCTCTCCTTACTCCCTCTACGATCCGGAACTGGCCACCTTCGGCCCAGACCGGGTATACAACCAGGCCGACGCTACCGGGTTCATCAACCTTTTCGGGTTACCTTTGCGCGTGCGGGCGGCGGTGCTCAGGCGCGCGGCCGCGGAGAGCGAGCGGAGGGACGCCGGACGGACCGTCGCCTGGGCCCGCTGATGCCTGCTGCTTTCCTGACCCGGCGGCCCGGTTCGGAACCCGGTGCGGAAGTGGGGGGTGCCGGCATTGGCAAAGCTCTGGGGCGGGCGCTTTGAAAAGGAAACGGACCCGCTGGTGGACCGCTTTCAGGCCTCGCTGCCCTTCGACCGGCGCCTCTTTCGTCACGACATTCGGGGTAGCCAGGCCCACGCCCGCATGCTGGCCCGCGTGGGGCTCCTGACGGAGGAAGAGGCGGCCGCCATCGTGGAAGGCCTGGCCGCCGTGGAGGAGGACATCGCGGCGGGTCGGGCGGATTTGCGCCTCGAAGACGAGGACATCCACACGAACATCGAGCGGTTGCTTTACGCGAAGGTCGGCCCGCTGGCCGGCAAGCTGCACACCGGCCGGAGCCGTAACGACCAGGTGGCCACGGCCATGCGGCTGTACCTGAAGGACGAGATGGCGGCCGTGGCCGGCCTGCTCCGCGCCCTCATCGGCACGCTTCTGGACCTGGCCGAGGAGCACGCCGACACCCTCATGCCCGGTTACACCCACCTTCAGCGCGCCCAACCGGTGACCCTGGGCCACCACCTGCTGGCCTACGCCAGCATGTTCCGGCGCGACCTGGACCGCCTGGCCGACTGTTACCGGCGCACGGACGTCTTACCCCTCGGCTCCGGGGCCCTGGCCGGTACGGCCCTGCCGCTGGACCGGGAGTTCGTGGCCCGCGAGCTGGGCTTCGGGGCCGTGAGCACCAACAGCCTGGACGCCGTTACCGACCGGGATTTCTGCGTGGAATTCGTGGCCGCGGCGGCCCTCATCATGGTGCACCTGAGCCGCCTGGCGGAGGAAATCGTGCTCTGGAGCACGGCCGAGTTCGGCTTCGTAGAGCTGGACGACGCCTTCGCTACGGGCAGCAGCATGATGCCCCAGAAGAAGAATCCCGACGTGGCCGAACTCATCCGGGCCAAGACCGGGCGCGTGTGCGGGGACCTCCAGGCCCTCCTGACGGTTCTTAAGGGATTACCCTTGGCCTACAATAAGGACCTTCAGGAGGACAAGGAGGCCCTTTTCGACGCCCTGGATACGGTTAAGGCCTGTCTGGCGGTATGCCGGCCCATGCTGGCCACCATGAAGGTGCGTACCGCAAGGCTGTCCGCGGCCGCCGCGGACCCCTGGCTTCTCGCCACGGACCTGGCCGACTACCTGGTACGTAAGGGACTCCCCTTTCGCGAGGCCCACCGGGTGGTGGGGGAACTGGTGCGGTTTTGCCTGGAGCAGGGGCGGAACCCGGCGGGACTCCCCCTGGAGGAGTACCGCCGGTTCAGCCCCCTCTTTGACGGGGACGTGTATCGGGTATGGGACGCACGCGCCTGCGTGGCGGCCAGGCGGCTGACCGGGGGCCCGGCCCCCGAAAGGGTGCGCGCCGAAATCGTACGCCTCCGTGCGGAGCTAGGGGAGTTCACTCTGGCAAAGTCGCCACGGTAAAGCGCGCCACCCGCGGGGGCGCGAGGAACTCCCAGGTGCCGCGCACGCCGGCCACCAGGGCGCCCAGCTCCAGGTGCAGCATGGCGATGCCGCAGTCCAGCCGCTTGGGAATGCCGTAGGTGTCGTTGAGGTTATCCACCGATACCGTGATGGCGCCTTTCGCCACCTCGAAGCGCCAGGGCTGCCGGTTCAGGGCCGAGGGCGCCAGGCGGGCCGCCTCGAGGGCGCTTTTGACCCACCCCGGCCAGAGGGACCGGTCCAGCCCGGTTACCAGATCCGCAAGGGCTTTGCGGCGGTGGGTGCGGCCGAAGCCGGTCATCAGCCTCTCTTCGGCGGTCCAGTTTTCGGGGGCGTACCCCAGCGCGGCTACGGCCAGCACCCGCTCGTTCTGGCCCGCGCCGGCCAGGCGTGCGGCCACCTCCGGGCGGAAGAAGCCGCCCACCCAGCAGGTGGCGAGACCCAGGGCCGTGGCTTCCAGGACCAGGGCCTCCCCCAGGTAACCCACTTTTTCGCATACGTGGGGGCTGCGCGTATCGCCAACGAAGGCCATGAAGGCCGGCGCGCCTTTAACCTTGCCGTACTGCCCGACCAGACCCCTGAAAACCTCGTCAGGCGTGGTGGTGACGACCACCGCCCGCGCCTCCGGGTGGGGGGCGAACTCCCGGCATAGTCCACTCAGGCGCTCCAGGGCCGCCGGCTCCACGGGCCGGCCGTCGAACCGGCGGCGCGACCTGCGCCGCGTTATGGCCCCGTACCACCGCTCGCAGGGAATGTTCACGTTTTCCCTCCTTTTTCGGTCCCGGTGGCCCGCGGTAGTGGCGGTGGGCGCGCACGGGCCGTGTCAGAGAATGACAGCCCTCACACTAAGTGGCTGGATAAAGCGCCGCGTGCGGGGGCATTTGAATCTAGAGGGATGGTTTCGCATGCCCTGGACCCAGGTCATCGATCCTTTCGGCAATCTGCTGCTGTCGGCCCTGGTGGACGGCCTGCCCGTCGCCTTCTTATTTGTGGCCCTGGCCATTTTCCGTATGAGGGGGCACGTGGCGGGTCTCCTAACGCTGGGCCTGGCGCTTCTTGTGGCCATCCTGGTGCACGGTATGCCCGCAGAATATGCCCTCTGGTCCGGCTTCTACGGGGCTCTTTTCGGCCTCTGGCCCATCGGCTGGATCATCCTCACGGCCGTTTTCCTGTACAACCTGGTCATTAAGAGCGGACGCTTCGAAGTCATCAAAGACTCCATCGCCGGGGTGACGGGCGACCGCCGCCTCCAGGCCCTGCTCATCGCCTTCGCCTTCGGAGCCTTTCTGGAGGGGGCCGCCGGCTTCGGCACGCCGGTGGCCATTGCCGCGGCTATGCTGGTGGGCTTGGGGTTCAAGCCGCTGTACGCCGCCGGGTTGTGCCTGATCGCCAATACTGCGCCGGTGGCCTTCGGCGCCATCGGGATTCCCATCATCACTGCAGGCGCCGTGACCGGGCTGGAGGTTATGAGCATCAGTCAGATGGTGGGCCGCCAGGTACCTTTTCTGGCCTTTTTCCTGAGTTTCTGGCTGATCTTCGTCATGGCCGGCTGGCGGAAAACGCTCGAGGTCTGGCCGGCCATCCTGGTGGGGGGCGGTTCCTTCGCCCTTACCCAGTGGTTCACCGCCAATTACGTCAGTCCCATGCTCCCGGACATCGCGGCCTCCCTGATGGCCATCGCCGCCCTGACGGTTTTCTTGCGGGTATGGCAGCCTCCGTCCCTCTGGCTCTTTCCCGAAGAGCCGCCTGCCTCCATGCGGGTGCGGCGCCACGACCCCGGTACTCTCCTTACGGCCTGGGCCCCGTTTCTCATTCTAACCGTGCTCATCGCCGACTGGGGGTTGGGCCCGGTTAAGGCGCTGCTGGGTGTGGCCAGTGTTAGAATACCGTTGACCCCCATTGACGGTATGATTGTGGCCGGCGGCCAGACGCTCCGGGTGGTTTTTAACTGGAATTTGCTGGAGGCCACCGGTACGGCCATCCTGCTGGCGGCGGTCTTAGCGGCCTTTGTTTTGCGTATTGAACCCAAACGGTTCCTGGCCGTTTTCCGCGAGACCCTCTGGAGCCTGCGCTTCGCACTCCTGACCGTGGCCTCGGTACTTGGGTTCGCCTTTGTGGCCAACTGGTCCGGCATGACGCCCACTCTGGGGCGGGCCTTTACGGTGACGGGGGTCCTTTTCCCGTTTATGTCGGCCTTCCTGGGGTGGCTGGGAGTATTTATCACGGGCAGCGACACCTCTTCCAACGCCCTGTTCGCCAAGATGCAGCAGATTACGGCCGAAAACACCGGACTCAACCCCGTGCTCACCGTGGCCACCAACAGTTCGGGCGGTGTGACGGGCAAAATGATCTCGCCGCAAAACCTGGCCGTGGGTGCCGCGGCAACCGGTCTGGTGGGCCGGGAAGGGGACCTGTTCCGGTTCGCCGTGGGTCACAGCCTTTTCTTTGCCGCCGTCGTAGGGGGCATGGCCATGCTCCAGGCCTATCTCTTGCCGGGCATGGTTCCGCCCCCCGTCCCCGCGGGGGTCATGGTGCCCGACACTACGCGGGGAGGGGCGGATATCCTTTTCTGGAGCGGCATGGTGATACTGGTACTGTTATTATTGATTTACCGGCTGACTCCCGTACCCCGCCCTGCGGGCGAGGTCTCATGAGGGCTCGACCCGTTCGATGGTGCCGCCGCCTATCACCTCGTCCTCGCGGTAGAAGACCACCGCCTGTCCCGGGGTGATGGCCCTTTGGGGCCTGTGGAACCGCACCCGTACCCGGCCGTCCGGCTCGGGAAAAACGGTGGCCGGGGCCGCCGGGGTGCGGTAGCGGATCTGGGCCGCGACCTCCACGGGGGCGGTGAGCTCCGGGATGGCGATGAAGTTTAGGTCGCCCGCGAGGAGTTCGGTTCGATAGAGCTCGCCTTCGGGGCCCACTACCACGGCGTTGTGCGCCGGGTCCAGGTCCACCACGTAGAGCCTCCGGCCGGTGGCCAGACCCAGCCCCCGCCGCTGGCCAATGGTATAATTGACGAGCCCGGTGTGGCGGCCCAGGACCCGACCGCCGCGGTCCAGGATGGGTCCGGGAGGGCCCGAGATGCCGCGCCGTTCCAGGAAGCGGCGGTAATCTCCCTGCGGCACAAAGCAGATCTCCTGACTTTCCCCTTTGGCGGCCACGGGCAGGCCCCTTTCCCGTGCCATGCGGCGCACCCGTTCCTTGGTATACTCGCCCAGGGGCATGAGAACGCGGGCCAGCTGTTCCTGGGTCAGGCAGTACAGTACATAACTCTGGTCCTTTTCCCGGTCTATTCCGCGCTTCAGGGTGTAGCGGCCCCGGATCGGGTCGTAACCGGGCCGGGCGTAGTGGCCCGTGGCCAGGTAATCCGCCCCCAGGGCCAGGGCCCTATGCAGGAGGGCCTGGAACTTGACGAAGCGGTTGCAGGCGATGCAGGGATTGGGGGTGCGGCCGGCCAGGTAGGTCCGGCAGAAGGGCTCCACCACCCGGGCGGCGAAGAGCTCCCGAAAATTAAGTACGTAATGCGGAATGCCGATTACGGCGGCGGCCCGGCGGGCGTCCTCCACGGCGTCCAGGGAGCAGCAGGCCCGCCGGCCCCCGCCCTCCGGTACCGGTTCCCAGAGGTCCAGGGTCACGCCCATCACGTCGTAACCCCGCTCTTTGAGCAGGGCCGCGGTCACGGCGCTGTCCACGCCGCCGCTCAT
>DYER01000078.1 GCA_020725605.1 Ammonifex sp. | reverse complement strand
GTGGGCGAAAAGCGCCGCCACATCGTCACCGAAAAAAACATAGCCGGGCCACCGGACCTGGTGGTGGAAATCCTCTCGCCCGCCAGCGCCCATACCGACCGCGGTCTGAAGGCCCAGATTTACGCCCGCCACGGCGTGGAGCATTACTGGCTGGTCGACCCCGAGGGCGAAACCCTTGAAGAATACCAGCTCCGGGGCGGAACCTATACCCCCGTCGCCACCTACCAGGGTGACGTCACCTGCCACACGCGCTGCTTCCCCGATCTGGCCCTGGATCTGGGGAAGGTGTGGTAGTTTTGAGCCCGGGGCAATTCGGTGGCGCCGCGACGCGGCACCGGTCACTCGTGTTCACCGCGGCCCGGTTGACCCTGCTCCCCAACGATTTCTCCCGTCTCCAGGTCATACCATCCCAGCCTGCTTTCGCCGGGCACCGGCACCAGGTTCTGTACCGGCACCGTTACCTTCACCGTGGCATCGCTGTCCGAGGGGTGCCGGCCGCGGTACCGCAGCCCGTCGCGGGGACTGAAAAAGACCCCCTCGACGTAAAACTCTTCGTTGTCCTTCATGCGGTCGAGTCCCACGCTGCCGGGCAGAATGATCCGCACCAGACGGTCCTCGGCCCCGTCTGCGCCGCGTACGGTGGCCTCCTCGGAGCCCGCCATTTCCCCCATGATGTCCCTCACCGGCAGTGCCGTGGCAAGGAGCATCTCGTTCAGGCACCCCATCGTTTCGTCGTTAAGGTCCATCAGAGTCCCGGCCCGGCTCACATCGATGGCCCGCAGGAGGACCTTCCGCATCACCCCGGAATCCATCAGGCGCCCGGAGAGGCGCAGGCTGCCGTAGGTCTGATCAAAGATGGTGATAAACACGGTTCCTTCCTGAAACGGTCCCCGGGCCACCTTTAGCCGACCTGCGGCCCAGTTGATGTCCTGGCGCTCAAAGGGTATTTCTATGAGGAAGCATTCGTAGAGCAATTCGGCCAGACGGCTGTGGGCCACCCCGCTTCGCAAAAGTGCGGGATGAACCACGATGACCCCGGTGGTGAAATAGTTACGGGTGAACAGTTCCTGGGGATAACTGATGCCGCTACCGGCCGGTTCGAGGGGGTACTTCTCGCTGATCTCGGTGGGCCCCCGCCGCTCCTTGTAACCACAGACCGCCTCCCTGATCTGGAGGTTGGTCTCCACCAGGAAAAGCTCTCCCTGACGGGTGGCACGGTGCACGTTGCCCGGCGACAGGTTGGGGAAAACCTGCGTCGGCAGCATCTGCGGCCTGGTGGTATAGTAGCGCTCCCGACGCACCCTCACCGTGCGCGCCCGTACCAGAACCTGGTAAACCCGGTAGGGCACCGTGGTATAATAGTACACGGCACCCGGATACGCTTCACGAAGCACCTGACCAAAAGAAAGCGAACCCAGCGGGTAGACTTCCGGCCCCTGCTGGTGCTCCACGTTGAACTGGCTCTCCACGTCGCGCAGGGGGTAGGTGTGGTGCGGCGTGTCTCCGGCCTCCATCTTCATGCTCTGGAGGTCCGGCGGTATCTCGCCGGCCCGCTCCCGCGCGCAGAGCTCCACGAAGCCCGGCGGCCACGACACGGGGCTGGAGAACGGCCCTTCAGGCGAAGCGCCGGCCCGGGCCAGCGCCCGATCGTGCTCTCCGCCGGGCCGGGCCAGGCACATGGCGTGGATGTACTGAATACGGGGGTTTTCCAGATAGAGGGCTCCCTCCGCCAGGGGACGCTCAAACAGTTCCGCGGGTTTCCTGAACATGGCCTCGCTGTAGACGTCGCCGTTGTTGACGATCACCACCGCGCCGGGCACCTGACGTCCAACACGACCGATGCGTTGCATCAGGCTCGTCCCCGAACGGGGTACACCCACCAGGACTCCCACGTCCAGATGGGGAATGTCGATCCCCAGCTCCAGGGCGCTCGTGGCCACCACGCCCCTCAGCGTACCGGAGGCGAGGCGGTCCTGGATTACGGCCCGGTCGTGTTCCTCGAAGCCCGCCCGGTAAGGCAGAACGTCCAGCTTCTGCAGGTGCTCGAACCCGGGCAGTGGCTCCTCGCCTCCGGCCTCGGCCGCCTTCTGCTGGGACCGGGCTATGATCGTGGCCATGAGCTCCGTCTGTTTCCGGCTGTCGACAAAGGTGATGAACCGCGCAGGAGTCCTGGCAGCCATGGCCTGCAGGAATCCGGAAACCGACGTCAGGAGGTCCCTGGAGTCCGGCGGGTTGACCAGGTAGACGTTCAGTTCCTGCTGCCCGGAGGTGTCGTGGCCTTCGTCCACGATGTGAAAGTCCCGGCCGCACAGGGCCCGGAGGTGCCCGGCGGCATCCCTGATGGTGGCCGAGGCCGCCACATAGGCTGCCCTCTGGCCGGCCAGGGCCATCAGATGCTCCAGACGCCGGAAGAGAAAGGCAGCATTGGAGCCGAAAACACCCGTGTAGACGTGAACCTCGTCCACGACCACGACCCGCAGCTGCGCGATGAATCTCCACACCGCGCCGTCCCCCACGCCGGGCAGCAACCAGGCGTGGACGATGTCGGGCGTGGCCACCACCACGGCCGCCTTCTGCAGCAAACCGGCACGCCTGCTGACGGGCACGTCGCCGTCCAGGCGTGCCACCCCCTGGCGTGGAAACCCGGCCGTAGCCAGGGCGTCGGCCCAGCGTCGTTCCTGCTCCCTTGCCAGGGCCTTCAACGGGTATATGGCCAGTACCCGCGCTCCGGGGTCGCGCACCAGGGCCTCGATGGCGGCCACGTAGAACGGGAGACTCTTTCCCGAGGCCGTGCCGGTCGTAAGCCCCACGTCACGACCCTGCAGGTGGTGCCGTATGGCCTCCAACTGGTGCAGATAGAGGCCGTCGGGATAACAGGCTCCCAGGTACCTCCGCGACGGCACGGAGAGGTCGAGTTCGCCCGGGTCAAAAAGTTGCTGCGACCGCCCCGGCCTGGTGAACGTGTGCACCAGTTGCCAGCCGTTTGCGGCCCAGAATTCCCGTAATAAAGCGTCGAGCATAATGGTCACCGCCTTGCATTCCGAATCCCTTTGTCCGTTCAAGCAGGCCCATAAACAATCCGAAGAAGCACTTTCCTTCCCAACTTGCATGGCCCCGGTACGCCTGGCCCCCTTGTGCTCATGCGCCAATGGCCCAACCTTCGTCTTCGCCGGGTGGCCCCGGCTCGATCTCCTCGAAGTGCAGCCGGACCACAGGTCGCATTTTCTCCATACGGAGTCTACGTACTACCAGGGGGTTCCATATACGGCGCTTTCCAGCAGCAGGCGCGGGAAACAGGAAACATTCCGGTTCTTCCTTTTCAAATGCCAATAACGCCTCTATATCATTTGGTGCCAAACCTAGGCTTTGTGCAACGGCCTCTACAGGATAATTGGCGTACCAAAACCCCCCGGTCCAGGCAAAGTGCAGTTCCAGCCCGCCCAGGCAATCTCGGGAGTAACCGACCAACCGTACTAGTGCGGGTGTATTAACTTCCGACATGCGTTGGTGTGCCTGGGTAATTAGCCGATACCCCTCCCTAATAACTTCTGCGTAGGCAACGGGCAGACCGCCTTCCGTTCGTAGTCCGCCGGCCGAGTGTCGGGCCATGTTCCGGATCTCCTTCATCCGGTAGAAAACATTCCCTAGCCCCTCGGAACGCTGGTATGTGAATCCGTTAGTTACTGTCTCCTTGTTTCTCGTCCATTCGCGGCAGAAACTCAATAGGGGCCACCTGGCGTATCCCAGCCTTTGTCCATCGGTCCGCTGCATAGCATCTAGTATAGCGGAAGCCGCCTCGGAAGCGTCACTCAACCTGTTCTCCCAGCTCTTCAACCAACCCTTACTGCCCTTTTTATACGGAGATAGCCACTCGGTTACCGCCTGGGTGTCCCGGTCCGGAAGCGTGTCCGCGACGGAAGCCAAGAACTCCACGGCAAGTTGTACAAACCGCTCCGCAACCTGGAGTACACGGTCCACCGTACCGTAGATTATCCTTACCGCCGCGGCATGGTGCACGCGGCTCATCGTGGGTACAGTTTCTCCGAGCCGTTGAGATGCCTCGGCCAGTTCAACGGACGCATGCTCCACCAACTGGAGAAAGTCCTCATGAGGATGAAGAGCCGTGCTACGAAAGTAAGTTCTCAACCGCTGCCGAAGCGCAGCGGGATGCTCCTGCATCTCGTCCCAGCCCGGAGTGTACGGGTACGACCTTTGTACCTCGGCGTTATCGGGGTTCGCCAACACCTCCTCGACGAACCTCTCAAAGTCGCCTTCAGAAAGGGCTGCCAGCACGTGCTCGTACTCCAGCCTGGCTATTAGTTCACGCAGGTCGGGCGCGGTATCCGACTCGAATACCGGATCGGGAATTAGCTCCCTCAGTGCTATGCGGGTAGTTTCATCTGATTCCTCCCAATGCTGATACAGCCATTCGGACAGGCGTCGCGGCCCGAAGCAATTAAGGGGCACCTCGACCTCCCGCACGGCGCTCTACCTCCCCGGCTTTGCCAGGCGGACGGCCCAGCCCCATACGCGCGCTTTGTCCGGGCCGCGGAGGCCGGTGCGCCAGCTCAGCCACAGGTCGCGCATCTTCCGGTAGTGCGCCTGCGTTTTCTTGCTGCGCAAGGGTGGCCTGGTGGCCATTAGTTCCAGGTAGCGCCGCATGGCCTGTTCGTCATAGCCCTTGTACACGTAATACGTCAGCGCCTTCTCCGCCTCGTTAAGGTCCACGCCTGCCTGAGCGAGACGTTGCGCCATTTCCTCGGCTTCGGCCATCAGCCGGTCCCAATCCACGAAGGTCCCCTCCCTCAATAGGGTCCGGAAGGCATCGGCCGGGTCTCCAGCCCGCGGCGGGCCAGGATGGCGGCCACCCTTTCCAGACCCTCGCGGTAAAGGAGTCCTTCGTCCTCCGCGGCCCGGCAGCGCTCGGCCACCCACCGCCGCAGTTCGTCGCCGGTCAGGCGGCGCTCCCCCGCGCCCAGGCGCCCCCCGGCCGCCACGGCGCCCCGCAGTACCGCGGCCACCAACCGCACCTCCAGGCTGCCCATGCCCACCGGCTTGCCCCCGCCCAGCTTGATGGGGAACCGGTGCGCCGGGTGCAGTCCCATGGCCGCAAGCAGCAGGCCCAGCAGGCCCGGACTCAGGTTGTCGAAGTAAACCGTGGCCTGAAGGCTCTCGCCCTCCGGAAGGGCCACCCGCACGTCGGGCCCGGGGGCCGCCCGGCCGTGGAAGTAGAACTTGCGGCCGCGCAGCTGCCTTCCCCGCAGGTAGAGATTGGGCAGGCGCTGACCGCGGGCCGGCGTCCAAAGGAGGGGCGTGCGGACCACGGCCACCTTACCGTCCGGCGGCAGCTCCGCGTCGGTCACGTGCACGCTCCCCATGTAGCTCTCGCGGCGTGCCCCGGTTATGCCGAAAAGCCGGCACGCCGGACAGAGCCGGTCCAGGCGGGTGCAGCGGCGCAGCGGTTCGGGGATGTGGCCGCGGACCCTCGGAGCCGCCACCCCGAAGCAAGAGAAGGAGACGGCCTCCGCCAAGCTCCTCAGGGCCCCCTTGAGGGAGGAACCCGGCACCACGTAAACCCTGCGGCCGGCCCGGGGCACCCCGGCCGGCAGGGCCGCGATGTGCTCCTCGCCCCGCGGGCCGCGTATGAGGTCCAGCACCCCCGCGGCCACCTGCACCGGCCGCAGCAGGGCCAGCCGGCATTCCAGACTCCCCGTTTCCGTGCCGGCCGCGAAAAGGTGGTGCCCGGCGCACGGGCCCCGTTCGGCACGCTCGGGCAACGGCACGAAAGAGTAGGGTTTTTCCGGCGACCGTTCCAGCGCCATGGTTTCACTCCCCTCCCGGTTCACGTTCGGAGTCCGCGTGAGCGAAAGGCCGCGCGCGCCACGGGTCCGCGTCCCGGCGGTCCTTCGGCACCCGAACCAGTTCGGCATACCTCACCAGCCTCAAGCTGCCCTCCCCGTCCCGGTAAAGGTAGACGGCAACGGCCAGGGGTTGGTCGGGGTCGTCCGCAACCCCGTATTCAAGGGGCCGCGGAAACTCCACCCGCCCGCGCGCGGGGCCACCGGGCAACCGCAGCCGGGCCCCGGCCAGGAGCCGGAGACCCTTCTCGGCCGCAAAGGATTCCTCGGCCGCGGACGAGACCAGAGCTGCGGGCAGCCGGGCGCGTGCCGCGTCCTCGAGCAGCACCCGCAGGGCCCGCCTCCGGCCCCACCGCTCCAGGCGCAGCTCCGCCGTCGCGGAAAAGACGCGCGCCACGTCCCACCGGTCTTCGAAAAACGGGGTCGGGTCCGCCAGGGGCGCGGGCAGGCCAATCTCCAGCTCGTTCCAGGCAAACCACCAGGTAGCGCCCACCGGCCAGAATCCCAGGTTTTCGCATACGGCGAAGACCTCCCACGCCCTCTCGCCGTCGAAGGTGAGCACGTACCCCTTCATGAGATCTCCTCCACCCAGCGCGGGGCCGCGGCCTCCAGCCAGCGGCGCGCCTCGGGCCCCGCGGCTTCCAGTACGAAAAAGCCCCTTTCCCGTTCGGCCGCGGCCCCCACGTCCAGGCGCTCCCGTTCGGCCGCGGGGAGCGAAAAAGCCTGCCGGGTTCGTTCGTCGCAGAGGGCCCCCACGCCCACCAGGGCCGCTTGCGGGTCCTGCAGGGTGCGCACCGTGAGCCGGGTGACCTCCAGGTCCACGCGACCGAGGCCGCGCGACTTGCCGTAGCCCAGCGGCACCAGACCGTCGGCCACGTCGAGCAGGGCCGCGGCCAGCAGGCCGAATTGACCGAGGGTGAAGTTGCGCAGGACGAGGGCGCCGGCGAAGCTGGCCTCGGTCACGATTTCCAGCTCGAAGGGGCCGTGGGCCACGGCGCCGGTGACGCGGTCGATGGCCACGCCGTACCGGGTGTCGCGTAGCACCGGGCCCTCCGGGTAGAGGTCGCCCACCCGTAGCCGGCTGGCCAGGCCCGTGGCACCGAAAAGGCGGCAGGCGTAGCAGGCCCTGCGGTAGGCCGCATCGCCCGGAACGTCGTCCTTGAAGCGGCAAGCGCGTTTCAGGCCGTAGCCCGTCTCGCCCTCCCCGTGCGCCAGGGGGTCGCACGCCTCCTGAAGACGCACCGACCGCACCAGGCGCTCCGCGTGGCCGCGCAGCACGCCCCGGAGGGAAGAACCCGGCACGTAAACGGTCTCGTCACCGTCCGGCCGCCGCAGGCGCACGAAGCTCATGTCGGGCACCGTGGGGTCCATGGCCGCCGCCCCCTCGCCGCCGGCCTTGATGAGCAGGGGCGTGCGCGGCCGCAACCGCACCTCGAAAAGGGCCTCGTTGTAAAAGCGGCTATGCATTCCGTCCACCCCCGCACCGTTCCAGGAACCTCTCCAACCATCCGTCGAGCATCTCCGCGGTGGCCTCCCGCATCTCGCCCTGCAACAGGTACCGCCTGAGGGCCTCCGGGTCTGCGGCGTCCACGTACCGCGCCCGCAGCCCTTCCAGGGCCACCCGGCCCAGGCCCCGGCCCTTGAAGCCGCCCACCGGGATGCGGCCGGCCTCCAGCTCCCGCAGGCCCAGCCAGAGCAGGCCCAGTTCCTCCGCAGCCAGGTTCTCGGCCACGATCTCCAGCCCGAAGCGGCTGCCCGGGGGCACCACCTCGAAGTCGAATTTGTTGTGCACCGCTTCCTTTTCGCGGTCGATGGCCACCCCGTCGCGCACCACGGGCCGGGCGCCGTTGGAGCAGAAGAGGTCCGTGACCCTGACGCGGGAGGCCAGCCAGGGACTGCCGAAAACCCGGCAGACGCGGCAAGAGCGGTCCCATATCTCTGTGGCCAGCCACTCGTCACCGTCGGCTTTCCGCTGCCGGGCCTGAAGGCGCAGATCCCGCATTTCTGTGCGGGTGATGCACCACGCGTGCTCGTTCAGCGGATCGCAGGTCCCTCGGCCGTGGAACGCCGTCCCGCCGCCGAAGGGGTCCGGTTCATTAAGGGGGTCACAGGCCCCGCGGCCCTTGCCCGCCCCGGGCTCGAGGGTGCGGACGATGCGCTCTATATGTGCGCGCAGGACCCCCCGGAGCGAGGAGCCGGGAATGTACGGCCGGCCTTCGGCCATGACCACGGGCAGGTCCGTGGCCGTGGGCAAGAGGGGGCTGGTCCCCGCGCCCACGCGCAGGCCGGTCAAGCATACCAGGTCGGCCGTAATTATCAACCGGTGCCGGAACGTATCCCAAAAACCGAACGCCGCCGCGCTCACCGCCCGCCTCCCCCTTCCGTCAGGTACCGGCGGCCCACCAGGGCCCGCCGCAGGAAGCCCAGGAAACGCACCAGGGACTCGGTAACTGCCTCCCGCCGGCCTTCCGGGTCCGAGGGTATCTCTTCGCCCACGCGTCTTTCGATGAAGGCCAGGGTTTCCCGCACCCAGTAAACCAGTTCGCGGCCGCCAATCCGGTGGGACCAGAACTCGCCCGACTGCTCCCTCCCGGCCTGATAGGCCAGCCAGTTGTTGAAGACCCTGGACGAGCGCGCCTCCCGGGCCACGTCTACGGCCCGGGACAACTGCGCCCTGCTCAGTTCTCCGGCCTGGTCCGCGTGCCCCCCCATGGCCTTGACGATCTCCTCGGCCCGGGCCACCAGTTCTTCGTTCAACTCGTCCGCGAGCTGCATCGGGCGGGACATCCTTCCGATACCTCCTTGTCCACATCAAAGGTCACGTGCAGGGGATCGCAGGCCACCGCCTCGCCCCAACCTTGCGCGGTGCGCTCGCCCAGACCGCGGTCCTCGACTTCCCGGAGAAAGGCCAGCACCGCCTCCCTTTCGGTCGCCGGCGCCCGGTAGGCCAAGACGCTCCCCGGCGCCAGCGCCGTGACGAGGGGCCTGGGCAGGCCCCAGGCCATGGCCCAGCCGTCCCACGTCTCCCATTCCACCGCCGAGGCCTCGGGAAGAAACTCCAGGTCGGCGGGCAGGTTCTCCGCATACGGCTCCAGCAGCGCCCGCTCCGGCCGGCCGCAGGCCGCGCCGGTCCGGTCGCGCACCAACAGCGGTGAGCGCAGGGTCAGGGAAAAGTACAGATGACGGGGGTCCGCCGGCTCCCCCGAAGGTCTCCGCGGCTGGAAGGCCTCCAGACGGTGCTCCAGGGACGGCAGAGGCGCGCCCGGGAGGGCCCTGATTTCCACGGCGGCCTTACCCAGACCCCTGGCCCGGGCCGTACCAAGGCGTACGGCCCGACCTTCACCTGCCGGAGGACAGGCTGCCTCCAGCAGGTCCTGCAGTGCCTCCAGCCGCTCCCGGTCTCCCCACCAGCCACCGGTAAAACACAGGATCCCGTCCGGTCCCGGCACCGCGGCGTCCAGGGCGTAGAGGATGCCCTCGGCCGCGGTCTCGGTCCGGCGGTCCAGGCCCACCCGCACCATGAGCCTCCGGGCAACCTTCACCTCCCGGTAGATCGGCCCATCCCCGTCCGGACCGGCTTTGCGGGCCGCCAGGCCGCGTCGGCGCTCCAGCCGCTCCCCGCACCGGCAGCGCCCGGCGCGACCGGTACCCAGGCCCGCACACCGGCGCAGGCGCACCAGCAGCATGTCCCGCAGTCCGTGGCCGGGGGACCCGCTCCCCGCCTCCCGCTCCGCCAGGCCCGGCGCGGCCTTGCAGGAGTACACCGTCAGGGGGAGTGGGAAGGAGTCCCAGGTTGGGTCCGGCCCGGGGTACAGGAACCCGAAGCGCACGCCGGCGCCGAAAGCGGCCTCGAATGCGGGCCAGCTTTTCGCGCCGGCCGCGCCCGGGGCCTTGGCCCCGAAATGCCGCAGGACCGCGTCGGCCAGGGCGCCCCGCCAGGCGCTGCCGGGCACGAAGTCGCGGCCGAGCTGCACCATCTGCGCCGCGGGCCCGCTTCCCATCAGCAGCGGCCCCTCAACGCGCAGCACTACCCGCCAGCGCAAGGCCCACCACCTCCCCGCAGAAGCGCTCGGGGTCCTCGGAAACCCAGTCCCGGCCGTCACAGCGCGCGACGCCGGTCACCCGCAGCTCCACCCGGCCGAGCCCCCGCCCCTTCTGGGCGCCCAGGTGGGTCACCAGGCGCATGGCGGCCACCAGCCAGCCCAGTTCCGCGGGCTCGGCCCGCACCTCCATTGTGCCGGCGAACCGCAACCCCTCGCCCGCAATCACGCGGGGCAGGGTCTCGGTGAAAAAGAGCCGCTCCTCGCGCACCGTGCCCAGCTTCCTGCCGATCCCGACGCCGGTCCTGAGCACCGTCAACCCGGCCCACGTGTGGGGCTCCGGCCCGCCGGTGCCGGGCCCGCCCCGCGGGCGGAAATCCTCGCAAACCACCGCGGCGTCCCGCCAGGGACTGCCGAACAACCGGCACGCCAGGCAATAGCCGTCCTCCGCGCCCTCCAGACGGGCGTGGGGGCACATCCTCTCGGGACGCGGCGGCGCGCACACCGGAAGGCCCCGGGCCCGCAGGAGCCGCTCCAGGTGGGCCCGCACCCGGCCCCGCACGGAAGAGGCCGGCAGGTAGGGCACCCCGTGCTCGTCCACCGCCACGCACCGGTCCACCAGGGGCTTGGGCCGGCCCAGCCCCGCCACGTGTAACATCCCCTTGAGGACCACCTCCGTGTCCAACCGGAACAGCGCCGACAACTTCCCCCCCTCCTACTGCAAGACCTTTATCAATTCCGCGAGGTCCGCCAGCGGCGAGAACAGGACTTTTTGCCCGGGCACGGCTTCCTCCCCGAAGGGTACCCGGCCAGGCAGCACCCCCGTCGGGTACGCCAGGCCCCCAAGAGTGGACGGCGCTGCCGAGGCCTCTTCCAGCACCGACGCGAACCCGGCACCGGCAGCTTCCTTACGTTCGCGGGCCTTCTGGTACACGTAGTACAAAACCGCCACCCGGGGCTTGCCCTGCACAAAGGCGGCCGCCAGGCGCTCCACGTGGCCCGCGTGACCCTCCTCCTGCAGCCGCGCAGCCTTCTGTAGCAAGAAGCCGAGTTCGGCCGCCGTGACCGGCCGCAGGGTCAGGCACAGGTCAAAGGTGCTCCCCCGGCGCAGGTACATCTGGCCCCGGTAGGCCTCCAGGTCCCCCGGAATCTGCTCGACCGACGGTACCACCAGGAAGGCGACGGTGCCGCCGTGACGGTAACCGGCGTTCCTGGCCGCGGCCTTAGCCCACTCGAGCAACTCACCTTCCGCAAAGGCCAGAGTCCTGCGCACGGGCGCCTTCTCGTCGGTCACCAGCACGCCCAGGGAAAAGCAGATCCGCTCCTTCCGCGCCGCCTCCACCGCGGGCTCGAATTCCCGGTCCGTCAACTCCACGAACCGCTGCGCGAAGCGCAGGCCCACCGGGCCCCAGGCGAAAAGGCCCACGTCCTCACCGCCCAGGGCCAGCACCTGGAAGGGCAGGAATTCCTGCGCCGAAAGGTCCTCCCTTCGGCCGCCGTCCGCGCCCCCGGCCGCGGCCTCCGCCAGGGCCAGGGCCGCCGCGGACCGGGTGACCGATGCCACCCGTCGCGTCCACTGGAGGGCCTCGGCCAGACTCCGCTGCCGCTGCGCCACGGCCCCGAAGTTGTTGCCGTCACCGTACACCAGCGCCACCAGGCGCCGACGGCGATCGCGGGGGATGAGTTGGTCCAGGGAGCCGGCGTGTCGTACACCCCGATCCAGGCCCCAGGGGTCTACACGCCCGCCGAGCAGCTTTGCCAGTTCCTCGGTCTTCCCCGCCCGCGCCCTGCGGCCCACCTCGCGCTTCGTGACGCAGGCCCGGCACGCCGGTTCCAGGTCCCCGGCCGGTGACCGGTACCACCCCTCCGCGGCGCGCCGGCGGCAGATGGAGCACCGCTCTTCAAACGGCAGGGTCTCCAACTGGCCGGCGCTGGCCCGGCCGCGAGCCACCTCCAGCTCCCGGCTGACCTCGGCCATAACGCCCGGATAATCGCACAGCAGGTCCCTCACCCCGAAGGGTTTGGCCACCGCGGCCACCAGCACGCCGCCGGTGGCCTCGAGAAAGGCCTTCCGAACGCGGGCCTCCCACCTTTCCCCGTCCGCGGCCCGCCCGGAGGGGGCCAGGAACTCCAGGTGGGAACCCGCGGCCCGCAGGACCACCTCCGGCCCCAGCTGCCGGGTCACCTCCCGGGCCAGGCGGTGGGTGACCTCTTCCAGCAACTCCGAACCGCCCCGGATCTCGTTCAGACCCGGCGTCTCGAAAACGTACTGCTTGACACGCTGCACCGCCCCCACCACCAGGGTGACGGAGAGGTCTTCCGGCAGGGCCCGCGCCGCCTCCGCGGACTCCGCGGCCCGCCAGAGGGCACGGACCAGTTCACCGTCAAAACCGTCCGGCGGGGCCCCCGCCCCCCGCAAGAAGGCCACCAGCGGCCGCACCTCACGGGGCGGCTCCCAACCCTGGTGTTCGAGTTCTTCCGCCAGCGCCGCCACCAGACACGCCAGACGCAGGGCGTGCAGCAAGGCCCCCTCAATCCCGCGCCGCCGGCTCAGCACGTTTACGAGGGCCGTGCGCACCAGGGTCACGTCCGCCAGAAGGTAATGGGTCGCGGCCTCCCCTCCCGCCGGCAGCACCGGCGGCATGGCCGCACCGTCCAGCGGGCCGCGGCGGAACTCCGCCCCACCGTCCAGGCCCACCTCCGGCCCGGAGGGCAGGACGCAACCGCGCACGGCACCTCCCTCCGCCACCCTCCCGAAGCCCAGGGGAAACACCAGTTCGTAGTAATCCCGGGACCAGAACTCCGCCGCCGCGTCCGCCATCTCGCGCACCCCGGATCTGCCCGCCAGCTTTTTGACCAGCAGCCCGGCCACGTGGGCCCGCGCCTTTCTCACTCCTTCGGCGGTGAAACGGTATTTGCGTCCGGTATAAACGTCCACCCACTCCAGCAAGAGAGCGCCCTCCTTACCTTTCTTAGAACAACCTCCCGCAGGTCGGCACGCCGGGTCTTACCCCGGCCTCCGCGCCGGGACCGGCCCGCCATGTGACCTCCCCTGCCCCGATTCTTACATTTCCATCAGTTCTTCCCGCGGCAGCTGCCGGCACCGCGGGCGCACCTTCAGGGCCGCGAATACCTCCTCTATGAACTCCCTGAACACCGAGGCATTGCGGGCATAGTCGCCCGGCCCGAGCGGGGTGGTGCCGTGGGCCAGAATGGACCCGTTGCGCGCCTCCAGGGCGTCCAGCAGGCGCGGCCGGTGCCTGCGCCACAATTGGCCGACCGGGTCCTCCAGGTCGGCCAGGAGTTCGTAACTCCTCGTCAGCGCCAGCCGAATGCGCCCCTCACCGTCACGCAACTGCCGGTACCGCTCCCGCAGGAATTCGGGCAGTTTCTCGAGGGCCACATTGCCGCTTTGGGTGCCCCACTGCCGCTCCAACCGTACCTGGGCCACCATCTCCACGGCGCGGTAAAGCCGTGCCACCGCGTCGTCGTACCGGCCCTGGGCCGCCCGGCGCTCCGCATTAAGGAGCAGATCCGACACCACTTCGTAGCCGCTCGCCTTACGTCCCTCCCCGACCAGGTCCACCGCGGCCACGATGAAGGGGGCAAGCTTTTCCCCGCCCTCCAGGCGCAGGAGTTCCAGGGCCCTGCGGTGGTCGAAAACGTCCCAGGCGTGAAAGGCCTGACACAGGCGCCTGACGCGCAGAAAGCGTTTCTGTTGCCCGGACGGAAGGCGCTGCGTGGCCGTCACCCGGGCCAGGGTCTCGTCGGCCGCGTCGTAAGCATACCGGCGCAGGAATCCGGCCACCTGGGCCCGATACAACTCCGCCGTCACCTCGAACTTGTCGGACAGCACCGGAATGTCGCCGCCCCGCACCCTGATCAGGTCCACCCGCGGACCCTTGTTCAACGCCAGATCCCACCGCTCCCGCAATACCGCAAGCAGTGCCAGGGCCACCGACATGGTCTTGGTACCCCCGGTGTAGTTGGCCACCACCTCCGCGTCCGGGCCGAAGCGTCGCGCTATCTCGCCCTCGGTCTCCACCAGCACCCTGTAACAGGCGGCCAGGTCGTCCGGATCTTCGACCTCCACCTTCTCGTAGGCGTCCGGCCCCAGACCGAGGCGGCGCACGATGGCCTCTCCCTCGGGATTCCCCAGGGGCACCCTGGCCCCGCAGCCGGGACAGGTGGTCGTACGCGGATCGCCGCAGGGATGGCCCTCACCGTCCACCGCCACCGAGCTGCCCCTTGGTCCCCCGGAGCAAAAGAAGTACACGAAATCGGGCCTGTGCTCCCGGCAGGCGTTGACCACCGGGTCGCACGACCCACCCACCGAAACGACGAGAATTCGCGGCGGCATACACTCACTCCCTCCCGGCTCCCGTTTCTTCTGCCCGCAGAATCGTCCCCGCCGTGGCCGCATTTTCTTGGGCCGGTGGCGGCGCGGACGCCACCTGTTACTTGCTTGCGTTCAGCGCCCGAAAACCAGTTCGGTCTAAGCGTCCGCCATCCTCCGCAACCCCCGAGTTGGCCCCGCCGACTTCCTCCAGCACAGACCACGCCGGGCCAAGGTCCTGCCACGATCTGTCGGGAAGGTGGAGGCACAGATTACTCTAGTCCGTCGATAGCCCGCAACCACCTCGGGTATTCCTCAGAAAGACAATCAGCTCCTGCCAGCAGACGTTGGCGGTACTCTCTGGCCGGGGTCAACCCGTCTTTGACCCGCTCCGGCCGGGCCGTGCACGTCACGGCCCCAACCGTTCACCGCAATCCACCCTATACACCGTCACATCCCGCCACACGCAATACCCATCGGCCAATTCTCGCGCACGTTCTTTGCGGGTCCATATTGGAACCGTACGCGAAGTACCACAACAATCTCGCCACCTCGCAATCGTAACATTAATGCAAACCGGCCTCACGCCAAGAGCGACCTTCCCCAGTTGCCTCCCATCGATAGGACCCCTGAAAAATCCGCCAAGCCGCCGGCTTTCTGGCACTCGAGAATCACGAGGGTCCGCGCATCCCCTCCCTGATTTTGTCAGCCACTTGGAGCAACTGCTCTGCCGTAATAATACTGCGAATACCGTACCCGGAGGCTCTGACTCGAAAACTATTATCAACCTGATCAACCGTACGGCTGGTCACAAAAAATCCTCGCGCGAAAATGCCCAGGGTGGTTCGAATCGCCTGAAGCTTGTTCAGGGTCGTCATGCCCCCGAGATCCCCCGACTTGCATTCGATGACCGCTAGCTGCCCGTTACGTGCAACCACGACGTCAAGCTCGTTTTCGAAGCCGGAAAGGCAGACGTTAACCATTACGTCGTCAAAATACCCACTGCCCTCAAGCAATACATACACCAAAGCCTCCAGCCACTTCCCGGTGAGGACCGCCCGCCCCTGCGGGGTTATTTCCCAGGACCCGTCGGCCACCGCACCGATAAAACGGTATTTCCTCAACAATTCTGTTACCTGTACGTCCAACCCGGTATTCGAAAGCCGCTTCTGTCCCTGGCTGATGGCCCGCCCGAACTCGTCCAGAGTCGGAACGCATTGGGGCCACAAACCCAGCAACTCCCGGGCCAGTTGGTATGCCGGCGCGGGCAGGGCCTGCCTCCGGGTACGTTGTTCGTCGATACGCCTGCCGTTAATGCTCAGCTGGATCGGTACCGTTAGGCGCCCCCTTAGATCGAAAGGCTCCTCCCGCACCTCGCCGTTGGGTCGGAACCAGACCAGTTTCTCGTCTGCGGTATCTACATAAAGGGAAGTGGCACCCCCTTCGCGCGCCGCCAGAAAGGCACCGATGGACATACACTTGGTGCCCCCCGTAAAGTTCACCACCACCTCCGTAGGTGTTTCTTTCTGTATGATTCCAGCAGTAACGCGGCGCGTGTCCTCAACGGCATAGGCGCCGACGGCGGGATCGGACATTTCGACCTTCACCAATGCCAGGGACTCCAAGGTCTCCTTAACGTCCGAGACAGCACGCGCAAAGGCCGACCCCGGCTGGTCCGCATCAGCCGAACGTATGAGGTACACCTTTTCGAACTCCAGTCCCCTCTGAAACACTGGTATGACGTTCTGCATGCGCTGCCCGCTGGCCAGCGCGACCATAACCCTGGACATTGCCCAACCCCCGCAATCCACAATAGGTAGGCTCGCAGTCCACAGACTGCGCCAGCTCCTCATCGGTGAGGGTGAGGTTTCAATTCCTCATAGGTAGGCTCGCAGTCCGCATCTGGTCGGTCTTGATCGGGGCCAGGAATGGTTTCAATTCCTCATAGGTAGGCTCGCAGTCGTACCTGAAGGCCCGCTGCGGGCACAGGTACTACCGGTTTCAATTCCTCATAGGTAGGCTCGCAGTCCGCCTCTGCGACCTGGGCCTGCGGCCCCTGTGGGCGTTTCAATTCCTCATAGGTAGGCT
>DYER01000077.1 GCA_020725605.1 Ammonifex sp. | reverse complement strand
GCACCTTCTCGGGCGGCATGAAGCGGCGCCTGGAGATCGCCCGGGGGCTGTTGCACCGGCCACGGATACTTTTCCTTGATGAGCCTACGCTGGGGCTGGATCCCCAGACCCGCAAGTACATCTGGGAATACATCCACGACCTGCGCCGGCGGTACGAGGTCACCGTCTTCCTCACCACCCACTACATGGAGGAGGCCGAGGGCTGCGGCCGCGTGGCCGTCATGGACCACGGGCGCCTGGTGGCCCTGGATGCGCCGGCGAACCTCAAGCGCCGCGTGGGCGGGGACATAATCGCCTTGCGCACCCCGGAGCGGGCACGCGCCAGAGAGTACCTGGAAAGGCGGGGCCTGGCGCCGCGGGAGGCGGACGGGGCCCTGGAGTTCGAGGTGCCGAACGGCGAGGAGTTCCTGCCCCGCCTGCTGCACGAGGCGGACTTCGCGGTGGAGGGCGCGGGACTGCGGCGGCCCACCCTGGAGGACGTCTTCATCAAGCTCACCGGGCGGGCCATCAGGGACGAGACCCTGGACGCTCACGACCAGATGCGGGCCCACATGCGGCGCTGGAGGAGGTGAGGAAGTGGAGCATCCGGGCACCGGCGCGGTGAGCGGGCGGCGCCTGGAGGCCGTGGCCGGAGGGGCCGCGGCCTGGTGGCGCGCGGTCTACGTTATCTGGTTGCGCGACGTCATCAAGTTCGGCCGCGAGCGGGTGCGTCTGGTTACGGCCCTGGCCCAGCCCGCCATCTGGCTCTTCATCATGGGCCAGGGGCTGGGAGGCTCTTTCGCGGGTCCGGCCGGGCTGGGATACGTGCAGTACATGTTTCCCGGCGTAATGGGCATGACGGTACTCTTCGGCGCCGTCTACTCGGGCGTTTCGGTGGTCTGGGACCGCGAGTTCGGCTTCCTCAAGGAGATCGTGGTGGCGCCCGTCCCCCGCACGGCCGTGGTGCTGGGCAAGGCCCTGGCCGGGACCACCACCGCCACGCTGCAGGGCCTCATGATCGGCCTGCTGGCCCCCCTGGTCCGTGTGGACCTCGCGCCGGTACGCCTTGCGGCGGCCACGGGAGTGATGGTCCTCCTGGCCCTGGCCCTGGCCGGCGGGGGGCTGGCGGTGGCGGCCAGGATGGAGAGCATGCAGAGCTTCATGCTTCTGAACAACTTCCTGGTCATGCCCATGTTCTTCCTCAGCGGAGCGCTGTTTCCCCTCACCGGCCTGCCCGACTGGCTGCGGGCCCTGGCCGCCGTGAACCCGGCCGCCTACGGCATGGACGCCCTCAAGGCCGCGCTGCTGGGCTGGCACGAGTTCCCCGTCTGGCTGGATTTGGGCGTCCTGGGGGGGACGGCAGTGCTGTTTCTGGGTCTGGCGGCGGCGCTTTTCAGGTAACGGGGTGGGGAACTGCCGCAGCGGAACAAGGCCCGGCGGGTATCGCCGTTAATCAAAATACGGAGGTGTGGCGGCTTATGGGCGAGGTTCTCGGTCACATCACCTGGCCGGTGGTGCTGGTGGGAGCGTACAAGGACGGGAGGCACAACGTCATGACCGCGGCCTGGGTGAGCCAGGTATCGCTGGACCCCACGCTGGTGATGGTCTCCGTCGGTCCGGCGCGCTTTACCCACGACATGATTGCCGATACCGGCGAGTTCGTGGTCAGCGTCCTGGCCCGCGACCAGGAGCGGGAGGGTAGCTTCTGCGGGAGCAAGTCCGGCCGCGAGGTGGACAAGGTCGCGGCCCTGGGGCTCAAGACCCGGGCGGCGGCAAAAATCAAGGTACCCCTAATCGAAGGGTGTATCAGCAACCTGGAGTGCCGGCTGGTGGCGCGCTACCCCGCCGGGGACCACACCCTGTTCATCGGCGAAGTGGTGGCCAGCCACGTGGAGCGCCCCGACGCGGTGCCCCTGCTGATGTACCGCGGCCGCTGGGGCGGTTTCGCACGCTAACGGGTTGCGGGGGTGGAGCTTGCGCGCCCGGACCGCGGGGCGGCCAAACGAGGCGTCCCGGACCCCTCAGTAGGTGAAGTAAGCCTGCCGCCGGCTGTCGGCGAACCAGTGGCAGTCGGCCCGGGCGGGGCACGAGAGACAGGGGCGCGATAGGCGGTCCGCGGCGTGAAGGTAGCGGCCCAGGAGGGTCTCGTGGGCGTCGCGGCGGCGGTGCTCGCCGATGGCCCGGGTAACGATCTCGATTTCCAGGGGCGTAAATCCCGTGCGGCTCATCAGTTCCTTGGCCAGCCGTGCGCTGGCGGCGGCGTGGTCCGACTGATGATCGTACTCTTCCCAGCGGCCGATGTCGTGGAGCAGGCCGGCGGCGTAGACGATCTCCCTGGCGGCCTCACGGCCGCTCAGGCTGTACTGGCGCACGAAGACCTGCAGGTCTCCGGCTTCCAGCATGAGAATGTACGCCACGCGGGCCACGTCCAGCATGTGCTGGAAATTGTGGCGGCAGAAGCGCCGTTTGGCCTCGCGGGTGGCGTTTCGCAGCAGGTACTCCTGGTACCAGCGGTCCTTGAGGATGCGCTCCACCCGTTGCACAAGACGCTCACCCCCGGCGAAAGTGCCCGGTCCCATTATACCGCCTCGCCGGGAGCGAAGGCAACCTTGCTTGTCCGGTTTGGCAGGGTATGCTAAAATGATGTCGCAATGCGTAAGGTATTCGTCGAACGGATGGGCAAGAAACTGAGGAATTACTTTCTGGCCGGGCTGGCGGTAATCCTGCCGGTAACGGTGACGCTGTACCTGCTCAAGCTCGTGCTGGGCTTCGTGGACGGCCTGGCCGGTGGTGTGCTGTCCCTGTTCACCAAGCGGCACATTCCCGGCGTGGGATTGGTAAGCACCGTCCTTGTGGTGCTGGGGGTAGGCGTGGTGGCCACCAATGTGGCGGGCCGGCGCCTGGTGGCGTTCTGGGACGGTCTTTTGTTGCGCATACCCCTGGTAAATACCATCTACCGCACTTCCAAGCAGGTGGTGGACGCCCTGTGGTACCGGGAACGGGCCTTCCGCCGGGTGGTGCTGGTCGAATATCCGCGCCGGGGCGTTTGGGCCGTGGGCTTCGTCACCGGCGAAACCGTGCGCGAAGACGGCGGCCCGGGCAGGTTCCTGAACGTCTTTGTGCCAACCACCCCTAATCCGACCTCGGGCTTCCTGTTGTTGTTGCCGCCGTCGGAGGTGATCACCCTGGACCTTCCCGTGGAGGAGGGTATCAGAATGGTGGTCTCCGGAGGAATTATAGGCCCGGAAACCATACGGTTCGGGCGGCCGGGCGCCGCGCCGGAATCCGGGGAGGCCGGGCCACGTGGATAAGTACACGGTAGCGGCCATTTTTCGCGGGATCGCGGACGTCCTCGAAATCAAAGGGGAAAACCCCTTCCGGATCCGCGCGTACCAGCGCGCGGCCCAGAACATCGAGAGCCTGACCGAGGATCTGTCCGACCTGATGGCGCGGGGCGAACTGGAGCGCGTGCCGGGGATCGGCAAGGATCTGGCCAGGAAAATCGCGGAGATCCTGACCACGGGCCGGCTGCGCTACTACGAAGAGCTCAAGAAAGAGGTCCCGCCGGGCCTGGTGGAACTGCTGGCAGTACCGGGAGTGGGACCCCGTACCGCCAGGCTGCTTTACGACCAGATGAACGTTACCAGCATCGACGAACTGGAGCGCCTGGCCCGGGAAGGACGTTTGCGCGGGCTGCCCGGTATCAAGGCCAAAACCGAAGAGAATATTCTGCGGGGTATCGCCCTGGTGCGCCAGGGGACCGCCAGGCGCCCCCTGGGTTTGGTGCTGCCCCTCGTGGAGTACGTTGTGGCCTACCTTCAGGAACGGGCGCCCGTGGAGCGCATCAGCCCGGCCGGCAGCGTGCGGCGCCGGTGTGAAACCGTGGGCGACGTGGACATCCTGGTCGTGTCGTCCGCGCCCGAGCGGGTCATGGAAATCTTCACCACCATGCCACTGGTACGGGAGGTTATGGCCCGCGGCGGCACCAGGGCCAGCGTGCGTACGACCGACGGCCTCCAGGTGGACGTCCGGGTGGTGGAGCGGGAGTCCTTCGGCGCCGCGCTGTGCTATTTCACGGGGTCCAAGGCCCACAACATCCGCATTCGGGAACTGGCCGTGCGCAAAGGGCTCAAGATCAACGAGTACGGGGTTTTCCGGAGTGACGAGCGCCTCGCCGGCCGGGAAGAAGAAGAGGTCTACGCCGCGGTGGGACTGCCCTGGATTCCTCCGGAACTGCGGGAGGACCGGGGCGAGATCGAGGCCGCCCAGGCGGGCCGGCTGCCGCGGCTGGTGGAGAGGAGCGACCTTAAGGGCGACCTTCACGTCCACTCCCGGTACAGCGACGGCAGCGGTACCCTGGAGGACATCGCGGCCCGGGCGCGACAGCTGGGCCTGGAATGGGTGGCGGTATGCGACCATTCCCGCTCCCTTAAAGTGGCGGGCGGCCTGGAAGTGGAAGAACTGCTGGTCAAATTGCGGGCCGTCCGGGAGTTCAACGAGCGCAGCCCGGACGTCAAGTTGCTGTGCGGCGCAGAAGTGGACATCGACGGCCGCGGCGGCCTGGACTATTCCGACGAGATACTGGCCCAACTGGACCTCGTGGTAGCCTCCATCCACAGCGGTTTCAAGCAGGGGGAGGCGGCCCTGACGGCCCGCACCATCGCCGCCATGGAAAATCCGTACGTGGACCTCATAGGCCACCCCACGGGAAGACTTTTCGGCGAGCGCGAGGCCTATCCCCTGGACCTGACGGCCGTGCTGGACGCCGCGGCCCGCACCGGCACGGCGCTGGAGATCAACGCCTATCCCAAACGCCTGGACCTGAACGACGTTTACAGCCGGGCGGCGGCGCAAAAAGGGGTATTACTGGGTATCGGCAGCGACGCCCACCTGGTGGACCAGATGGACTACCTGGCCCTGGGCCTGGACGTTGCGCGCCGCGGCTGGCTGACGGCCCGCGACCTGCTGAACACCATGACCTACGCGGAGCTGAGGTCCTGGCTGAGCGCCCGGCGGGCCCGGGCCGCCCGGTAGGTTCCG
>DYER01000076.1 GCA_020725605.1 Ammonifex sp. | reverse complement strand
GGGGTCAAGGTCTGGATTTATAAGGGTGAGGTGCTGCCGGAAACCAAAACCGCCGAAAGGAGCGAATAGACCTTGCTGCAACCCCGCAAGGTGAAGTACCGGAAACAACACCGCGGGCGCCTGAAGGGTCGGGCCAAGGGCGGTACCGAGGTCCACTTCGGCGAGTACGGTTTGCAGGCCCTGGAGCCGGCCTGGATTACCAGCCGGCAGATCGAGGCGGCCCGGATTGCCATTACACGCCACATCCGGCGCGGCGGAAAGGTCTGGATCCGCATCTTCCCCGACAAACCCGTAACGGCCAAACCTGCAGAAACGCGGATGGGTAGCGGTAAAGGCAGCCCGGAGTACTGGGTGGCCGTGGTTAAACCGGGGCGCATTCTCTTTGAGGTGGCGGGGGTACCACAGGACGTGGCCCGGGAAGCCCTGCGGCTGGCGTCCCACAAGTTGCCCATCAAGACGCAATTCGTAGCCAGGACCGCAGCGAAAGCGGGTGAGACCGGTGAAGCCGAATGAGATCCGCGCCCTCTCCGACGGGGAACTGCGGGCCAAGATCGACGAGGCAAAGGGGGAGCTGTTTCGCCTGCGCCTGCAACTGGCCACCGGGCAGCTGGATAACCCCAACAAGATAAGGGAAGTGAAGCGGCGCATCGCGCGCCTGAAAACGATTTTGCGAGAGCGGGAGCTGGGAATCAGGTAGACCGGGAGGTGTGAGAGTGGCCGAGCGGGGCACGAGGAAGGTCCGGGTGGGCACGGTCGTAAGCGATAAAATGGATAAGACCGTGGTGGTGGCGGTGGAGACCCTGAAGCGCCACCCCCTCTACAAGAAGACCGTGCGGCGGACCAAGAAATTCAAGGCCCACGACGAGCGGAACGAGTGCCGAATTGGGGATCGGGTGCGCATTATGGAAACGCGCCCCCTTTCCAAGGAAAAGAGGTGGCGTGTAGTCGAGATTCTGGCCCGGAGCGAAGGACCGCCTCCAGAGGAACCGGTCGAGTGAGGGTGGAGGGCGTGCTCGTTCGCCCCGGGCGGCGAGCGGGGGTGTTGCCATTTGATTCAGGTTCAGACTATGCTCAACGTGGCGGACAACACCGGGGCGCGCAGGCTCATGTGTATCCGGGTGTTGGGGGGAAGCAGGCGGCGGTACGCCACGGTCGGGGACGTGATCGTTTGTTCCGTCAAGGAAGCCACCCCGGGCGGCGTCGTGAAAAAGGGTGAAGTGGTCAAGGCCGTGGTGGTCCGTACCAAGAAAGAAATTCGGCGTCCGGACGGGTCTTACATCAAGTTCGACGAAAATGCGGCCGTCATCATAAAGGACGACAAAAGCCCACGGGGTACCCGCATTTTCGGCCCGGTGGCCCGGGAGCTACGGGAGAAGGAGTTCATGAAGATCATTTCCCTGGCCCCCGAGGTGCTGTAGGGGGGTGTCGGTATGCCGAAGGTACACGTGCGTAAAGGGGACACCGTGGTGGTCATCACCGGGAAGTATGCCGGGCGGAAGGGCAAGGTACTCGCCGTCGAACCGGATAAGAGCCGGGTCATAGTGGAGGGCGTCAACATCGTCAAGCGCCACACGCGCCCCACGCGACAGCTGTCCCAGGGCGGCATTGTGGAGAAGGAGGCGCCCATACACAGCTCCAACGTCATGCTGTGGTGCGGCCGGTGCGAAAGACCCACCCGCGTGGGGCGGCGCATTTTGGAGAGCGGGCAGAAGGTGCGCTACTGCAAGAAGTGCGGCGAGGCGATTACGTAGGAGGGGTGATGGTGTCGCGGCTCAGGGAGAAATACCAGAAGGAAGTAGTACCCGCGCTCATGAAGAAGTTCGGCTACAAGAACATCATGCAGGTACCGAAATTGGAAAAGGTAGTAATCAACATGGGGCTGGGTGAGGCCGTCACCAACGCGAAGGCCATAGACGCGGCGGTCAACGACCTCATGGCCATCACCGGTCAGCGGCCGGTGGTAACCCGAGCCAAGCGGTCCATCGCGGCCTTCAAGGTACGGGCGGGGATGGCCATCGGTTGCAAGGTCACGCTACGGGGCCGGCGGATGTACGACTTCGTGGATAAGCTCTTCAACGTAGCCCTACCGCGGGTGCGGGACTTCCGGGGTGTGGCACCGGACTCCTTTGACGGCCGGGGTAACTTTACCCTCGGGATCAGGGAACAGCTTATTTTTCCCGAAATCGAGTACGACAAAATAGACCGCGTGCGGGGTATGGATATTACCTTCGTTACCACGGCCGGGACCGACGAAGAAGCCCGGGAGCTGCTTCGGGAACTCGGTATGCCCTTCCGGGCCGGTTGAGGAAAGGGGGGTGCTTGGTGGCCAGAAAGGGTCTGCTGGTACGGGAGATGACGCGCCCGCCCAAGTTCAAGGTCCGCCACCGCAACCGTTGCAAGTTGTGCGGCCGCCCGCGGGCTTACATGCGCAAATTCGGTGTCTGCCGCATCTGCTTCCGGGTGCTGGCCTACCGCGGTGAGATTCCCGGGATCAGGAAGGCGAGCTGGTGAGAAAGGAGCGTGGTAGCCGGTGATGACGGATCCCATTGCCGACTATCTGACACGGATACGTAATGCCAATATGGTCTACCACGAAAGGGTGGACATACCGGCGTCGAAGATCAAACAGGCCATTACCGAGATCCTCAAACACGAGGGGTTTATCAGGGATTACGAGGTGGTCGAGGAGGGCCGGCGCAGGCTCCTCCGGATCTACCTCAAGTACGGGAGCAACAAAGAAAGAGTTATCACCGGCCTCAGGCGCATTAGCCGGCCCGGCCGGCGTGTGTACGTCAAGAAGGACGAAATTCCCCGGGTACTCGGCGGGCTGGGCATCGCCATATTGTCCACTCCCAAGGGGCTGATGACGGACCGCGAGGCACGGAAAATAGGCCTGGGCGGAGAAGTCCTGTGTTACGTTTGGTAGGTAGGGGGGCGCGTAACCGATGTCGCGAATTGGGAAGCGACCGATAGCCGTACCGCCCAACGTGGAGGTCAGCGTCGAGGGAAATCTGGTGCGGGTTAAGGGTCCGAAGGGTGAACTCTGCCGGGAGTTTCACCGCGATATGAGAATCCGGTACGAAGGCCGCCAGATCGTGGTGGAACGTCCCTCGGACGAAAAGCTGCACCGGTCCCTGCACGGCACCACCCGGAGCATCCTTCAGAATATGGTGCAGGGCGTCACGGAGGGATTTACAAAGACCCTGGAAATAGTGGGCGTCGGTTACCGGGCCACGAAACAGGGGCGGAAACTGGTCCTCGCGGTGGGATATTCGCGTCCGGTGGAAATTGAGCCGCCCGAGGGCGTGGAGATCGAGGTTCCGGCCCCCACCAAAATTATCGTACGGGGCATCGACAAGGAGAAGGTGGGGGCGTGCGCGGCCAACATAAGGGCCGTCCGCGAGCCCGAGCCTTACAAGGGAAAGGGCATCAGGTACGAAGGCGAACGCATCCGGCGCAAGGCCGGCAAGACCGGCGCCAAAGGGAAGAAGTAAAGGGGTGGCAGGAAGGTGGGGTTCAAGAAGCCGAGCCGTGAAGAACTGAGGCACCGCAGGCGCCTGCGGGTCAGGAAGAAGGTCTTCGGTACCCCCGAGCGGCCGCGCCTCAACGTATTCCGCAGTTTAGCCCACATGTACGCCCAGATCATCGACGACACCAGGGGGGTAACCCTGGTGGCGGCCTCCACGCTCTCGCCCGAACTCAAAGGGACCCTGGCGAGGACGGGCAACGTGGAAGCGGCGCGTGCCGTGGGCGAACTACTGGCGAAGAAGGCCCTTGAGAAGGGGATCCGGCGGGTGGTGTTTGACCGCGCCGGGTACCTGTATCACGGTCGGGTGAAGGCCCTGGCCGAAGGGGCGCGGGCCGGGGGTCTCGAGTTCTAATGGGAGGTGAACGGGTGTCGCGTATTGACCCGGGGAAGCTTGAGCTTTCGGAGCGGGTGGTGGCCATTAAGCGTGTGGCCAAGGTGGTTAAGGGCGGCCGGCGGTTCAGCTTTTCGGCCCTGGTGGTGGTCGGAGACGGCAACGGCCACGTGGGGGCCGGTCTGGGAAAGGCCGGAGAGGTACCCGAGGCCATTCGCAAGGGGATCGAGGACGCCAAGAAGAACCTGATCAGGGTACCCATGGTGGGGACCACCATTCCCCACGAAATCATCGGGCATTTTGGGGCCGGGAAGGTGCTGTTGCGCCCGGCGGCCCCCGGTACGGGGGTCATCGCCGGGGGGCCGGTGCGGGCCATCCTGGAACTGGCTGGCATCAAGGACATCCTCACCAAATCGCTGGGTTCGAACAACGCCCACAACATGGTACACGCGACCATAGAGGCTTTGAAAAACCTCAAGACCGCCGAGGATGTGGCCCGCCTGCGCGGCAAGTCCCCGGTCGAACTGGGTGTGGGAAGGGTGACGGGATGGCAAAGTTGAAAATTACCCTGGTAAGGAGTGTCATCGGGCGGCCGGAGGACCAGCGCAGGACCGTGCGCAGCCTCGGGTTGCGCAAACTCCACAGTACGGTGTGCCATGAGGACACGCCAGCCATAAGGGGTATGTTACGGAAGATTTCCCACCTGGTTAAGGTGGAGGAGGGAGGGGACTAGAGTTGCGATTGGACGAACTCAAGCCCGCTCCGGGTTCGCGGACGCCGCCCACCCGCAAAGGGCAGGGCATCGGTTCCGGCCTGGGCAAGACCGCCGGTCGGGGCACCAAGGGCCAGAAGGCGCGCTCGGGCGGGGGAGTCCGGCCCGGTTTCGAGGGCGGTCAGATGCCGCTTTACCGCAGGCTGCCCAAACGTGGCTTCGACAATACGGCCTTCAAGCGCGACATGGTGACGGTGAACGTGAAGGAACTCAATCGCTTCGCCGACGGTACCGTGGTCACGCCCGAACTCTTGAAGGCGCGAAAGGTGATCAAGCGCATCGGCGACGGGGTGAAGATACTGGGGACCGGGGAGCTGAGCCGGGCCCTCACGGTACGGGCCCACGCCTTCAGCGCCGCTGCGGCCGAAAAGATCCGGGCCGCCGGCGGTCAGGTCGAGGTGATCTCGTGAGATGCTGCAGAACCTGCAGAACGCCTTGAAGGTGGGGGAGTTGCGCCGCAAGGTTCTGTTTACCCTGGGCATGCTCTTCGTTTTCCGTATCGGGGCCCACATCCCGGTACCCGGCACCAGCCCGGAGGCCATCGCCGAACTGATCAGGACCGGGGCGCTGTTTGGCTTTTTCGACGTGATTTCCGGTGGCGCTTTCAAGAACTTTTCGGTTTTCGCCATGAGCATCACGCCCTACATCAATGCTTCCATCATGATGCAGCTGCTCACGGTGGTCATTCCTTACCTCGAGCGGCTGGCCAAGGAAGGTATGGAGGGTCGCAAGAAAATCACCCAGTATACGCGCTACGGTACCATCATTCTGGCCTTCATCCAGGGATTGGGCATGGCCATCGGGCTGAAAGCGGCGCTTTTGCGACCCGGTCCGGCGTCATACCTTATGGTGGCCCTCACCCTCACCGCGGGCACGGCCTTTCTGATGTGGCTCGGGGAACAGATTACGGAGAAGGGAATAGGCAACGGGATCTCCCTCCTCATCTTCGCCGGGATCGTGTCGCGTATTCCGGCCGGCGGGGTCCGTGTGGTAGAATATCTGACGGCGGGTACCATTACCATTCTGAGCGTTCTGGCGCTGGTGGTCATCGGGGCCCTGGTCATCGCCGGCATCGTCACGGTTAACGAAGGGCAGCGTCGCATTCCGGTGCAGTACACCAAGCGCGTGGTGGGGCGGCGGGTGTACGGGGGCCAGACCACCCATCTGCCGCTGCGCGTGAATCAGGCCGGTGTAATACCGGTCATTTTTGCCGCCTCTTTCTTAATGTTTCCGGAGACGGTGGCCTCCTGGTTCAGCGGAAATGCCGTGGCCGAGTGGGTCCGGGCCTTCTTTCGCTGGGGCAGTCCGTTCCACACGCTGCTCTACGCCTTGCTGATTATCGGCTTTACTTACTTCTACACGGCGGTCATCATGAACCCCGTGGACGTGGCCGACAACATCAAGAAGTACGGGGGGTTTATCCCCGGCCTGCGGCCCGGCCGGCCCACGGCGGAATACATCGCACGGGTCATGTCCAAGATCACCCTGGCCGGAGCGGTGTTTCTGGCGGCCATTGCCATTTTACCCAATTTCGTCCTGTTGGTCACCAAGATACCCAACATCTATTTTGGCGGGACGGCGCTGCTCATTGTGGTGGGCGTGGCCCTGGACACCATGAAGCAGGTGGAGGCCCACCTCCTGATGCGCAGCTATCAGGGGTTCATCAAGTAGGAGTGTGGGTGCGACGGTGATCACCTGCAAGTCGCAAAGGGAACTGGCCTACATGAAGGACGCCGGGCGCATTGCGGCCCGGGCCCACGAAGAACTGGCCAAGGCCATCAGGCCGGGTGTCACGACCAAGGAGCTGGACGAGATCGCCGCGGATTTTATCCTGAGCCGCGGTGGCAGGCCGGCCTTCAAAGGATTGTACGACTTCCCGGCCAACATTTGCACTTCGATTAATGAGGAAGTGGTGCACGGCATTCCGAGTCCCTACCGGCGCTTGCAGGAGGGTGATATAATTAGTATCGACATCGGCGTCGAGCTCAACGGGTATTTCGGCGACTGCGCCCGAACCTTTCCCGTGGGCGACGTGAGCGACGCGGCAAGGGAATTGTTGCGGGTGGCGGAGGAAGCCCTGTACCGCGGCATCGCCGAGGCGCGGGTGGGCCGGAGGCTGTCGGATATTTCCCACGCCATTCAGACTTACGTCGAAGCCCACGGCTTTTCGGTGGTCAGGGAATTCGTGGGCCACGGCATCGGTACCAGCATGCACGAGGAGCCGCAGGTGCCGAACTTCGGACCGCCCGACCGGGGGCCGCGCCTCAAACCGGGCATGACGCTGGCCATCGAACCCATGGTCAACATGGGAACGCACGAGGTCGTGACCCTGGACGACAATTGGACCGTGGTCACCAAGGATTTGAGTCTTTCTGCCCACTTCGAGCACACGGTCGCCGTCACCAACGGCAGGCCGGAGATTCTGACTCTGCCTTAGGTGAGAAGGGTATGGCGAAGCCCGGGGAACTCAAGGTCGGACAGCTGGTGAGTTCCACCGCCGGTCGGGACACCGGGAAGTTTTACCTGGTCTATGCGCTGCTGGGGCCCACGATGGTGCAGGTGGTGAACGGAGAGGGGCGTGTACTGGCAAAGCCGAAGAAAAAAAACGTGAAGCACCTCAAGGGTTATCCGACCGTAGCCGAAAACATCGGCCTGCGCTTGCAGCGGGGCGAACGTGTTACCGATGACGACATCCGAAAGGCACTCCAGGAGCTAGTAGCTGCCATTGAGGGGGGGTAAGGGGCCAAAGTGGCGAAGCAGGATGTCATTGAAGTGGAAGGGACCGTAATCGAACCGCTGCCCAACGCCATGTTTCGGGTGGAGTTACCCAACGGCCACAGGGTGCTGGCCCACGTATCGGGCAAGATCCGCATGAATTTCATCCGCATCCTCCCCGGCGACCGGGTCATGGTGGAACTGTCGCCCTACGACCTGACGCGAGGGCGGATCGTTTACCGTTACAAATAGAGTATAAGGAGGAAGCCCGGGTCTTGAAAGTCAGGCCTTCGGTGAAAATAATCTGTGAAAAATGTAAGATCGTGCGGCGCAAGCGGCGTCTCATGGTGATCTGCGAAAACCCCAAGCACAAACAGAGGCAGGGTTAAGGAGGTAGAGGCGTGGCCAGAATTGCCGGCGTCGACCTTCCCCGCGAAAAGCGGGTGGAGGTGGCTCTGACCTACATCTACGGGATCGGTCGCTCCACTTCCCGGAAGATCCTCAAGGAGACCGGGGTCAATCCGGACACGCGGGTTCGCAATCTCACCGAGGAGGAGGTAACCCGCCTGCGCGATTACATCGACCGCAACCTCAAGGTCGAAGGGGACCTGCGGCGGGAAGTGGCGCTGAATATCAGGCGTCTCATCGAGATCGGGTGCTACCGCGGCATCCGGCACCGCCGGGGCCTGCCCGTACGCGGTCAGCGCACCCGCACCAACGCCCGTACGCGCAAGGGACCGCGCAAGACCGTGGGCGTACGGCGGAAGAAGTAAGTAAACTTAAGGAGGAACGACGGTGGCACGTCGCACCAAGACGAGAAAGAGGGAACGGAAAAACGTCGAGTACGGAGTGGCCCACATCAAGTCGACCTTTAACAATACCATCGTTACCATTGCCGACACCAAGGGTAACACCATAGCCTGGGCCAGCGCCGGCACCGTGGGGTTCAAGGGTTCCCGCAAGAGCACGCCCTTCGCGGCCCAGCTGGCGGCGGAACGCGCGGCCCGTCAGGCCATGGAGCACGGCATGCGGGAAGTGGAAGTGCACGTCAAGGGGCCGGGAGCGGGTCGGGAGGCGGCCATCCGGTCCCTCCAGGCCGCGGGGCTGGAAGTGAGCCTCATTAAGGACGTCACACCCATTCCCCACAACGGCTGTCGGCCGCCCAAGCGCCGGCGCGTGTAAGATTACGGGCGAGGAGGAAGGAGACTTAATGGCGCGCTATACCGGCCCTCGCTGTCGTCTCTGCCGGCGGGAGGGCATCAAATTGTACTTAAAAGGTGACCGTTGCTACACCAGGAGGTGCGCCCTGGAAAGGCGCGGCTACGCCCCGGGGCAGCACGGGCACGCGCGCAAGAAAGCCACGGAGTACGGAATGCAACTGCGCGAAAAGCAAAAGGCCAAGCGGATCTACGGCGTGCTGGAGGCCCAGTTCCGGAACTATTTCGAGCGGGCCGAGCGCCAGAGCGGCATCACCGGTGAGAACCTGCTGCGGTTCCTGGAGCGGCGTCTGGACAACGTGGTGTACCGGGCGGGCCTGGCGGCCTCCCGGAGCGAGGCGCGGCAGCTGGTGCGGCACGGGCACTTCACGGTCAACGGTCGAAAGGTTGACATACCCTCGTATCTGGTGCGCCCCGGGGACGTAATCGCCATACGGGACCGCAGCAAGAACTCGGTGCGCATCAAGGAACTGGTGGAGCGGGCCGCGGACCAGAGACCCCCGGCCTGGCTGAGCTACGACGCCGAGCGGGCCGAGGTGCGGGTGCTGGCTCTGCCCACGAGGGACCAGATCGACGTCCCCGTGCAGGAGCACCTCATCGTGGAGCTGTATTCCCGTTAACCCGGGCAAGACGGGGGGTTGTTGCATGCTGGGTATCGAGAAGCCGCGCATCGAATGCGTCACCCTGGACGGCAACACCTACGGCAAGTTCGTGGTCGAGCCGCTGGAACGGGGTTACGGCACCACTCTCGGGAACAGCCTGCGGCGGGTACTATTGTCTTCGCTGCCCGGCGCGGCGGTGACTTCGGTCAAAATCCAGGGCGTACTCCACGAGTTCTCCACCATCCCGGGCGTACTGGAGGACGTCACCGAGATCATTCTCAACCTCAAGGGCCTGCACTTGAAGCTGCACTCCGACGAGGAGAAGGTCCTGCGCATTGAGGCCGAGGGCGAGCGGGAGGTGCTGGCCCGGGACATCATTGCCGACGCCGACGTGGAAATCCTCAACCCGGACCACCACATCGCCACGCTGGCCGAGGACGGCCGGCTTTTCATGGAGATGACCGCGGCCAAGGGGCGCGGCTACGTGCCGGCGGAGAGAAACAAAAAGGGCAGCCATATCATAGGCGTTATACCGGTGGACAGCATTTTCACGCCGGTCCGCAAGGTGAACTACGTGGTGGAAAACACCCGGGTGGGGCAGGTCACCGATTACGACCGGTTAACCCTGGAGGTGTGGACCAACGGGAGCATCAGGCCGGACGAGGCCGTGAGTCTTTCGGCCAAGATTCTGACGGAGCACCTGCAACTGTTCGTCGGGCTGACCAACGGCACCGGCAACATGGAAATAATGGTCAAGAAGGAAGAGGAAAAGCGCAACAAGCTCCTGGAGATGACCATTGAGGAACTGGACCTATCGGTACGCTCCTACAATTGCCTGAAGCGGGCGGGTATCAACACGGTGGAGGAATTGATCCAGCGCAACGAGGAGGAGATGATGAAGGTCCGCAACCTGGGTAAGAAGTCCCTCGAGGAGGTCATCAACAAGCTGAGCGAGTTGGGCCTCTCGTTGCGCAAGAGCAGTGACGACTGAATCGGGCGCGTGACCGGGCACGGTGAACGGCACGCGGGAGGAGGTTGTAAGTAAATGGCTTACCGAAAGCTCGGTCGGACCACGGGGCACCGCCGGGCCATGCTGCGCAGCCTGGTGACTTCGCTGTTGCGCCACAACCGCATCAGGACCACGGAGGCGCGGGCCAAGGAGGTGCGCAGCATAGCCGAGAAGATGATCACCCTGGCCAAGCAGGGCGACCTGGCGGCCCGGCGCCAGGCCCTGGCCTACATATGGGACGAGGAAGTGGTGCGCAAGCTCTTCAGCGTGATCGGTCCGAAGTACGCCTTTCGCCACGGTGGTTACACCCGGATGGTGCGCATCGGGCCGCGGCGGGGTGACGCGGCCCAGCTGGTGATACTCGAGCTGGTGTGATGCCCAACCTGAAGGTGACGGTGGCCTACGACGGTACAAATTACCACGGTTTTCAACGTCAGCCGCGCCTGCCCACGGTGCAGGAGGTGCTGGAAAGGGCCCTGGCGCGCCTGGCCGGGCGGCCGGTAAGGGTGATCGGGGCCAGCCGTACCGATGCGGGGGTGCATGCCGAGGGCCAGGTGGTCAATTTCCACGTGGACTGGTCCATTCCCGTGGAGCGCGTGGTGCCGGCCCTGAACGGCCAGTTGCCCGCTGACGTGGCGGCACTGGCGGCCGAAGAGGTGCACCCGTCCTTCCACGCCCGGTACGCGGCCCGGAGCAAGACCTACCGGTACACCATCTACAATGCGCCGGTGCCCTCGCCGTTCTGGCGGTACTGGTCCTGGCACGTGGGGGTGCCGCTGGACGCCGCGGATATGGAGGAGGGGCTGCGGTACCTGGTGGGGGAACACGATTTCACCTCCTTTCAGGACCGGGGTAGCCCGGTGGCCAGCCCGGTGCGCAAGATCACGGAAGCCCGGCTGATCAGGGAAGGACCACTGTTGAGGTTTTATTTCAGCGCCAATGGCTTTCTCTACCACATGGTGCGCATTATGGTGGGCACCCTGGTGGAGGTGGGGCTCGGCAAGAGGGCTCCATCGGAGGTAAGGGACCTTCTGAAGGCCCGCGACCGCAGGCTCGCGGGGCCCACCGTACCGGCCCGCGGCCTGTGTCTGGTGCGGGTGGATTACGATGCGGAGGTTTCGGGGACATGAAGACATGGGTCATCAAGCCTCGTGAGGTGCAGCGGAAGTGGTACATCCTGGACGCCACGGACCAGCCCCTGGGACGCCTGGCGGCCGAGGCGGCCAGAATCCTGCGCGGCAAGCACAAGCCCGTTTACACGCCCCACGTTGACACCGGGGACCACGTTATTATCATCAATGCCGCCAGGGTGCGCCTGACCGGCCGCAAACCCCTGCAAAAGCTTTACATTCGCCACTCCCGGTACCCCGGAGGGCTAAAGGTCATGAATTACAAGACGCTGCTGGCCACCAGGCCCGAGGTGGCCGTGCGCAAGGCGGTGGTGGGCATGTTGCCCCATAACCGGTTGGGGAGGAAGATGGCCAAGAAACTCCGCGTATACCGGGGGCCGGAACATCCCCATCGGGCCCAGCAGCCGGAGTTCTGGAGGAGGGAAGGAGGCTCGTGAGCAGGGTGTACTTTTACGGTACGGGTCGGCGCAAAAATGCCATCGCACGGGTTTTCTTAAGGCCGGGAGAGGGGCGGATCATGGTCAACGAAAAGCCCATGAAGGTGTACTTCGGCCGCCCCACCCTGGAAATTCTGGTCCGCGAACCGCTGGAAGCCACCGGAACGGCGGACCGCTTCGACGTGTGGGCCAAGGTGGCCGGCGGTGGCGTGAGCGGTCAGGCCGCGGCGGTCCGCCTGGGCATTGCCCGGGCCCTGGTTATGGCGGACCCGAATCTGAGGCCCGTGCTGCGCAAGGGCGGGTTTCTGACGCGCGACCCCCGGATGAAGGAGCGGCGCAAGTACGGTTTGAAAAAGGCCCGCCGCGCGCCACAGTACTCCAAGCGTTAAGGCAGACATAAGGCCCCTCCGGAAGAGCATAGTCTAAGAGGGAATGGTATTCTTTCGGAGGGGTCCTTTTTGGCCCTGCGACGCAAGCCCCTGCTGGTACTGGCGGTGCTGGTCCTCGGCGTGGTGGTCGTGGTCCTGCCACGGGTACTCGCCTGGGCGGACCGGAAAACCGTGGCCGCCCTTTCCTGGCAGCTGGCGCACCGGTTAATCGTGGTGGACCCGGGACACGGCGGCATCGATCCCGGGGCCGTGGGGCGGGGCGGGGCCCTGGAAAAGGACATCGCCCTGGCCGTGGCCCTGCGCCTGGCGGAGTTATTGCGCCAGGGGGGCGCGACGGTCCTGCTTACCAGGGAAACCGATAGCGATCTCGCGGACCCCGAAACCTGGGATCTCTCGATTCGCAAAAGGGACGATCTGGCCCGCCGGGTGGACCTGGCCAACGCGCGGCGGGCGCACGTTTTCGTTAGCATCCACGTAAACAGTTTCGGTTCGGGGGCCGAGCGGGGTGCCCAAACCTTTTACCGCGCCGGGCATCCGGAAGGCCGCCGCCTGGCAATGGCCATCCAGCGGGAGTTCCAGCGCCGGCTGGCCACCTACCGCGAGGCGAAAGAGGCCGACTACTACGTACTGCGCAACACCAAGATGCCGGCCGTGGTGGTGGAAGTGGGGTTCATCAGCCACCCGGCCGAGGAGCGGCTGATGCAGGACCCGGCCTATCAGACCAAACTGGCCTGGTGCGTTTACGCCGGCCTGGTGCGCTACTACGCCGAATCCAGCCCCAGCGCCGCGGCCAGGGCCACGATGCGGCGGGCCCGTTGGGCGATGGGGTACTCGATCATCCGGCCGTCCACCTGAATCACGGCCACTCCGTCCGCCTCGGCGGCCTCGAAGGCCGCCACGATGCGGCGGGCTTGCGCCAGTTCCTCGGGCGTGGGCGTGAAGACCCGGTTAACGGGCTCCACCTGGGCGGGATGGATTACGATTTTGCCCTGGAAACCCATGGCTCTGGCCCGCAACGTCTCGACCACCAGGCCCTCCGTGTCCCGGAAGTCGGGGTAGACGGTGTCGATGGGCGCGTCAATACCGGCCGCCCGCGAGGCCACCACGAGATGCGCCCGGGCGTACAGGAAGATACCGTTTTCGGCGCCGCCGGAGGCCCCGACGTCGGCCAGGAAGTCCATACCTCCGAAGGCGAGGCACCGGATGCGCGTCGAGGAACGGGCTATGGCTTCCGCGGCCAGCAGCCCTCTGGCGGTTTCGACGAAGGGCAGGATTTCCAGCGCCCCCGGCGGCAGGCCGCGCTCGGCCTCGAGAGTCGCTATCGCCTCCTCGGCGGCCTCCACGGCGGCCGCGTCCTCGACTTTAGGCAGCACGATACCCCGGATGGCTGCGGACACCACCGCCCGCAGATCCTCTCTGAACCAGGGAGTGGTGATACCGTTGACCCGGACCAGGGGCCTGTGGGGCCCCAGCCCCGGAAGGAGGCTGGCCAGCAGCTTCCGGGCCCTGTCCTTCTCGGCGTGGGCCACGGCGTCCTCCAGGTCCAGCACCACCAGGTCCGCCCCCAGGGTGAAGGCCTTGGTGGCCTTTCTTTCGTCGCCAGCCGGGGCGAAGAGCAGGGTGCGGCGGGGTTGCAAGGCTGACCCTCCTCCCACGGGAGACCCTTGAAGTCTCAGCCAAGCCGGTGGTGGGAAGCACGTAACCGGCGGATGAGGGCCACCATGTTGCGGGCCAGCTGGCGGCAGGAGTGCAGGGCGAGTTCGTCCTCCGCCACGCTCTTCTTCCAGGTGACCGTACCGCCGCTAAGGTCCCCAAACATGGTTCCCATGGCGCCGGCGGTGTAGATGGGGCCGTCGGGGGCCCGGTCGTCCACCACCAGGAGCCCCTGGGCCCTCAGGAAGTGCTCCATAATCGCCAGGGCCAGCTCCTGCCCGCCGTTGCGCAGGCCGGCGTGGGTCACCGCGGCGCCCACCTTGCCGGCCAGCATGTTCTGGGTCATGTGCATCCAGCGGGTGCGGTCCATGAAGTCCTTCATGAGGCCGGTCACGTTGGCCCAGTAAACCGGCGAGCCGAGCACGATGCCGTCTGCGGCCAGCATCTTTTCTCCTATCGCCGCCATATCGTCGTCTTCGATGGCGCACCTGGGCTGGCGCAGGCACTTGTTGCAGGCCCGGCAGGGCTTGATGTTGAAATCCGTGAGTTCCAGCAATTCCGTGGCGGCACCCAGGGCCGCCGCCTCCTCCAGCACCGTCCTCAGCATCAGGGCCGTGTTCTTCCCCTTGCGGTGGCTGCCGTTGATGGCCAGGATCTTCAATAGCACCTACCTCCGCACGTGGTTTTTGGGCGCCGGCCCGCAAGGGGCCCGCGCCCCCATTTACGCCCTCTCCGGTATGTGCTAGAATGGGGTTGGTGTGGCCGCGGTCAGGAATCGGTGATGCCCACGGTTTCTTCAAGCCGGCGGTAGTAATCCGGGAACTTCGGCCGCGCCAGCAGGCCCAGGAACGGCACAGGAATTCTGAGCCCACCCTGTTTATGGGTGTCCGCCAGGCCGGCGGCCAGCTCTTCGGCCCGGGCCGCCGGCACGGCAAAGCACAGCTCGTGGGCTTCGGTGAGGGCGAAAACCCGCTCTCCGGCCCCCGGCACGATCACCTGGCACTCGCCCGTCTGGTAAGGGGCCACCAGCTCGTTGGCACAGGAGGCGCGCCCCGTGAAGTGGGAGGTGATGCGGCCGCCCCGGTGGTACAGGGCTCCCTGGACCAGCCGGGCCACCTGGGCCGCGTTACCGTAGACCAGGATCACGTCGGGTTCGAAGCTGGCCCTCTCCAGGGGGGCGATGACCACGCTTCTGGCGGTCCCGGGGGGTAGCTGCGGGGTGTGTTCCTCGGTGCGTGCGCCGATCTCGGGCGTGGCGGCGTACAAGGGGTAGACCAGTTCGCCCCGGGCCACGAAATCAGGTTTTTCGGCCAGACCCAGGACGATGAGCGAGGGGGCGCAGGCGTGGTCTTCGGGCAGCATGCCGACGGTCCATCCCATGCGCCGCGCCATGGCGATCCCCTGGCACAGATTCAGGCGGTGGCCGAAGGCCGCTTTAGGCCGGCGTACCCTCTCCGGAAGCCAGCCGTCGGCCGAGAATTTTACCGCTACCGGGTAGGTCTCCGGCCGCACGTACTGCTGCAACGCCTGTATAAGTTTTTCCATGGCTGCTAACCTCCTTGTAAGCAGTAACAGTATTCGTCGGCGTATGTGTGATTCCTTCCCGTCTTCGGGGAAACATGTTTTCGGGACTTCAAGATCAGAACAACGGGGTGGTCTTTTGCAGGGCAAATACAAACGCCACCGGCCGGAGCGGGGGCCGGTGGCCCAAGACCGTCGGCCGGCCGGGGCGGCCCGGACCGTGCCGTACGCCGAAGTGCGGCCCCTGAGGAAGCCGCGGCGCATCAACCCCGACGCCTTTCAGCGGCGGGCCCTGACGGCCGCCCTGGAGGGCCGGGACGTGCTGGTGGTGGCGCCTACCGGTGCCGGTAAGACCTGGGTCGCTGAACAGGTAGCCGGGTACGCCCTTGAGCGCGGCGTCCGGCTGATCTATGCCTCGCCCATCAAGGCCCTGTCCAACCAGAAATACCGGGAGTTCGCCGCCAGGTTTGGAGTGGACAACGCGGGCATCCTAACCGGAGACGTGGGCATCAACACCGGCGCCCCCATTCTGGTGGTCACGACCGAGATCTTTCGGAATCAATGCCTGGAATCACCGGAGGACCTTACCGAGGTCCGGTGGGCGGTCCTGGACGAATTCCACCTGCTGGATTCCGAGCGCGGCGCGGCCTGGGAGGAAGCGGTGATTTTCGCTCCCCCGTACATCCGCCTCCTGTGTTTGTCGGCCACGGTGCCGAACTACGAGGAGGTGGCCGGGTGGATTGAGTACGCCCGGGGCAGCGAAGTCGAAGTGGTGGTGGAGCACCGCCGGCCCGTACCCCTCGCCTGGTACTGGTTCTGGGATGGGCGGGTATTGAATAGGGAACCGGCGGCCCGGCTGCTCCAGAACCTCGTGCGGGAGGCCGCGGGACGCAAGGACAGGAGGGTAATGTCCAGATGACGGGCTACGAGGGTCTGGTGGCCCACCTGCTCAGGGCGCGGCGCTATCCGGCCCTCATTTTCCTCTTCAGCCGGGCCAGCGTGGAGCGGGCCGCGGTGCAGGTGGCCGAGCACTTGCAACTGCTCCGGCCGGAAGATGCGGTTGAGGTACGGCGCCGCGTGGCCCTGCTTCCCGCTGCGGTCTTGAAGGTGCATCCGGCGCTGGACAAGTGCCTGGTGCGGGGCGTGGGGTTCCACCACGCCGGGCTCCTGCCGGCGGCGAAAAAGGCCGTGGAGGAGATGTTCGAGGCCGGTTACCTGCCCGTGGTCTTTTGCACCGAGACCTTTGCCGTGGGCCTGAATTTCCCCGCCCGGACCGTGGTCATCGGCGGGGGAATGAAGCGGGGTGACGACGGTTTTCGCCCCCTGACCGGCAGGGAAATCTTGCAGATCGGCGGCCGGGCCGGCCGCCGGGGAACGGACCGCCGGGGATACGTTTACTTCTACGTGGACCCCCATTATCCCGACGAGGTACCCCTTGCTCCCCCGGCGGCGCCCGAGCCGGTGGAACCGCGGCTCTCCCTGGAGCCCACGGGCGTGCTGAGGCTGATCCGGAGGTTCGGGGCCGACGAGGAGCGCATCCGGGAGTACTTCCACCTGAGCTTCGCGGCCTACCGCGCCCGGGGCTACGACGCCGTGAGGGCCTCCCTTGAGCGCGAGGCCGCGGAGGTAGAACGCCAGCTGGCGGACCTGGCGGCGCGGCACGATTGTCTGGGTCGCGGCAAGGGCCACCCGAGCTGCCCGGCCAACTGGTACCGGCGCAGGACCAAGCTGGAACGCAGGCTGGCCCACCACCGGGCCGAAATCCGCAAAGTCGAAGAGGTGCTGGAGGGGGTGCGGCCGGGCGGCAAGGCCAGGCGCCTGCAGAACCGCCTCGCGGCCCACCGCCAGCACGCGGCGCTGGTGGAGGCCGAACTGGATGCCCTGCCCGCGCCCCATTCCTGTCACTGGCGGGAGCGGGTGGCGGGGGGCGACGCTTGCCCCGTGGCGCCGGAGCTGGAGGACCTGCTCCAGAAGGCCGCCGCCCTCAGGAGGCGATTGCGCGAGCTTCCGGACCCCGCGGCCCGCATGTGGGACGACTTCAGGGCACTCCGGGACGCCCTTACCGGCGCGGGCTTTGTTCAGGGGGGCAGGCTGACCTCCAAAGGAGAACTGGCGCTGGCCGCCGGGCCGGGTGGGGTGTTGTTTGCCGAGATCCTGGCCGGGCTCATGGCCGAGCCCTACTGGTGGGTGGCGGATGCGGCGCCCGAGATCGGGGCCCCGGGCGAAGGCCCCCACCTCCGTCCTCCGGGGCTGGTGCCCGGTCTGGCGGGCCTGGCGGCGGGTTGCCTGGCGGAAAGGCCGGAGCGGGCCACCCTCCTTCCAAGGGGGCCCGTGCGGGCGGCGGTCCGTGCCCTTAGGGAGGCCGGCGTGAGCGTCTTGTATGACGCGTGGAACGCCGCGGCCGTGGCGGCCTGGGCCGCCGGCGAGGAGATCGACGCCGCGGCCCGTCGGGGCATGATGGCCCCCGGTGACTTCGTGGTGCTGGCCCGCCGCGCCGGCGAGGTCCTGCGCGGCAGCGCAGGTGTCGCGCCCCCGGAGGTGGCCGCCAGGCTCAAGGAGGCCCACGACGCCGTGTGGCGGGACGACGTGGCGGAGGTGCTGTAACCCAGTACCGGGTCCTCCTGTCTCCACCCGATACCAGGCTAGACCGCGGGCCCCGTGCTTGGCGCGCCACGGGAAGTTGGACACCGCCACGGGTGGTTTCCGGGCCATCGCCCCGGAACTCCGCGCCACTTCCGGGGCACGGAGGTGGAAAGGTTCGCGGGGGCGATTCCGGGCCGTAGCCCGTGTGCCCTCCGGGGCTCCGCAGCGGCGGCTCCCTGCCGGACTCAGGCTTCCAGGTCCTCTACCGCCATCCTTTTGGCCGTGGCCAGGAAGGTTTGCAAATCCTCCCGGAGGGCCCGGTCCAGGTCCGGCAGGGCCTCCAGCAGCTCGGCCACCCGATCCGGCAACAGGTTGAAGCCGTAAATGTTTCTGACCAGGTGCCTGAAGCGGCGGTACTCGTCCAGCTTCTCAAAGGTACTTTTGCGCAGGACCGCCGGCCGTATTCCGTTGATGGTCAGTTTCATCTGTCTGAGCAGGTCCTTGTGCCATTCCGTTCCCGTAGGCAACCTGCCGTCGACCACCTTGGCGATTTCCTTGAAGATGTTCTCGGCGGCCGAGTAATAATCGTGCAGCACCGAGCCCACCGCGCGCAGGACGAACTCGTCGGTTAATTTTTTTCGGGCCCCCTTTTCATGGAGAAGCCCCCTTTGTTCCAGGCTGTTCTTGAGCCTAGATATATTCTCCAGTTCGTCGGCGATCCTGGCTTCCACCAGCAGTATCTCATGCAGTCTCACGCCAGCAACAGTCCCTTCTGCAGGACTTTTTCCTTCAGCCGGGGCGAGCCCTCGTCGTCGCAGACCACGCTGACGGCAAAGGGCGCGGCGATTTCCTCCACCTCGACCTGCATGCGCCAGTAGCGCCGGTGATCTCTGAAGCCGACGGCAAAGATGTCGATGTCCGAGTGCGGGCCAAAGGTACCCCGGGCGAGCGAACCGTACAGGTAAACCCGCTCCACCCCGTAGCGGTCTTTCAGGTGGCGAGCCACCAGTCGCGCTTTACGCAGCGCCGCGTCGCACCGGCGTTGCGCCGCGAGTTTCTTTTCCAGCTCCAGCAGCCTCCGCAGTACCCGGGGGTCTTCGAATGCGGGCACGGGCCTCACTCCGCGCCTATTATACCAGTTTTCCGCTTTGGCTGGCAACTGAAAGCGCAACTCTCACCCGGGCACCGCCTGAGGCGCGGTTTCTCACCCGCGGCCCGTCTCCCGGAGCAGTTCGTTGTAGATTTCGCGGGCGGCAAGCAGGCGCTGGATCTCGGAGGATCCGGTGTAGATGAGCACCACCCTGGTGTCACGTAAGAAGCGTTCCAGCGGGTACTGATTGGTGTAGCCGATGCCTCCCAGGACCTGCAGGGCGAAGTCCACGGCCCTGTAGCCGGCCTCGGAAGCGAAAAACTTGGCCTGGGCCACCTCCTTCATGGCCCATGCGCCGCGGTCCATCTTGCGCGCCGCCCGCAGCAGGAGCAGCCGGCCGGCGTCCACCGCCGTGACCATTTCCGCCAGCCGAAAGCTGATGGCCTGGAAGTCCCGCAGCTTCCGGCCGAAAGCCTTGCGGGTGTCGGAATATTCAGCGGCGATGCGCAGGGCCTCCCGCCCGGCCCCGATGTTGCCCGCGGCCTCGCAGAGACGTTCGGTACGGATCAGGTAATTGAAGATCTCCCAGCCCTGGCCTTCCTCACCCAGCAGGTTGGCGCGCGGCACACGTACCTCCTTGAGGCCCAGGCGGGACGCTCCCATGCCCCTGAAGCCCAGCAACTGGTATTTCTCTTCCACGGTAACGCCCATATCCCGCTCCACGATGAAGAAACTCAATCCTTTGTGCCGGGCCGCGGGGTCCGTAACGGCGAGCACCAGAAAGAAATCCGCCCCGATGCCTCCGGCCTGGAAGCGCTTCTCGCCGGTGATCACGTAGTGGTCGCCGTCCCGGACCGCTTTGGTCTTGATCCCGGCCAGGTCCGAACCGGCCACGGGTTCGGTGAGGGCCTCGGCCACGATTTTTTCGCCTTTCATAACGGGAACCAGGTACTTTTCCTTTTGCTCGGGCGTGCCGTAGCGCTCGAGGGCCTTACCCATGTAGGTGGGCATGCCCCGGGCGCATACCAGTCCCGTGCTGAGCACGCCCGTTTCCTCACTGGCCAGCACCTCGTGGACCGTGTCCAGCCCCTGGCCGCCCCACTCTCTGGCGATGGCCAGGCCCAGATAGCCGGCCCGACCGCAGCGGCGGATGAATTCCGTGGGGTACTCCGTGGCTTCGGAGTCCATGCGCTCCACGATCTTTAAGGGTACGATTTCCTCCTGCAGGAACTTGCGGTAACGGTCGCGGAAAGCAAGTTCTTCGGCCGTTAGAAAAACGTCGGACACGGGCAACGACCTCCCAAAAGCTTTTTTCGGCCCGCCAACAACAGAGTATTGTGGCCGGCGGCATTGATTATAACAGATTGTAATGAAAGGGTCAACCCCGTCCCTTCCGGGCGTTGATCTCGCGGACCGCTTCTAGTATACTTAGCGGGAGGTCTATGACGTATCGGGAGATCGGACGTAAAATCCAGAAGGCGCGGGAAGAGGCGGGCCTGAGCCAGGAAGAACTGGCCGCCCGCCTGGGGTGCACCCAGGCCGCCCTCTCGAACTACGAGCTGGGTAAAAGGCGGCTCTACTTGAACCAGCTGGAACGGATCAGCCGGGTACTGGGCAAGCCCATCACCTACTTCCTGGAGACACGGGAGAACGAGCGCGATAAGCCCGCCCACCTGCTGGAGGATCCTTTGTTGCTGGCGATCTTGCGCGGCGCCGCCGAGCTGTCTGAGGAGGAACGTCGCTGCGTGCTGGCCTTCATCGAGTTCAAAAGGGGGTACGGGCGGTGATTGCCTTTGAACTGACGCCCGTCCAGGAGGAACTCAGGGCCCGGGTGCGTACCGTGGCCCGGGACGTCATTGCGCCGCTGGCACGGGAGCTGGACGCCGCCCCGACTCCTGACCCGCGCCGCATGCCCGAGGTACTGGCGGCCCACGGCCTCACCTGCCTGCTGGTGCCGGAGGAATTCGGCGGGCCCGGCTACGACAACGTCACGGCGGCCCTGGTTCTGGAAGAGATCGCCGCCGCCTGCGCCGGGGCGGCCAGCATTGTGGCGGCCACCATGCACGCCATGGCACCGCTGCTGATTGCCGGCACCAACGCCCAGCGGGCGCATTACTTGCCCTTATTGGCAAGGGGCGGGGTGGCCGGATTCGCCCTCAGCGAGCCCCGGGCCGGTTCGGACGCGGGCGCCCTTGCCACCTCGGCCCGCCCGACCGAGGGCGGTTACATCCTGGAGGGTCAGAAGAGTTTCGTATTTAACGCCGGGGTGGCCGGCTTTTACACGGTATTTGCCACGAGCGATCCCCGCAAGGGTAAGGCCGGCATCAACGCCTACCTGGTTCCCGGAGACGCGCGTGGCCTGGAGGTGAGCGAGGTTCACGACAAGCTGGGCCTGCGGACTTCTACTACGGGGGAGTTGCTCCTGGACCGGGTTTTTGTGGCCGCGGACGGCCTGATCGGGCATCCGGGTACGGGGTACCTCCTGCTCACCCAGACCCTGGACTGGGGGCGCGCCTTTTTCGGCGCCATCGGGGTTGGTCTGGCGCGGGCGGCCTTGGAAGCGGCGCTCGCCCACGCCCGGCGGCGCGAGCAATTCGGACGGCCGATCATCAAACATCAGGGGGTTTCCTTCCTGCTGGCCGACATGGCCACCCGGATCGATGCCGCCCGGCTCCTGGTCTGGCGGGCCTGCCGTCTGATGGACCGGGAAGAAGACTTCACGGCCGCCTCTTCCATGGCCAAGCTCTTCGCCAGCGAGGCGGCCCGCTACGTCTGCGGGAACGCCGTGTTGATACTGGGGCGGGAGGGATACGTGCGCCGCAACCCGGTGGAAAAATACTACCGGGACGCCAAGGCCCTGGAGATCGTCGAGGGCACGAGCCAGATTCAGCGTATGATCATTGCGAGCCAGCTGTAATCCGGCCCGCACCAGGCGAAGGGAGGTGTTCGTCCGTGCCACGCATGCCTTATGTGGACATTTCCGAATGCACGGCCTGCGGTACCTGCGAGGAACTGTGCCCCGGGGTTTTCAGGCTCAGTGAGGAATTGGGCTACGCCACGGTAATCGCGCCCCATGGCGCTGCCGAGGAGGAGATCCAGGAGGCCATCGACGCCTGCCCGGTCGGCGCCATTCGGTGGGAGGAGGAAGCCTGACGGGTAGGACCGTTGGGGAGCACTCCCCGCGGTCAGGTCTGGGAGGCGCATTTCCTGCTTGACAAGGCGGCCCCTTAGAGTCTATCATTTATATGAATGAGTATTCATTCATAAGTAACTTCAAGATGAAAAGGGGGCGTTATGGGAATGGAGATCCGCAGAGCGGCCGTACTGGGCGCCGGCGTGATGGGGGCGGCCATCGCGGGACATCTGGCGAACGTGGGCATACCGGTTTATCTGTTGGACATTGTGCCTCCGCGGCTGACACCCGAGGAGGAACAGCGGGGCTATACTCTGGAATCGCCCGAAGTCCGGAACCGTCTGGCCGCGCAAGCCCGCCAGAGATTGCTCAAGACCTCGCCCGCGGCGCTCTACACACCGGACCGGGTGGAACTCATCACCCCGGGGAACCTGGAGGACCACCTGGCCTGGCTGGGCGAGGTGGACTGGGTCGTCGAGGCCGTGGTGGAGAATCTGGACGTGAAGAAGGAACTCTTCCGCAAGATCCTGCCTTTCTTGCGCCCCGGCACCATCGTGAGCACCAACACCAGCGGGCTGTCCGTCAATCAGATGGCAGAAGGATTGCCCCTGGAATTCCGCCGCAACTTTTTGGGTACCCACTTCTTCAATCCGCCGCGCTACATGCCCTTGCTGGAGCTGATTCCCGGCCGTGACACGTCTGGTGAAGTTGTAGGGTTCATGCGGGATTTCTGCGACCGGGTTCTGGGCAAGGGCGTGGTACTCGCCAAGGACACCCCCAACTTCATCGCCAACCGGATCGGGGTCTACGGTATGGTGGCCACCCTGCGGGCCATGGTCGAAGAGGGGCTGACCGTGGAGGAGGTGGACGCCCTCACGGGCCCGGTGATGGGACGTCCGAAGAGCGCCTCTTTTAGGACCCTGGACCTGGTGGGCCTGGACGTCTTCGTGCACGTGGCCCAGAACGTAGCGGCTTCCGTCACCGATCCCGCCGAGAAAGAAGCCTTCCGACTGCCCGACTTCGTCCTCGAAATGGTGCGGAGGGGCTGGCTGGGAGAAAAGGCCGGCCAGGGCTTTTACAAGAAGGTCAGCAAGCCCCAAAAGGAGATTCTCGCCCTGGACTACAATACCCTTGAGTACCGCTCCCAGGCCAAGGTGAACCTGCCCGGGCTGGCTGCCGCACGCGCGTTGCAGGATCCTGCGGACCGGCTCAAGGCTTTGCTCACGGCCAAAGACCGGGGTGGCCGTTTTGCCTGGCGCATCGTGCGGGATACCCTGGCCTACGCGGCGGCCAGGGCGTCCGAAATAGCCGACGATATCGTCGCGGTCGACCGCGCCATGAAGTGGGGTTTCAACTGGACCCAGGGTCCGTTTGAACTGTGGGATACCCTGGGCGTGTCCTACGTGGCCTCCCGGATGGAAGCCGAAGGCGCGGAGGTGCCCACCCTCGTAAAGGACCTGCTGGCCGCGGGTCACAAGAGTTTCTACCGCAAGGAAAACGGTCGCCGGTACTTTTACGGGTTCGACGGTAGCTACCGACCCGAGGAGTTGCCGTCCGGGGTAATCGTGCTGGCGAGCGTCAAAGAAGAGGGCCGGGTACTGGCCCGCAACTCGGGCGCCTCCCTGCTCGACCTGGGCGACGGCGTACTGTGTGTCGAATTCCACTCGCGGGGCAACTCCATCGGTCAGGACACCATTCAGATGCTGCGCCGCGGACTGGCGGAACTCGAAAAGGGTTACGTCGGCATGGTCATCGGGAACCAGGGTCCCAACTTTTCCGCCGGAGCCAACCTGTTCCTGCTGCTCATGGCGGCCCAGGAACAGGAATGGGACGAGGTGGACCTGATGGTGCGCCAGTTCCAGCAGGTCAACATGGCCCTGAAGTACAGTCCCCGGCCCGTGGTGGCCGCGCCCTTCCGGATGACGGTGGCGGGCGGGTGCGAGATTTGCCTGGCGGCACCGCGGGTGCAGGCGGCGGCGGAGACCTACATGGGCCTGGTGGAAGTGGGTGTGGGCCTGCTACCGGCGGGGGGCGGCATCAAGGAAATGCTGCTGCGCAGTCAGGCCGACCTGCCGGCGCCCCTGGAGTCGCGGATACCACAGCAGGTGGATCTGCAGCCACTGGTCAACCGGGCCTTCGAAATCATCGCCACGGCCAAGGTCGCGACTTCGGCTGCGGAAGCGCGGCACCTCGGTTTCCTGCGGCCCGGTGACGGCATCACCGTGAATACGGACCGGCTCATCGGCGACGCCAAGGCGGCGGTGCTCGAGATGGCTGCCAGCGGCTACCGCCCGCCGCAGCGTGCCCGCATAAAGGTCACCGGTACGGCGGGTTACGCCAACCTGGAGCTGGTGATCTACACCATGCATCAGGGCGGATACATCAGCGACCACGACGCCAGGATAGCCCGGAAGATCGCCTATGTGCTTACGGGTGGGGGCGTGGTTCCCGGTTCGGTAGTCAGCGAGGAGTACATACTGGATCTCGAGCGCGAGGGCTTTTTGAGCCTGCTGGGCGAACCGAAGACCCAGGAGCGCATCAAGCACATGCTCCAGACGGGCAAACCTCTGCGCAATTAAGTACACCCCCACGGATGCAGAAAACTTGCACAAAGGAAGTAGTGGAGCACCAACCCTGCCGGTCCGACTGAGGGAAGGCGGGTAAGGGTGCGACAGGCGGCCGGAGGAAGGATGCCCATTTCGCGTGTTGTAAGGAGGCGAGACTGTGCGGGAAGCAGTAATCGTCGGCGCGGTACGCACCGCCGTGGGCAAGGCCCCGCGGGGCAGTCTGCGCCACATGCGTCCGGAGGAAATGGGGGCCACGGTGGTCAGGGAGGTTCTGGCCCGGGTGCCGGGGCTGGAGCCGTCGGCGGTGGAGGACGTTGTCTTCGGCTGCGCCTTTCCCGAGGCGGAGCAGGGCATGAACGTGGCCCGGTTAATCGCGTTAAGGGCCGGCCTGCCGGACGATGTGCCGGCCATGACGGTCAACCGCTTCTGCGCCTCGGGCCTGGAGGCCATCGCCTGCGCCGCGGCCAAAGTGCGGTCGGGCCTGGTGGACGTGGCGGTGGCCGGAGGCGTGGAAAGCATGAGCATGGTGCCCATGGGCGGGCACAAACCGGCTCCCGAACCCTGGTTGATGGCCAACCGGCCGGAAGTCTACCTTTCCATGGGACTCACGGCCGAAAACGTGGCCCGGAAGTACAACGTTTCCCGTGAGGACCAGGACGCCTTCGCCCTGGCCAGTCACCAGAAGGCGGCGGCGGCCATAAAGGAGGGCCGCTTCAGGCCGGAAATCGTTCCCCTTAACGTGCGGTATCAGGAGTGGGTGCCCGGCCAGGGCAGGGTAACGCGGGAATTCGTCTTCGACGTGGACGAGGGCGTGCGCTTCGACACCTCGGCCGAGGCCCTGGCCAAGCTGCCCTCGGTGTTTCACGCCCGGGGGACGGTGACCGCCGGCAACTCCTCCCAGACCAGCGACGGGGCGGCGGCCGTGGTGGTCATGTCCGACGAGAGGGCCCGGGCGCTGGGGCTCAAACCGATGGCCGTTTTTCGTGCCTATGCGGTTGCCGGCGTACCGCCGGAAATCATGGGTATCGGGCCGGTGGCGGCGGTACCGCGCGCGCTGCGTCTGGCGGGGTTGCGCCTGCAGGACGTAGACCTTATAGAGCTGAACGAAGCCTTTGCGGCCCAGTCCCTGGCGGTAATCCGGGAACTGGAACTGGATACGGCGCGGGTAAACGTCAACGGCGGGGCCATAGCCCTGGGCCACCCGCTGGGGTGTACCGGTGCCAAGCTGACCGTCACCCTCCTGTACGAAATGGCCCGGCGTGGCTTGCGCTACGGTCTGGTAACCATGTGCATCGGTGGCGGCATGGGCGCCGCGGGCGTCTTCGAGGTTCTGCCCGGGGCGGCGGCCTAAAAACAAAAAGGGGGTTTTTCCATGACCAAGGGCGGCGCGTTCCTGATCGAGACCGTAAGGCCGGAAGACGTCTTTACGCCGGAGGACTTCTCCGAAGAGCACCTGATGGTGGCCAAGACCGTGACCGACTTCGTCAACGACGTGGTGGTGCCCCGCATCGAGGCCGTGGAGGCCAAGGACTTTGAGGCGCTCAGGGAACTGATGCGTCAGGCGGGGGAACTGGGATTCCTGGGCGTGGACGTGCCGGAGGAGTACGGCGGCGAGGGTCTGGACAAAATCACTTCCATGGTCGTCGGCGAAAGGATGGCCCGCGGCGGCTCCTTTGCGGTGGCCATGCTGGCCCACACCGGTATCGGGACCCTGCCGGTGGTCTTCTTCGGCAACGAGGAACAGAAAAAGAAGTACCTGCCCGGGCTGGCCAAGGGGACCCTCATCGCGGCCTACGCCCTCACCGAACCGGGGGCCGGCAGCGACGCCCTCAATGCCAAGACCAGGGCGGTGCTCAGCGAGGACGGCCAGTACTACATCCTCAACGGTACCAAGCAGTTCATAACGAACGCCGGTTTTGCCGACGTATTCATCACCTTTGCCAGGGTGGACGGAGAGAAGTTCACGGCCTTCATCGTTGACCGGGATACCCCGGGCGTAACGATTGGTCCGGAAGAGAAGAAGATGGGCCTGGACGGGTCTTCCACCTGTCCCGTAATTTTTGAAGATGCGCGCGTCCCCGTGGCGAACGTCCTCGGGGAGATCGGGCGCGGCCACCTGGTGGCCCTGAACGTACTCGACATCGGGCGGCTGAAGCTGGGGGCGGCCTGCGCCGGTTCGGGCAAGCTGGCCGTGGAGATTTCGGCCAAGTACGCCCTGCAGCGGGAGCAGTTCGGCCGGCCGATAGCGCGCTTCGGCCTCATCCAGGAGAAGCTGGGCCGCATGGCCGCCCATACCTACGCCGTGGAGAGCAGCGTCTACCGCACCACGGGCGACATTGAAGAACGCCTGGCGGGCGTTGCCGCCGGCGACGGGGAGCAGGTGGCCAGGGCCATCGCGGACTACGCCGTCGAGTGCTCCATCAACAAGGTCTACGGCTCGGAGGCCCTGGATTTCATCGTCGACGAGGCGGTCCAGATTCACGGCGGTTACGGTTACATAAAGGAGTACCTTGTGGAGCGGTTCTACCGGGACGCCCGCATCAACCGCATCTTCGAGGGTACCAACGAGATCAACCGCCTGCTCATCCCGGGGACCCTGCTGCGGCGAGCCATGAAGGGGGAACTGGCCCTGCTGGCGGCGGCCCAGCGGCTGGCGAAAGAAGTGTTGGAGCTCACCCCGGCCATGCCGGTCGAAGACGTACCCCTGGCTCGTGAGGCTGCCCTGGTGGAGGCTGCCAAAAAGGTGTTCCTGCTGGTGGGTGGTACGGCGGCGCAGAAGTTCATGGATAAGATTCAGGAGGAGCAGGAAATTCTGGCGGCGCTGGCTGACCTGGTCATCGCCATCTACACCATGGAAAGCGCCGTCTTGAGGGCCCGGAAGGCGCTGACGCGCGGGCCGGCGGAGGACCACGTCGCCCTGGCGCAGGCTTACGTCTACGAGGTCTTCCCCACGGTGGAGCTGCGGGCCCGCGAGGCCCTGGCCGCCACCCTGGAAGGCGACGAACTGCTCACCCAACTGGCCGTGGTGCGGCGGCTGGCCCGGTACCAGCCGGTCAACATTGTGGGCCTGAGACGTAAAATCGCAGGCCGCGTGTGTGAGCTGGAGCGGTATCCCCTCTAGGCGAATCGCGATCCGCAAAGGGCGGGTCCGTCCGAGAGCGGCTGCGGGCGGCGGGACGGACCCGCCCGAAAAGGGGGGCGAGTTTTTGGGTGGATGCGTTAAGGAGTGCTGGGCATGAGCCGCAGGGGTGGTGATAAGTACCAGGCCATCCTGGAGGCGGCCATACGGGTCATGGCGGAGCACGGTTACCACAACACCCAGGTGGCCCGCATTGCCAGGGAAGCGGGGGTAGCCGAAGGGACCATCTATCTGTACTTCAAGAACAAAGAGGACCTTCTGCTCTCCATCTTTCGGGAAAAGATGTCGGAATTCATTGCGCGCGTGCGCGCCGAACTCGCGTTGCAGCCCGATCCCCTGGCAAAGCTGGGGGCCCTTGTGCGCACCCATCTCCTTTGCCTGGAGAACGACCGGCACGTGGCACGCGTGGTTCAGGTGGAGCTCCGTACGGATCCCGCGGTACGGGAGCATGTGCTGGAGGTCCTGAGAAGCTACTTCGAACTCATAGAGGGTGTGGTGGCGGAGGGTATCAGGCAAGGCGTTTTCGCCCCCGACGTCAACGTTCGTGCGGCGCGCAAGGTGATTTTCGGCGCCCTGGACGAAGTGTCCACCTCCTGGGTAGTGTCCCGCCGGCAATACCGGCTTATGGAGCTGGCCGAACCCGTTTTCCGGTTGCTGGTGCGCGGTCTCGGCGGACCGGCCTGCCGGGCTGAGTAAGGGCAGGCCTTGCGTACGAGGGCGGTCCGAAAGGGTGTTGTGGCATCCCCGCTGCCGAGAGACGTGATAGGCCGGGAGTTCCGGCCTTTTTTTGTTGCTGTTATGACCCGGGCGGGTATTGGTTACACTGTTAAGCGCCAGGCAGTGGGGTGAAATTATGCTTAATAGACGGTTTTCTCGCCTTCCGGCGCACCTCGGAATCATACCCGACGGGAACAGGAGGTGGGCGCAGCGGCACGGGCTGCCCAAGGAGGCCGGCTACGCGAAAGGTGTGGAGGCCGGGGCCGAATTCTTTAAAGTGTGTTTGGAACTGGGGCTGAAGGAAATAACCTTTTACGGCTTCACCCAGGACAATACCAGGCGGCCGCCGGTACAGGTCAGGGCCTTCCAGCAGGCTTGCGTGGATGCGGTCAGGAGGCTTGCCACCCAGGATTGCGCCTTGCGCGTGATCGGAAACACGCGGTCACCGCTTTTTCCGAGGGAGCTGTTGCCCTTCACCACGAGGAGGGTCTGCGGCCGCGGCCTGGTACGGGTCAACTTTCTGGTCAATTACGGCTGGTTGTGGGACCTGAGCCATGCCGTCGACAGCCACCGGGCCGGCGCGGCCCGGCGCGCCGGCCTCCTCAAGGCCATCGCTTCTGCGGACGTCTCCCGGGTCGACCTCATCATCCGGTGGGGCGGACGCAGGCGGCTCAGCGGCTTTCTTCCCTTGCAGTCCGTATACGCGGACTTTTACGTCATCGACGACCTGTGGCCGGACTTCAGGCCCGAACACGTCTACGAGGCCCTGCGCTGGTACGAGACGCAGGACGTGACCCTCGGCGGGTGAGGGGCCGTCTTGTCGGCGCGTGCGGGCAACTGACGGGCTTTTCGGGAGCGCGGCAGCGTCAACGGCCAGCCGGTCCTGTATGCGGGTCTCGTGGCGGTGTGCGGCCGAATTTCCGACCGACCTCACGGAAACGTCTTCTGTGCGGCGTTGGCCTTACCGCGGCCGTTCCTCCCGCTCGCGCCCGTAGGGCAGGGGAATGTACTGCACCGAGGGCCGGCGCTGGGCGGGTTGGGGATAAAGGCGCATGAGGGCGTAGATTTCGGGTGGCAGACCGCAGGTCACGGGTAGTTCCAGGCGCGCGAGTTCGTCGCAGGTGATGGGATAGTCGTGGGTCCACCGGCCGCTGCTCAGGGCGTGGGCGATACGGCGCGCCTTTTCTTCTCCCACCTTTTCTGCCAGGAGTGCGGTGACGAAGTCTTCGACCTGGCGCAGGGCTTTGGTAGAGATGTCGGCCAGGATGAGGGTGCGGTCGTCGACCTTATCGACACCTTTCTGGCGCACGGTTTCCACGATGGAAGCGGCGGGAAACTGACCCAATTGCGGGTCTACCGGGCCCAGCACGGCGTTGTCGTCCATAACCAGCTCGTCGGCGGCCAGGGCGATGAGGGTACCCCCCGACATAGCGTAATGGGGTACGAAGACCGTGACCTTCGCGCGGTGGCGTTGCAGCGCGCGTGCAATCTGCTCGGCCGCCAGCACCAGGCCCCCCGGCGTATGGAGGACCAGGTCGATGGGCATGTCGGGCGGTGTCAGGCGGATGGCTCGCAGGACCTCTTCCGAATCTTCGATATTGATATAGCGGGAAAAAGGTACGCCCAGGAGGCTGATGAGCTCCTGGCGGTGGATCAGGGTTATGAGCCGGCTACCCCGCTTTTTCTCGATGTCCCGGATGGCCCGCCAGCGCATGACTTCGAGC